>JABFXC010000182.1 GCA_013361935.1 Gemmatimonadaceae bacterium
GCTCACGTCGGTGGTCGCGTCGCTCGTCACGGGGCCGCTCGTCGCCTGGCGGTTCGGCCGCGCGAGCCTCGTCGCGCCGCTCACGAACGTCGTCGCCACGCCGATCGTCGCGCTGCTCCAGCCGATGCTCTTCGTCGCGATGCTCCTCGGCTGGTGGCCCGCGGCGGCGCGCTTCGCCGCGGACGCGTCGCATCCGTTGCTCGCCGCGTTCGTGTGGGTCGCGCACGCCGGGGCGGCGATCCCCGGCGCGCAGCTAGACGTCGCGGCGGGGACGACCGCGCTGCTCGTCTCCGGGATCGCCTCGGTGCTCCTGGTCGCGACCTGCGTGCGGCGCGACACGCTCGCGCCGGCCATCGGCTGCGTCGGCTGCGTCGCGCTCGTCGCATGGCTGCCGAGCGTGCCGCGGGTGGGCGGCGAGGTGGAGCTGCACATGATCGACGTCGGGCAGGGCGACGCGCTGGCGCTGCGCACGCCGCGCGGGCGCTGGGTGGTCTTCGACGCCGGGCGCGCCTGGGCCGGCGGCGACGCGGGAAAGAGCACCGTCGTTCCCTATCTGCGTGCGCGCGGGGGCGAAGTGTTCGCCTTCGTGCTCTCGCATCCGCACGCGGACCACGCGGGCGGCGCGGCGAGCCTGCTTCACGCCATGCACCCCGCGCTCTACGTCGACGCGGGCTATCCGGGTGCGAGCGGGAGCTACCGCGAATCGCTCGTCGCGGCGCGCGAGCTGGGCATACGCTGGCAGCGCGCGCATCCCGGGGATTCGCTCGTCGTCGACGGGGTGACGCTCACCTTCCTCGCGCCGGACTCCGCGTGGGCCGCGGGGCTCGACGATGCGAACCTCGCCAGTACGGTGGTGCGCATCCGCTACGGAACCGTGCGGTTCCTGCTCACGGGCGACGCCGAAGGACCCGAGGAGGACTGGCTCGTGGAGCACGAGTCCGCGCTGCTCGGCGCGGACGTGCTGAAGGTCGGCCACCACGGAAGCGTCACGAGCACGACGCCGCGCTTTCTTGCCGCGGTGCATCCGCGCGTCGCCCTGGTATCGGTGGGGGCGGGCAACAGCTACGGTCATCCCGGCCCGTCGGTGATGGGAGATCTCGCGCGGGCCGGGGCGCAGGTGCTTCGCAGCGACCGACTCGGCAGCGTAATCGTTTCCACCGACGGCGTGGCCCTCTCCCTGCATACTGATCAGCGCGCATGGGAGCTCTCGCCATGATCGTGGGACCGCTCGTCGGCCGGCGAATCGACCTGCCCGGGGAGCTGGTCCGGCGGCATCCCGAGCTGTCGGGTGCGATCTGGCGCGTGGGCGGAATTCCGCCGCGGATCGGCGGGCTGTTCCTGGGGCGCAGCACGGTCGCGGGGATCACGCTGTGGAAGACGGTCTTCCTCGCGCCCGGCGCTATGTTGTCGGCCGAGCTCCTCTTGCACGAGCTCGGACATGTACGGCAGTTTGGCAGCTCGTGGAGCTTTCCGCTGCGCTATCTCTGGGAGAGCGTGCGGCGAGGCTATTCCGCGAACCGGTACGAGCGGGAAGCGCAGGAGTTCGCCGTCGAGCGACTGCGCGCCGCGAACCTTTCAACGAACGTGTGACCGTGGTCAACCACACCGCCACCTCCGTCGTAACGATCGAGCGATACATCATCGAGCAGGAGCGCCTCTATCCGGAGGCGACCGGCGAGCTGTCGGGCATCCTGTACGACATCGCGCTCGCCGCCAAGATGATCACCAACAAGGTGCGGCGCGCGGGTCTCGTCGACATCCTCGGCGCGACGGGCGGCGACAACGTGCAGGGCGAGGAGGTGCAGAAGCTCGACGTCTTCGCCAACGAGACGATCATCAAGGCCATGGACCACGGCGGCCGCCTCTGCGCGATGGCCAGCGAAGAGGAGCCGGGGATCATCCCGATCCCCGAAGGGTTCCGCTGTGGGAAGTACTGCCTGCTGTTCGATCCCCTCGACGGCTCGTCGAACATCGACGTCAACGTTCCGGTGGGAACGATCTTCTCCGTCGTCCGGAAGATCACCCGCGGCACGCGCGGCGAGATGGAGGATCTGCTGCAGCCGGGCCGCCGCCAGGTCGCGGCGGGCTACATCATCTACGGCTCGAGCACGATGCTCGTCTACACGACGGGGCAGGGTGCGCACGGCTTCACGTACGATCCCTCGATCGGCGAGTTCCTGCTCTCCCACCCCGACATCAAGATTCCGAACAACCCGCGCTACCTCTCGGTGAACGACGCGTACGAGGGGCAGTGGGACGAGAACGTGAAGTCGCTCATGCGGAAGTACCGCGGGCTCGAGGGCGACCGCCGCGCGTTGAACGTCCGCTACGTCGGCTCCCTGGTCGCCGACTTCCACCGCAACCTCCTCGGCGGCGGCGTCTTCTGCTACCCGTCGAACAAGAAGCGCCCGCACGGCAAGCTCCGTCTCCTCTACGAGGCCAACCCGCTCGCCTTCATCGTCGAGCAGGCCGGCGGCGCCGCCTGCGACGGCACCACCCGCATCCTCGACATCCAGCCCACGGAGCTGCACCAGAGGACGCCGCTGTTCATCGGCAGCCGGGCGGAGGTGGAGCTGGCGCATGAGACGTTGAGCCGCGAAGCGGCTCAGGTGTAGCCGGGTGCCGGGTGCCGGGCGCCGGGCGGCGGGTGCCGCTTACCCTCGCGCGGGCTACTCATAAGGCGCTCGTAGCGCGAGGCAATCGCTTCACCGCTCGGTAGAGCTTCGCGAGCATCGCGCGAATGCATCTTATCTCTTCTGCGAACCGACGATACGCCTCACTATCGAGGTATCCGAGATCGCGCGCCAAGAGCAATTGGTAGTCGACTTCGCCGGCCGAACGTAATGCGTGGTCGACCGAGACTGCATACGATCCGGGTGATTCTCCACTCGCTCCTTCGGCCAGATTCATCGCGATGGAGCTCGCTGCGCGCCTAAGCTGCGACGTCAGCCCATAGCGTTCCTCGGACGGAAAAGAACGGGACACGCGGTACAGGTCGATCACGAGCCGATGCGCATGTTGCCACACGGCTAGATTTCGGTAGCGAGCGCCAGACTCCGTCATGACCGACATTCTGGCGTCGCCGGACCAACAAGGCGTCATCGCTTCGTCGCGGATGTAACCTGCTCGTCGCGTCTCGTTCCGTGCCAGCGACCAAAACCGGCGCCCGGCACCTGGCACCCGGCAACCTCCTCATGTCCGACACCTCCCCCTCCGGGATCCCCGTCAAGATCAGCTACGGCCCAACGGACGCCGATCTCGACTACCAGACCGACCTCGGCGACCCGGGCAAATATCCCTTCACCCGCGGCGTCCAGCCGACGATGTACCGCGGGCGGCTGTGGACGATGCGGCAGTATGCCGGGTTCGGGACGGCGGCGGAGACGAATGCGCGGTTCAGGCATCTGCTCGCCGCGGGGCAGACGGGGCTCTCCGTCGCCTTTGATCTGCCGACGCAGATGGGGATCGATTCCGATTCGCCGCGCGCGGAGGGTGAAGTGGGGCGGGTCGGCGTCGCCATCGACACGGTCGACGACATGCACGCGCTGCTCGACGAGCTGCCGCTCGATCGCGTGTCGACGTCGATGACGATCAACGCGACCGCGGCGACGCTGCTCGCGATGTACATCGTCGTCGCCGAGGAGCGGGGGATCGAGCGCGCGAAGCTCTCGGGGACGATCCAGAACGACATCCTCAAGGAGTACATCGCGCGCGGGACGTACATCTACCCGCCCGCGCCGAGCCTCGCGCTCATCGCCGAGATCTTCCGCTTCTGCGCGCGCGAGGTGCCGAGCTGGAATCCGATCTCGATCAGCGGCTATCACATCCGCGAGGCGGGGGCGACGGCGGTGCAGGAGCTGGCCTTCACCTTCGCCGATACGATCGAGTACGTGCGGACCGCGCTCGACGCCGGGTTGAATATCGACGAGTTCGCGCCGCGGCTCTCCTTCTTCTTCGCCGCGCACAACGATCTCTTCGAGGAGGTCGCGAAGTTCCGCGCGGCACGGCGGATCTACGCGCGCTTCATGCGCGAGCGCTTCGGCGCGAGCGACGCGAGCGCGCGGCTGCGCTTCCACACGCAGACCGGCGGCGTCACCCTGCAGGCGCAGCAGCCGCTGAACAACGTCGTCCGCGTCACGGTGCAGGCGCTCGCCGCGGTGCTCGGCGGCACGCAGTCGCTCCACACCAACGGCTACGACGAGGCCCTGGCGCTCCCGACGGCTGAAGCGGCGACGCTTGCGCTGCGTACGCAGCAGATCGTCGCCCACGAGAGCGGCGCCGCGCAGACGGTCGATCCGCTCGCCGGGAGCTACTACGTCGAGTCGCTGACCGGCCAGCTCGAGGAGCGAGCGCTCGCGCTCATGGCGAAGGTCGAGGAGCTCGGCGGCGCGGCGAAGGCGATCGACGCCGGCTTCTTCCAGGAGGAGATCGGGCGGAGCGCGTACGAGCACCAGCTTCGCGTCGAAGCGGGGGAAACGGTGATCGTCGGGGTGAACCGCTTCGCCGACGGCGCCGAGCCGCCGGTGATCCCGACGCCGGACTTCTCGCGGCTGGCGCGCGACCAGGTCGAGCGGCTGCGCGCGGTGAAGGCGAAGCGCGACGCCGGCGCGGTGACGCGAGCGCTCGGCGCGTTGGGGGCGGCCGCCCCCGCGTACGCGGGGGCGGGCAAGCGGCCTGCGCTCATGCCTCTCATCGTCGACGCGGTGCGGGCGAGGGCGTCGGTCGGGGAGATCGCCGACGCGCTGCGATCGGCATGGGGAACCTACGCCCCGGGTCGATAGCGCGGGCGTCGACGGTGGAAAAACACGAAGCCCCTCCGATGTTCCGGAGGGGCTTCGTCACTTCGGACGGGCTCCTGCCTAACGTGTGTAGCCCGGGTTCTGGGCGATGTTCGGCGACACCGCGAGCTCGCGCCGCGGGATCGGGTACAGCGCCTGGTAGCTCGGCGCACCCTGCGCCGTCAGCCAGTTCTGGACGAGCCCCGTGCGCACGAGGTCCGACCAGCGGAAGCCCTCCATCGCCAGCTCGAGGCGGCGCTGCAGCATCACCTCGTCGATCACCTGCTGCTGCGTGGTGAGATCGACACCGAAGACGAGCGTGTCGAGCCCGGCCCGCTTGCGGATGCGATTCACGTCCGCCACCGCGCCGGCGAGCTTCGTCGCGCCGCCCTGACGGGCGCGCGCCTCGGCCCGCGTCAGCAGGATCTCGGCGAAGCGGATGATGTGGATGTCCTCCGCGCCGACCGTGGTCGGATACTTCGTGCCGCAGAGCCCTCCGCAGATCTCGTTGTTGACATCCGCGAAGATGTTCACCTGCGCGCGAATGTCCGTCGGGTTCCAGGTGCTCAGCTTGCCGGGGACGTAGCTCGGCTGGTACGCCTGCGCCAGCGCCTCCGACGGCTCGACCTCGGTGCGGCCGAGATAGTAGTAGCCTTCCTCGCCGAAGTCGACCGCGCTGAAGGTGAGGGTGAAGATGTCTTCGCTGGTGATCTGTCCTTCCGCCGTGAAGAGATCCGCATAGTTCGGCGTCAGGTCGTACCCCATGTTCTCGACGACGGTCGAGAGCGACTCGGCCGCCGCGTAGTTCTTCCGGAAGAGCTCCACGCGGGCGCGCAGCGCGATGGCCGCTCCGCGCGTCGCGCGGGTCGGATCCGTCTGCGAGGCCGGGATGAGCGCCTCCGCCTGGGTCAGATCGGCGAGAATCTGGGTGTAGACCGCGCCGGTCGTCGCGCGCGTCAGGCTCGTGCTGCTCGTCGGATCCTCGACCGGCGCGAGGATGAGCGGAACACCCGGATCGCCGGGGTTCTGCCCGCCCCAGAGCTTCACGAGGTCGTGATACGCCAGCGCCCGGACGAAGTGCGCCTCGCCCAGATACGCGTTCTTCTCGCCCGCCGGGATCCCCGCGATGCTCGGAAGCTGGGCGAGGACGAGGTTCGCGCGGGCGACCGTACGGTACGCCGCGTTCCACATCCCCGCGACGTCGCCGTTGTCGGCGCGCAGGTTGTTGTCCTGCGCGTCGGCGAAGCTGGTGAAGGTGCCCGTCCAGTCGACGTCGTCCGAGGAGACGTCGGTGAAGAACACCATGTTGGCGCTGTAGTAGTTGCCGCCTTCGTTGTCCTGGAGGGCGTCGTACATGCCGGCGACGGCCGCGCGCGCGCTCGTCGGGCCCGTGAGGGCCTGATCGCGCGGCAGCTCGGCCACCGGCTTCACGTCGAGCATGCTGTTGCAGGCCGCGGCAGAGAAGATCACCGCCGTCGCGGCCCCGAGGTGTCGGAGTCTCATGATGGGTCGCATTAGAAGCCCGCCTTGAAGCCGAAGGTCCACGAGCGGGCGATCGGGTAGGCGTAGAAATCGGTGCCGAGCGAGGTGTTCGCGCTCGAGCCGCTGCTGTTCACGTCGGGGCTGTAGCCCTTGTACTTGGTCCAGGTGTGGATGTTGTGGCCGCCCACGTACACGCGGCCGGTCGCCAGGCCCGCGGACCGCACCCACCGCTTCGGCACGTTGTAGCCGAGCGTGACGTCGCCGAGGCGGACGTAGGAGCCCGGCTCGAGGTAGCGGCTGGAGACGTTGACCGCGTTCGACCGTCCACGACGGCTCAGGCGCGGCTCGTCGGTGACGTCGCCCGGCTTCTGCCACCGGCGGAGGATGTCGGAGAACTTGTTGTCGGCGTACCGCCCGCCGTCATCCGCGAAGATGCGGATCGCGTTGAAGATCTGGTTCCCCTGGCTGACCTGTACGAAGCCGTGCAGGTCGAAGCCCATCCACGACATGTCGCTCGTGAAGCCGCCCTGGTACTTCGGGTGCGGGGTGCCGACGAACTCCTGCTCGGTGCTGTACTTCGCGTCGCCGGTCTGCGGATCGACGCCGAGGAAGCGATAGGCGTAGAACTCGCCGAGCGGGTGGCCGACCTGGACGCGGTTGATGCTGTAGATGCCGCTGTTGAACGGCTGGTCGTTGTAGAGCGAGACGACCTTGTTCCGGTTCGCCGACACGTTGACGTCGGTGGTCCAGTTGAAGCCGTTGGTCGCTTCCGAGACCCAGTTACGGGTGGTGAGCTGCAGCTCGACGCCGGCGTTCTTGATGCTGCCGACGTTGCTGAGCAGCGACGTCTGGCCGGTCGTCCCCGAGATCGGGCGGCTGACGAGCAGGTTCGACGTCAGCTTCGAGTAGTAGTCGCCGATGATCGCGATGCGGTCGCCGAACAGGTTCAGATCGAGGCCGCCGTCCCACTCGCGGGTGCTCTCCCACTTGAGGTCGGGGTTGCCAAGGCTGACCTGGGCGAGACCGATCTCGTCGACGTAGTTCGCGCGCGCGTAGCGCTCGATCGGACCGAAGTCCTGCGGGAGCGCCTGGTTTCCGGTGTTGCCGACGCTGCCGCGCAGCTTCAGCGAGTTGTTGCCGAACATGCCGCTGAGCCACGGCTCGTCGCTCACCTTCCAGCCCACCGACGCCGCCGGGAACGTTCCCCAGCGATTGTTGCGGCCGAAGCGCGACGACCCGTCCGTGCGGACGCTCGCCGTGAGGAGGTAGCGGTCCATCAGCGCGTAGTTCGCGCGACCGAAGAACGAGGCGAGGTTGTTCCCCGTCCAGCCGCCGTCGTACACGGTGATGCGAGTCGCGGCGCCCGGATAGCGGAAGCCTTCCGAGGCGAAGCCCTCGCCGCGCAGGTAGTCGTACTCGCGGCCGTTCCACTCGGCGCTCGTTCCCGCCGTGAGGCTCAGCGTCTGGCTGTGCGCCGCGAACCAGGGCATGACGTCCCAGTTCGTGAACGCCTCGATCACGTACTTGTTGAAGGTGTTGTTGCCCTGGCGTCCGACGCCGAGCACCGACTCGGAGTAGGTGCCCTCGACGTTCGGGGACTCCCAGCGCAGGTCGCGCAGGTTGCCGACGTCCACGCCGCCGCGCGCGGTCAGCTTGAGCGACGGCAGGAAGTTGTAGGTCGCCTCGATGTTGCCGACCGTGCGGAGCTGACGCGAGTTGATGCTGCTCAGGTCGGCCAGCGCGACCGGATTCGGATAGGCGAGCTCGTAGCCGGTGAAGCTGCCGTCGGGACGGCGGACCGGCTGATTCGGCGCGTCGGCGATGGCGTTGGTGACGACGCCCTCGATGGTGTTGTCGTTCTCGAAGCGGTCCCAGTCCTCGCGTGTCACGCCGATGGACGTGCTCAGGCGGAGGCGGTTCGTCGCCGCGAAGTCGAGGTTGACCCGGCCGGCCGCACGGCGGTAGCCGGAGCCGATCGCGACGCCGACCTGATCGAAGTACGAGCCGGAGGTGAAGTACTGGATGCGATCGGTCCCTCCGCTCGCGCCGACGGTGACGTTGTTGATCGGCGCGGTCCGGAAGACGGCATCCTGCCAGTCGGTGTTGGTCGCCTTGGCGGGATCGCCGTAGTGGTTGGTCTGGCCGGGGAAGTCGTTCAGCCACGCCTCGTTCCGGATCGTGACGTACTCCGGCCCGGTGAGCATGTCCCACGTCTTGGCGACGTCCTGCACGCCGGTGTACGAATCGATGTTCAGCTGCGGCTTGCCGCTCTTGCCGCGCTTCGTCGTCACCAGGATGACGCCGTTCGATCCGCGGGAGCCGTAGATCGCCGCCGCGGCGGCATCCTTGAGCACCGTGAGCGACTCGATCTCGTCGGGGTTGAGGCTCGTCACGCCGGTAATGTCCTGGCCGCCGACGTCGAGCTGCGAGATGGCGTCGTTGTTGATCGGCACGCCGTCGACGACGAAGAGCGGCTGGTTGCTCGCGGTGAGCGAGGCCGCGCCGCGCACGCGGACGGTGATGCCGTTGCCGGGGTTGCCGGCGTTCTGCGTCACCTGCACGCCCGCCGCCTTGCCCTGGAGCGCCTGGTCGACGCCGGCCGCGGGGGTCGAGGCGACCTGGTCGCCGCTGACCGTGGTCACCGCGTTGCTGACGGTGGCGCGCGTGTCGGTCCCGTAGCCGACGGTCACGACCTCGGAGAGGACGCGGGCGACGGCTGTGAGGGTGAAGTTCTGCTCCGCCGTCTGGCCCTCGCCGACGCTGACCGTGCGGCTCGCGGGCGCGTAGCCGATGCGCTGCGCGCGCACGGCCATGGTGCCCGGGGTGAGGCCGCGGATGGTGTAGCGTCCGGATTCGTCGGTCATCGCGCCGCGGGTGGTGCCCGTGACGATGACCTGCACCGCGCTGATCGGCTGTCCCGACGCGGAGTCGGTGACGGTGCCGGTGATCGTCGCGGCCTGCTGTGCCGCTGCGATCGTCGGGGCGCCTAACGCCGCGACGAGCAGTCCTACGACCGTGCTCCGACTGAGCAAGTGTCGTCTCATCGACCTGCCTCCTGACGGGGTGATGGAACAGCCGCGCGTCCGGGGAGAGGAGCCGGCGTGGCGGCGCTGACCGCGTTCGACACCGGCTCGAGAGCGGGGCATCGCGGTGGCGCCAACTATGAGGGGAGTCCGGGGCTCCGCGCAAGGCTCGGGTGAACTCTTGACGCAACGTCGACCTGTTCCAGAACGTTCCTTTCGCGGGCGGGCGGAACGCGCGCGTCGCCTTGAATGGGGCCGGTGGCGGGCTTAACATTCTCTGCTCGCCCTTCCGCATCTAAGTCCCCGACGAATGCCCACTTACGAATATCGCTGCCCCGAGGGGCACGAGTTCGAGAAGTTCTACCGCACGATCTCCGGCGCCGAGACGACGGTGGTCTGCCCGAAGTGCGGGAAGACCGCCGAGCGGCTGCTCTCGGGAGGCGCGGGGCTCATGTTCAAGGGCTCGGGCTTCTACCTCACGGACTACGGCCGGAACGCGCATTCCAGCGGCTCCTCCAGGCCCGCGCCGAAGTCGGACCCCAACACCGCGTCCGAGTCGAAGGGCGAGAGCAAGTCCGAGAAGCCCGCCGCGAGCGACGCGACCCCCTCGGCGCCCGCGAAGAAGCCGAGCACGGAATGACCAGCGCCGAGCGCATCCGCGGCGAGCTCGCGCGCGCCGCCCGCGCCCTCGGCGCGCCGGACGGAGTCGAGCCGGTGCTCGAGCGCCCGCGCGACCCGCAGTTCGGCGAGTGGGCGACGAACCTGGCCATGACCCTCGCCCGGCCCCTGAAGAAGTCGCCGCGCGACATCGCGAATGCCCTGATCGGGGCGATGGACCTGGGCGCCGCGGGGGTCTCCGGCGCGGAGATCGCCGGTCCGGGTTTCATCAACTTCCGCATCGACGCCGGGACTCTCGCGGCCGGACTGCCGGCGATAGTGGCGGAAGGCGACCGATTCGGCCGGCGCGACTCCGGCGAGGGGCGCGCGGTGAACGTCGAGTTCGTCTCGGCGAACCCCACCGGGCCGCTCCACGTCGGCCATGGCCGCCAGGCCGCGCTCGGCGACGCCATCGCCGCGCTGCTTGGCTGGACGGGGTGGAAGGTGTCGCGCGAGTTCTACTACAACGACGCCGGCGTCCAGATCGCGAACCTCGCACTGAGCGTGCAGGCGCGCGCGCGTCAGCTCGCCGGGATGGACGCGCCCATTCCCGAGGGCGGCTACCACGGCGAGTACATCCGCGAGATCGCCGCGCGCTATGTGGACGAGAACCCGCGCGACGCGAAGGCCGAAGACCTCGACGCGATCCGGCGCTTCGCCGTGAAGGCGCTCCGCCGCGAGCAGGACCTCGACCTGCAGGCGTTCGGCGTCGCCTTCGACACGTACTATCTCGAGAGCTCGCTCTACGAGAACGGGATGGTCGAGAAGACGGTGGCGATGCTGCGGGAGAAGGGGGCGACGTACGAGAGCGAGGGCGCGCTCTGGCTGCGCACCACCGACTTCGGCGACGACAAGGATCGCGTCATGCGCAAGCGCGACGGGAGCTACACGTATTTCCTCCCCGATGTCGCGTACCACGTCACGAAGTGGGAGCGCGGCTTCCATCGGGCGATCAACGTCCAGGGCGCCGACCATCACAGCACGGTGACGCGCGTGCGCGCGGGACTGCAGGCGTTAGGCATGGGGATCCCCGAGGGATACCCCGACTACGTGCTCCATCAGATGGTGACGGTGATGCGCGGGGGCGAGGAGATGAAGATCTCCAAGCGCGCGGGGAGCTACGTGACGGTGCGCGACCTCATCGACGAGGTCGGGCGCGACGCGGTCCGCTACTTCTTCCTGATGCGCAAGGGCGACTCGCAGCTCGTCTTCGACGTCGACCTCGCGCGCTCGCAGAGCGAGGAGAATCCCGTCTACTACATCCAGATGGCGCACGCGCGCCTCTGCGGGATCTTCCGCGTCGGCGAGATCGATGCGTCGTCGATCACGGGCGCCGGCGTCGACTTCGCGCAGCTCTCGCTCCCCGAGGAGCAGGAGCTGGTGAAGGCGCTCCTCGACTTCCCGGCGCTCGTCGCCGGCGCCGCCGACGCGCTCGAGCCGCATCGCGTCGCGAACTATCTGCTCGAGACGGCACGCAAGATCCACCTCTGGTACCACAAGGCGCACGTGCTCAACGAGCCGGCCGAGATCATGAATGCGCGGCTGCTCCTCGCGCGGGCGTCGATGATCGTGATGCGGAATGGGCTCTCCATCCTCGGCATCACCGCGCCGGAGCGGATGTAGGCGTGGGGCGGGATCAGTCGAAGGGACGGGGCGGGAAACGGGTCCCGTTGGAACCGGCGGGGCGGGGAGCGGAATACCGCGGGGCGGGGCGCGGAAGTCTCGAAAGTACCTGTACGGACTGTGGCCGACGCGCGGCGCCGCAGGCGCCGCTGTCGGCCACTTCCGAACAGGTCGCTTCTCGCACCGACACTCCCGCCCTGTCTTTTCCCGCCCCGCAGTATTCCGCCCTCCGCGCCGCCCTTTCAATTGGAGCCCATCTCCCGCCCCGTCGTTTCACCGCTCGACTCATGAAGACAACCACAAACTGACCGCCCTGACATGCTTCTAGTCGTCGGTTCCGTCGCGCTGGACTCCGTTGAAACGCCCTTCGGCCGCGCCGACAACGTGCTCGGCGGATCGGGGACCTTCTTCTCCGCGGCGGCGAGCCTGCTCACGCCCGTGCAGCTCGTGGGCGTCGTCGGCAGCGATTACCCCGTCGACCAGCTCGAGCCGCTGGCGCGGCGCGGGGTCGATCTCGCGGGGCTCGAGCGCGCCGAGGGGAGCTCCTTCCGCTGGCGCGGCCGCTACCGCCACGACCTGAACAGCGCCGAGACCATCGAGACGCACCTCGGCGTCTTCTCGCACTTCAGCCCGAAGATCCCCGCGCAGTTCAAGAGCGCGCCCTTCGTGTTCCTCGCGAACATCGATCCGCGGCTGCAGCTCGACGTGCTGCAGCAGGTGAACAAGCCGAAGCTCGTCGCCTGCGACACGATGAACTTCTGGATCGAGAGCCGGCGGTCCGACCTGCTCGAGCTGCTCAAGCACGTCGACCTCATCACGCTCAACGACGGCGAGGCGCGGCAGCTGACGGAGAAGTTCAACCTCGTGCAGGCGGCGCGCTGGATCCTCGAGCGCGGCCCGCGGCACGTGATCATCAAGAAGGGCGAGCATGGGGCGTTCATGTTCACCCGCGACACGATCTTCTTCGCGCCCGCCTACCCGCTCGAGTCCGTGTTCGACCCGACCGGGGCCGGCGACTCCTTCGCCGGGGGCTTCATGGGCTACCTCGCGCGGACCGGCGACCTGAGCGAGCGGAACATGCGCCGGGCGATGATCTACGGCGCGGCGTTAGGCAGCTTCGCCGTCGAGAAGTTCAGCGTGCAGCGGCTGCTCGAGGTCTCCCCAGAAGACGTCAAATCCAGGGTCATGGCCTTCCAGCAGCTCGTCGCCTTCGAGGCCGAGAACGCGTGAGCGGCACGGAGGGTCTCACCTACGGCGACGCCGGCGTCAGCATCGACGCGGCGGACGAGGCGAAGGAGCGCATCCGGAAGCTCGTCGAGAGCACCTTCACCGCCGGCGCGCGCGGCGCCTTCGGCGGCTTCGGCGGGATGTTCCGCGTTCCGGAGAGCGCGAAGGCGCCGCTGCTCGTCGCCAGCGCCGACGGCGTGGGCACGAAGATCAAGGTCGCGATCGAGGCGGACCGTCACGACACGATCGGTCACGACCTGGTGAACCACTGCACGAACGACATCCTCGTGCAGGGCGCATCGCCGCTCTTCTTCCTCGACTACGTCGCGTTCGGGAAGCTCGAGCCGCGGGTGGTGGAAGGCGTCGTCGCCGGCGTTGCCGCCGGCTGCCGCGAGAACGGATGCGCGCTCATCGGGGGCGAGACGGCGGAGATGCCCGGCGTCTACACGCCTCCCGACTACGATCTCGCCGGGTTCATCGTCGGCCTGGTCGAGGAGAATCGAGTGTTAGGCAGCGAGCGCGTGCGTCCCGGCGGCGTGCTCGTCGGGCTGGAGAGCTCGGGGCTGCACACCAACGGCTACTCGCTCGCGCGCCGCATCGTCAGCGAGCGGATGAAGCTCGGTCCGCACGATCGTTTTCCGGGAACGGAGCGCTCGGTGGCCGACGTCTTGCTCGCCGTCCATCGCTCGTACCTCGCGGCGCTGCGGCCGGTCCTGGATCACATCCACGCGATGGCGCACATCACCGGCGGGGGATTGCCGGGGAACCTGAACCGGGCGCTGCCGGGTAACATGGATGCACTCGTGGAGACGGGGTCATGGACCGTCCCGGGTGTCTTCCAGGAGCTGGCGCGCGCCGGCGCAGTCGAGCGATCCGAGATGTTTCGGGCCTTCAACATGGGCGTCGGTATGGTGGTCATCACGGATGCATCGTCGGCCGAGCGTGTCATCGCGTCGGCGTCGGCGGCCGGAGTGCCGGCCTGGCCGATGGGACGGATCGCGGCCGGTGCCGGACGAGTGGTTCTCACCTGAACGGAGCAATTCGAATGAAGCGTAATATCGTCGTCGTGACGGGCGCGCTGATGCTCAGCGCGGCGGTAGCTCAGGGGCAGGGCGGACAGCACTGCCAGTACGCCTCGCTCAACAGCGCGTGCGAGACCGCGGCCGACGTCTTCGTGTACATGGCGCCGCAGGTCGGCCAGGCCATCGCCGGCGGGAACGCGACGCTCGGCCAGGGTGGCTCGCTCGGCGGGCTGGGGCACTTCGCGGTTTCAGTGCGCGGCAATGTGGTGCGCGGATCGCTGCCTGATCTGAGCAACTATTCGCCCGCGACGCAGGGGCCGACCACGATCGACACGAAGGATCAGTTCCTCGGCCTTCCCACCGTGGATGCAGCGATCGGGATCTTTCCGGGTCTCAACCTCGGCGTGACACGCGTCGGCGGCATCGACGCGCTTCTGAACGCTGCCTATATCCCGGAATACGACGGCGGCTCGGTGAAGGTGAAGCTGCCTAACGGCTCGCTGAAGTTCGGGTACGGGGCGCGGATCGGCATCCTGCAGGAGGGCATCGTCTCGCCCGGGGTCGGCTTCAGCTACGTGCGGCGCGACCTTCCGACGATGGACATCACCGCCACGACCAGCGCCGGGACCCTCGAGGTGCACGACATCTCGGTGAAGACGACCAGCTGGCGCGTGACGGCGAGCAAGTCGCTGATCCTCTTCGGCCTCGCGGTGGGTGCGGGGCAGGACAAGTACGACGCGTCGGGCACGATCGGCATCATCGGCGCACCGTCGACGTCGGGGCCGAGCTACCCCTCGCAGTCGCTCACCCGCACGAACTACTTCGCCGATCTCTCGATGAATCTGATGCTCGCGAAGCTCGTTGCCGAGATCGGGCAGGTGTCCGGCGGCGATGTGCAGACGTACAACACCTTCTCCGGCAAGGCCGCGGATGCGTCGCGTCTGTACGGCTCGGTCGGGCTGCGCGTCGGGTTCTGACGATGAAGTGGTGGAGCGGCGTCGTCCTCGCCGGCGCTCTCGCCGGCGCGTGGGCGGCGCCGCTTCGCGCGCAGAACGGCACCGCTGCTCTCGACGCGCAGTGCGCGGGGGGGAGCTCGGTCTTCCAGGACGTCTGCCAGAAGGCGACGGACCTCTACCGCCTTCTCTCGCCGCAGTTGGGCACTCTCGTCGCGGGGGGAAACGCGACGCTCGGGCGCGGGACGCCGCTCGGGCCCGGCCACTGGACCATCGGGCTCCGCCTGCACGTCGTCGGCGGCAGCATCCCCGACCTCCAGAACTTTCCGGTCGACACCGGGCCGGCGAAGCGGACGACGTTCACGCAGCAGAGCTATCCACTCCCGCTGCCGATGGTCGAGGGAGCCGTCGGCCTGCTTCCCGTCGTCCACGTCGGCGCGCTCGGCGTCGGCGGGCTGGACGCGCTCGTGAACGCGGCGTGGCTGCCTAACGCGTCGCACGGGAGCATCTCCGTCCGGCTGCCCAGCGGCTCGCTGAAGCTCGGCTTCGGCGCGAGGGTCGGCCTCGTCGACGGACCCGGGCCGATGCCGGCGATCAGCGCGACGGTCATCCGCCGCGAGCTGCCGGTGGTGGACGCGGCGGCGAACTTCGGGGCGAACAGCGACCGCGTCGCCGTCGAGAACCTCCGCATCCGCACGACGGCGTGGCGGATCGTCGCCAGTGGCGCGCTCGGTCCCGTGCATCTCGACGCCGGCGCCGGCCGCGACCGCGCGACGAGCGCGATGAACCTCTTCGTCGCGCTGCAGCCGCCGCGCTGCACCTACGGACCCGCGGCGTGCAGCGGCCACCCGTTCCAGGAGTTCACGCAGACGGTGTCGCGCTCGCAGCTCTTCGCGGACGCGAGCGTCCGCATCCCCGGCGCGACGCTGACGCTCGAGGTCGGCCGCGCGGGCGCGATCCCGCTCGCGACCTACAACGCCTTCGCCGGCCGCGATCCGGGCGCCGCGCTGTGGGAGGGCGCGTTAGGCATCCGCTTCGGGATGGGGCGGTGAGCGACCCGGCGGCCGCGCGGGAGAGCGATGCGCGGTTCATGCGGCGCGCGCTCGCGCTCGCCCGTCGCGGCTGGGGACAGACGGCGCCGAACCCGATGGTCGGCGCCGTCGTCGTTCGCGATGGCGCGATCGTCGGCGAGGGTCACCACGCCGCGTACGGCGCGGAGCACGCCGAGCGCGTCGCGCTCGCCGAGGCGGGGGAGCGGTCGCGCGGCGCGACGCTCTACGTGACCCTCGAGCCGTGCAACCATCAGGGGAAGCAGCCGCCGTGCGCACCGCTCGTCGCGGCAGCCGGGCTGCGTCGGGTCGTCGTCGCGACGCGTGATCCCAATCCGGAGGCCACCGGCGGGATCCCCCTCCTCGAGCGGGCGGGGATCGCGGTCGACGTCGGCGTGGAGGAACCGGCGGCGCGCGAGCTGAACGCGGCGTTCTTCCACCGCTTCGGCTCCAGGCGTCCGTGGGTGTCGCTGAAGCTGGCCGTGTCCATCGACGGAGCGATCGCCGACGCGGCGCGCTCGCGCGGCTGGCTCACCGGCCCCGCCGCCCGGCGCGAGGTGCACCGTCTGCGCGCCGACGCCGACGCGATCGCCGTCGGAATCGGGACCGTGATCGCCGACGATCCACTTCTCACGGTGCGCGGGCGCGTGAGGCCGCGCGTCGCCCCGGCGCGGGTGGTGTTCGACCGCGAGGCCCGGCTCCCCCTCGGCTCGCGTCTCGTCCGCACGGCGGTGCAGGCGCCCCTCGTCGTCGTCACGAACGGGTCGTTCCCCGCGCGCGAGGCGGCGCTGCACGCGGCGGGCGCGCGCATCCTCCGCGCCGAGGGCACCGAGGAAGCGCTGCGCGCGTTGCGGGCGGAGGGGGTCCATTCGCTCTTCGCCGAAGGCGGCGCGGGGCTGGCCGGGGCCCTGCTCGACGCGAGGGCGGTGGACCGATTGATTATCTTTCGTGCACCGATCCTCCTCGGCGGGGGCGCGCTGCCCGCGTTCTCGCTCGCGCCGGCGGCGATGCTCGACGGCGCTCCGCGGCTGCGGGTCGTGCGGCAGCGGCGGCTCGGCGAGGACGAGATGACCATCTACGCGATGCACTGACCGTGTTCACGGGAATCGTCGACGACGTCGGCACCATCGAGCGGGTCGCGACCACCGCGGCGGGGCGCGAGCTGCGCATCCGCACGCGGTACGCGGACCTCGTCGACGGGGAGAGCATCGCCTGCAACGGGGCGTGCCTCACGGTGCGCGAGCACGGCGAGGGGTGGTTCACCGTCGCCGCGGTGGTCACGACGCTCGACCGGACGACGATCGGCGACTGGCGCGAGGGAACGAAGGTCAACCTCGAGCGGGCGATGCGGGCCAGCGACCGCATCGGCGGCCACATCGTCCAGGGGCACGTCGACTGCGTCGGCGAGGTGACCGCGGTTTCGAGGCGCGGCGACGCGCTGCTCGTCGACGTCGCCGTCCCCGAGGAGATCGCGCTGCTCATGGTGCCGCACGGCTCGGTGACTGTGGACGGCGTGAGCCTCACCGTGAACGCGCTGGTCGGCGGCGAGGGGTTTCAGCTCTCGATCATCGAGTACACCGAGGGGCGCACGACGCTCGGCGGGCTGCGGGTCGGGAGCCGCGTTCACGTGGAGGGAGACGTGATCGCGAAGCACGTGCAGCGACTGTTCGCCGCGCAGCGCGCGGCGCTCACATAGAGGCGGGACACATGGAATTCGGAACGGTCGAGCAGGCGATCGCGGACATCGCCGCCGGAAAGATGATCATCGTCGCCGACGACGAGGACCGCGAGAACGAGGGAGATCTCATCTGCGCCGCGTCGACGGTGACGCCGGAGATCGTGAACTTCATGATCCGCCGCGCCGGCGGGATGATCTGCCTCGCCCTCACCGGCGAGCGCGTGGAGCAGCTCGGGCTCGTGCCACAGGGGGACGAGAACACCGACGCGATGCGCACCGCGTTCACGGTGAGCATCGACGCCGCGCCCAAGTACGGCGTGACCACCGGCATCAGCGCCCACGACCGCGCGCGGACCATCAAGGTCGCGGTCGATCCGCATTCGACGCGCGCCGACCTGCGCCGGCCCGGGCACGTCCATCCGCTGCGTGCGCGCGACGGCGGCGTGCTGCAGCGCGTCGGCCATACGGAGGCCGCGGTCGATCTGGCGCGGCTCGCCGGGCTGTATCCGGCGGGGGTCATCTGCGAGATCCTCAACGAGGACGGCAGCACCGCGAAGCGCCCGCAGCTCGAGCGGTTCGCCGAGCAGCACGGGCTGACGTTCATCACCGTCGCTCAGCTCGTCGCCTACCGGCTGCAGAACGAGCGGCTCGTCCATCGCGTCGCCGACGCGCGGCTCCCCACGAGCCACGGCGAGTGGCGGATCATCGGCTACCGGAACGACGTCGACCGGCACGAGCACGTCGCCCTGGTGAAGGGCGAGGTGAAGGGCGGAGACGACGTGCTGGTGCGCGTGCACTCGAAGTGCCTTACCGGCGACGTCTTCCACTCGCAGCGCTGCGACTGCGGCTGGCAGCTCGACACGGCGATGGCGATGATCGAGCGCGAGGGACGCGGGGTGATCGTCTATCTCGACCAGGAGGGGCGGGGAATCGGCCTGCTCAACAAGCTCAAGGCGTACGAGCTGCAGGACAGCGGCGCCGACACGGTCGAGGCGAACGAGCGGCTCGGGTTCAAGCCCGACCTCCGCAACTACGGCATCGGCGCGCAGATCATCCTCGACCTCGGCGTGAAGTCGATCCGCCCGATCACGAACAACCCGAAGAAGCTCGTCGGGCTCGAGGGTTACGGCCTCGGCGTCGGCGAGCGCGTGCCGATCGTGCAGCCCGCGCACGACGAGAGCTCGGGGTACATGAACACCAAGCGGGACAAGCTCGGACACCTTCTCGCCTCGTAGGCGCGGCGCTTCCGCGCCCGGCTATTTTACATCCGATCGACGTGCGTCAACTTCCGGTCCTTTCAGAGAACAGCATGGCCGAATTCGCCGGAGAGCCCTCGGGCGCCGGGCGCCGCTTCGCCGTCGTGGCGAGCCGCTTCAACGAGCAGATCACCCAGAAGCTGGCCGATGGCGCGTTGGACGCGCTCACGCGGCACGGCGCGAGCTTCGACGACGTCGATCTGGTATGGGTGCCCGGCGCGTGGGAGCTCCCCGCCGCCGCGCGTCGCCTGCTCGCCAGCGACCGTTATGACGCGATCATCGCGGTGGGCGCGGTGATCCGCGGCGACACTCCGCACTTCGACTACGTCGCCGGCGAGGCGTCGCGCGGGCTCGCCGACGCGAGCACCGAGTTCGACCGTCCCATCGGCTTCGGGCTGCTCACCTGCGACACGATGGAGCAGGCGGAGGCGCGCGCCGGCGGCGCGCACGGGAACAAGGGCTGGGACGCGGCGATGGCCGCGCTCGAGATGGCCGATCTCTTCGACCGTCTCGACGTCGACGCCGGGGACGACGAATGAGGATCGAGTCGCGCGCCCGCTCGCGCGTCCTCCAGGCGCTCTACGCCTGGGACATGCGCGGTGGGCAGCCCCTCGACCGCGTGGCCTCGACGGTGTGGGACGACCTCGCCGTGCCGCCGGAGGAGCGGTCGCTCGCCGGCCGGATCGTGCGCGTCGTCATCGCGCAGGGCGCGACGCTCGATCGCGAGCTCGAGGCCGTGACGACGAACTGGCGTCTCGAGCGCATCGGCGCCATCGAGCGCTCGGTGCTGCGCCTCGCGGCCGCCGAGCTCGCGGCCGGCGAGACGCCCGTGAAGGTCGTCATCCAGGAAGCGGTCCGCCTCGCCGAGCGATACGGCTCCCCGCAGAGCGCGCGCTTCGTCAACGGCGTCGTCGACGCGCTCGCCCGCCGGATGGGCCGGCTGTAGTGCGGCTGCTCGTCGTCAACTGGCAGGACCGCGAGAACCCGCACGCCGGCGGGGCGGAGCTGCACCTGCACGAGATCTTCGGCCGCATCGCGCGCAGCGGGCACGAGGTGACGGTGCTCTGCTCGGGGTGGGATGGCGCGCCCGCGCGCGTCGCGCTCGACGGGATGGAGATCCATCGCGTCGGCACGCGCTATACCTTCCCCTTTCTCGCGCGCCGCTACTGGAAGCGACACCTCGCCGCGGACGCGCACGACGTCCTCATCGAGGACGTGAACAAGGTGCCGCTCTACACGCCGCGCTGGGGCGCCCGGCGGCTGATGACGGTCGTCCCGCACCTCTTCGGGACGACCGCCTTCCAGGAGCTGCCCTTTCCCGTGGCGAGCGCGGTCTGGCTCGCCGAGCGTCCGCTGGCGAGGGTGTATCGCGGAGTTCCCTTCGAGGCGATCAGCGAGAGCACGCGCGAAGATCTGGACGCGCGCGGCATCCCGGCCTCGACCTGTCGCGTCATCTACTGCGGCATCGACTCCGCGTTCTACACCCCGGCCCCCGAGGTGCGTGCCGCACGGCCGCTGTTCGCGTATCTCGGCCGCCTCAAGCGCTACAAGGGCGTGGACATCGTGATCCGCGCCTTCGCCGCGCTCGCCCGCCCCGACGCGACGCTCGAGATCGCGGGAACGGGCGATCATCGGCCCGCGCTCGAGGCGCTCGCGCGCTCGCTTGACCTCGGCGACCGCGTACGGTTTCTTGGGTTCGTGAGCGAGGGCGAGAAGCTGGCGCTGCTCCGGCGCGCCTGGGCGCTCGCCTTCGCCTCGCCGAAGGAAGGGTGGGGGATCACGAACCTCGAGGCCGCGGCGTGTGCGACCCCGGTGGTGGCATCGGACTCGCCGGGATTGCGCGAGTCGGTGCGCGACGGCGAGACGGGGATGCTCGTTCCACATGGCGACGTGGGCGCGATGGCGCGGGCGATGGCGCGCATCGCCGGCGATCGCGCCCTCGTCGACCGGTTCGGTGAGGCGGGTCGCCGCTTCGCCGAGACCTTCACGTGGGAGCGCGCCGCCGATCAGACGATCGCTCACCTGCAGGAGATCATCGGGAGCAGCCGCACGCGGTAGCCGCACAAGGAGGAGTCGCATGGAGATCGTGTTCCAGTCGCACAACGCCGAGCTCTCGGATCGTCTGAGGCAGCGCGCCGAACGGCTCGTCCGGCGCCTCGCCCCGCGCATGGGCCGGGTCGTCGACGCGACCCTCCGCTTCGAGGGCGACGGCAAGCAGCGGCGTGTGGAGCTGGAGTTCCACGCCGCCGGCGGGCGGCGCCTCGTCGCGGAGGGCACGGGCCGCTATTTCGGCCCCGCGCTCGCCCAGGCGGGGTCGCGGCTGAAAGCGCAGCTCGACTCCGCGCGCCGAACGCGTCGCGAGCGGATGCGCGACGCGGTCGGACAGCCGCTCGCTCGCGCGTCGTGACGGCCCCGGTCACCGTCGGGCGCCTTTTCGACGCGCTGCGCGAGCGACTGAGCCTCGAGCTGCTCGGCACCGACGCGGGGCTCGCGCGCGAGATCGTCAGCCCGGAGGCGTCGAGCCCCGGGCTCGTCCTTGCCGGCTACACCGAGCGCTTCGTCCCCAACCGCGTGCAGGTGCTCGGCGAGACCGAGATCAGCTACCTGGCCTCGCGCTCCCCGGACGAGCGGCAGCGCGTGATCGACGCGTTCTTCGCGTTCAAGGTTCCGGCGGTGTTCGTGACCAAGGCGCAGGAGCTCCCCGCGGGGCTCCTCGCCGCCGCCGATCGCGCGCACGTGTCCATCCTGCGCTCTCCCCTCAAGACCAACGAGTTCTACCGGCGCGTAAAGCCGTGGCTCGAGGACCAGTTCGCGCCGCAGACGACGCTGCACGGCTCGCTCGCCGACGTCTTCGGCGTCGGGCTGCTCTTCGTCGGAAAGAGCGGGATCGGAAAGTCGGAGTGCGTGCTCGATCTCGTGGAGCGCGGCCATCGTCTGGTCGCCGACGACGTCGTGATCGTGAAGCGCCGGGGGAACGACGTGCTCGTCGCGCGCGGCCACGAGCTGCAGCGGCATTACATGGAGGTGCGCGGGATCGGCCTCGTCGACGTGCCGGCGATATTCGGCGTGCGCTCCGTGCGCCAGCAGAAGCGCATCGAGGTGGTCGTCCAGCTCGAGGAGTGGTCGCAGGACGTCATCGTCGACCGCACGGGGCTCGAGTACGAGACGACGACCATCCTCGACGTCGATCTCCCGAAGATCCGCGTCCCGCTGAACCCGGGAAAGAACATCACCGTGCTCGCCGAGGTGATCGCGCTCAACCTGCTGCTCCGCTACAGCGGGATCAACGCGGCGGAGCGGTTCAACGAGCGGCTGATCGCCCGGATGAAGGATCCCGCCGCGCGCGCGAGAGAGATCGCCCGCGCGAACGTTCGTGAATATCTCATGGAGGACGATGAGTAACGGTCCGGATGCTCCGCGCGCGATCGTCGCCGCGCACGGCGACCTCGCCGCGGGCCTCGTCTCGGCGGTGGAGCGCATCACCGGGCGCGGCGCGATGCTCTCGGCGATGAGCAACGTCGCCCTCGGCGCCGACGAGATGGAGGCGGCCATGCGCGCGCGCATCGCCGACGGACTCCACGCGATCTTCACCGATCTCCCGAGCGGGAGCTGGACGATGGCGACGCGGCGGGCCATGCGCGGGAACGACCACGTCGTCCTCGTGACCGGGGTGAACCTCGCCGCGCTGCTCGAGTTCGTGATGCGCGACGATCTCGCGCCGGCCGACGCCGCGCGGGCGTGCATCGATCGCGCGCGGGGCGCGATCTCGCTCGTCGGAGGCGGCGGGCGTGCCTCTTGAGCTCTTCCGGATCGACGACCGGCTCATCCACGGGCAGGTGGTCGTGGGGTGGGGGCAGCCGATGCGGCTCGGCTTCATCGTGCTCGTCGACGACGAGGTCGCGGCGAGCGAGTGGGAGCGCGAGCTCTATCGCATGGGCGTTCCCCCGGAGGTCGACGTCGTCTTCGAGACCGTCGAGGGGGCGGCGGCGCGCATCGACGAGTTCGCGCGCGACCCGCGGCCCGGCATCCTTCTCACCGGCGACGTCGACTCGATGGCGCGGCTCGCGCAGGCGTGCGGCCGCGTGCGCACCGTGAACCTCGGCGGCATCCACCACCGCGCCGGCCGCGCGCAGCGGCTGCGCTACGTCTTTCTCGCACCCGAGGAGGAGCAGGCGCTGCGTGCGCTCGAGCAGACCGGGATCGCGGTGACGGCGCAGGACGTACCGGGGGCGCGGCCGGTGCCGCTGCACGACGTGCTCGCGGGGAAGGGGGAGTGATGGAGCATCCGCCGATCGCCGCGCTCACCGTGCTCGGTGCCGTGCTCGGGCTCGACGTCGTGAGCTTTCCGCAAGCGATGCTCTCGCGCCCGATCGTCGCGGCGACCGCGGGGGGCGCCGTCGCCGGCGATCCGGTGGCCGGCCTGCTCGCCGGCGCGACGATCGAGCTCTTCGCGCTGGAGACGCTTCCGGTCGGCGCGTCGCGGTATCCGGAGTGGGGCTCGGCGTCGGTGGTCGGGGGCGCGCTGCTCGGGCTGCACGGGCAGCTGCACCCCGGCGCCCTCTCCGTCGCGCTCCTCGCGACGATCGCCACCGGATGGATCGGCGGCTGGACGATGATCCAGCTTCGGAAACTGAACGGGATCTGGGCGCGCAGGCTGCGGCCGGCGATCGACTCCGGGCACAGCATGGCCGTCGTCGGGCTCCAGTTCGGCGGGCTCTTCGCCGACCTGCTGCGCGGGGGCGCGCTCACGCTGCTCTCGCTGCTCGCCTTCATCCCGCTCGCCGAGGCGACGCTCGCGATCTGGGGGGCGGACGCCCGGCTGTCGCGCGCGGTGTCGGTGGTGGTCGCGGCATCGGTCGCGGCGGCGGCGGTGTGGAAGCTGTTCCGCGTCACCGCCGGCGCGCGCTGGTACCTGCTCGGCGGGCTCGCGTTAGGCCTTCTCGCGATGTGGGCGCTGTGAGCTCGCCGAATCCCGTCCCCGGCGGCCCGCGTCGTCCGACGCCGCGTTCGACGCCGGCGCGCGTCGAGGCGCCGCCGCCGGTGCTGCCCGTGCTCACCCGGGTGGAGATGGCGCTGCGCCTCTTCATGATCCAGAGCGCGTGGAACTACGAGCTGCTCCTCGGGAACGGCATCGGCTTCTGCGTCGAGCCGGCGCTGCGGCTGCTCCCCGGGGGGAAGAAGGGGAGCGCCTACCGCGAGGCGCTCGCGCGGCAGAGCCAGTATTTCAACGCCCATCCATATCTCGCCGCGGTGGCGGTCGGCTCGCTCGCCCGCGCCGAGCTCGATCGCGCGGAGCCGGCGCGCATCGAGCGCTTCCGGACGGCGCTCTGCGGACCGTTAGGCAGCGTCGGCGACCGGCTCGTCTGGGCGGGGTGGCTCCCGTTCTGCTCGCTCCTCGCCCTCGCCGCCTACGGGATCGGCGCGGGGCCGGTGACGGTCGTGGTGCTCTTTCTCGGGTCGTACAACGCCGGGCACCTCGCGCTCCGCGCATGGGGGCTCGGCGTCGGCTGGCGTCGCGGGATGCGCGTCGCGTCGGCGCTGGCGAATCCGGTGCTTCGCGAAGGGCCCGCGCACCTCGCGCGCGCGGCGGCGCTCGTCGCCGGCATCGCGCTCCCGCTCGCGCTCGGCCGCGCGATCGGGCCTGGACGCACGCTCCTCGGGGGCTCCGTGCTCGTCGTCGCGCTCATGGGCGCGCTCGCCGCGCGTCTCCCCACCTGGCTGCAGGGCTGGCGGCTCGCGCTCGGTGTGCTCGCCATCTGGATCATCTACTCGCTCGCTCAATTCACGGTGACCACCCGATGAAGGCTGAACGCTCGGTACGCATCGCGAACCGGAACGGCATCCACGCACGGCCCGCCGCGGAGATCGTCAAGGTCGCGGCGAAGTTCCGGAGCGAGGTGACGCTCGTCCGCGACGATCTCGAGGTCAACGGCAAGAGTATCATGGGCGTAATGATGCTGGCCGCGGAATACGGCTCGACGCTCGACATCCGCGCGAGCGGCGAGGACGCCGACGCGGCCGTCGAGGCGATCGCGACCTGCATCGCCAACAAGTTCGGAGAGAGCTAGTGAGCCAGTCGCTCGCGGGGATCCCGGCGGCGCCGGGCATCGCGGTCGGACCCGTGTACCTCCTGCGCTGGGAGGTGCCCGAGGTCCGCTATCGCATCATCACCGACGAGCAGATCCCGCGCGAGATGGCGCGCCTCCACGAGGCGATCGAGCGGGCGAAGGCGCGGCTCAACCAGGTCCGCGAGCGCGCCGAGCGCCACGCCGGCGCTGACGAGGCGGCGATCTTCGATGTGCAGGCCTCGATGCTCGAGGACCGCGAGCTCGTCGGCGCCGCCGAGGCGTACATCCACCAGAACCTCGGCGCCGAGAAGGCCTTCGACCTCGTGATGCTCGACTGGCGACGGCACTTCGCCGGCGCGAGCGCGCCGATGCTCCGCGAGCGCGTCGGCGACCTCACCGACCTGCACATCCGCGTCCTCTCGATCCTGCTCGGGCTGCCGGACCACGATCCGGTGGACCTGCCCAAGGGATCGGGGGCGATCCTCGTCACCCACGACCTGACGCCGAGCCTCACGGTGCAGCTCGACCGCGAGGCGATCGTCGGCATCGCGACCGACGCGGGGACGCGCACTTCGCACGTCGCGATCCTCGCCCGGTCGCTGGGACTGCCCGCGGTCGTCGGGCTGCGCGACATCACCTCGCGCCTCGAGGGGGGCGAACGGCTCATCCTCGACGGGTCGGCGGGCCTCATCGTCGTCGACCCGTCGAACGAGGAGGTCGAGGAGTACCGCGATCGCGCGCTGCGCGAGATCCAGGAGCAGGACGAGCTTCGCACGCTCGCCCACGTCGAGGCGGTGAGCGTCGACGGGGTGCGCATCACCATCCGGGCGAACGTCGATCTCCCCGACGAGGCGGAGGCCGCCGCGAACAGCGGCGCGGAGGGCGTCGGGCTGATGCGCACCGAGTTCCTCGTCGTCGGCCGCGCGACGATGCCCGACGAGGACGAGCAGTACCGCGCCTATCGGCGGGTGGTCGAGGCCTTCGAGGGGCGGCCCGTCGTGATCCGCACCTTCGACATCGGCGGCGACAAGCTGCCCGTCGGCGGGTTCCCGACGGAGGCCAATCCGTTCCTCGGCTGGCGCGCGATCCGCATGTGTCTCGACCAGCCGGAGATCTTCAAGACGCAGCTCCGCGCGCTGCTCCGTGCCGCCGTCCACGGCGACGTGCGGATCATGCTCCCCCTCATCGTCACCCGCGACGAGGTGCAGCAGGCGCGCACGCTGCTCAACGAGGCGGTGGAGGAGCTGGCGCGCCGCGGCGCCGAGTTCCGCGCCGACGTCGCCCTCGGCGTGATGGTCGAGACCCCCGCCGCCGCGCTCTCCGCCGACACGCTGGCCCGGGACGTCAGCTTCTTCAGCATCGGCACGAACGATCTCGAGCAGTACACCCCCGCCGTCGACCGGGGGAACGCGAACCTCGCCGCGCGCTTCACCGCGCTGCATCCGGCGGTGCTCCAGCTCATCCGCCGCACGGTCGACGTCGCGAACGAGTACGGGCTCGACGTCGCCGTCTGCGGGGAGATGGCCTCGCAGCCGCTGATGGCGTTCGCGCTGCTCGGCCTCGGCGTCCGCAACCTCAGCGTGTCGCCGCGCGGCGTGCCGCTGATGAAGCGCATCGTCCGCGCGGTGCGGATCGACGAGGCGGCGAAGGCCGCGCTCGCCGCCCTCGACGCGCCGACCGCGGCGCTCGCGGAGATGGAGCTGCGGCGCGTGCTCTCCGCCGCGCTCGCGCAGAGCGCTCCCGTCCGCGACGGGTTGCTCGGCGGCGGCTGAGCCCTCTACATTTCCCAGTCTCACTGCGCGCGCCCGGTCGAGCGCGCGCTTCCCCATAGATCCGAGGACCGCGGTGCCCGTTCATCGCCTTTTCACTTCCGAATCCGTCACCGAAGGTCACCCCGACAAGGTCGCCGATCAGATCTCCGACGCGATCCTCGACGCGATCCTCGCCGACGATCCGACGGCGCGCGTCGCCTGCGAGACGCTCGTCACCACGGGCCTCGCCTGCGTCGCCGGTGAGATCACGACCAAGACCTACGTCGACATCCCGAAGATCGTGCGCGGCACGATCGAGCGGATCGGCTACACCGACGCGACCTTCGGCTTCGATTCGAGCACCTGCGCCGTGATCAACAGCATCGGCACCCAGTCGCCGGACATCGCGATGGGCGTCGACACCGGCGGCGCCGGCGATCAGGGGATGATGTTCGGCTACGCGACGGACGAGACGGATGAGCTGATGCCGCTGCCGATCGTGCTCGCGCACCGCATCA
This sequence comes from Gemmatimonadaceae bacterium, assembly GCA_013361935.1. Taxonomy (GTDB): domain Bacteria; phylum Gemmatimonadota; class Gemmatimonadetes; order Gemmatimonadales; family Gemmatimonadaceae; genus JABFXC01. The sequence goes on from JABFXC010000182.1 coordinate 27,086, forward strand.
CCAAGCGCCTCGCGGAAGTCCGCCGCCAGCGCGGCTACGACTGGCTCCGCCCCGACGGCAAGTCGCAGGTCACCGTGCTCTACGAGGACAACGTCCCGGTCCACGTCGACACCGTCGTCCTCTCCACGCAGCACTCCGACTCGATCTCGACCGCGAAGCTCCGCCGCGAGATCCAGGAAGCGGTGATCGAGCCGTCGATCCCCGACGAGTTCCGCCCGAAGAAGAAGCTGAAGGTGCACATCAACCCGACGGGGCGCTTCGTGATCGGCGGCCCGCAGGGCGACGCCGGCCTCACCGGCCGCAAGATCATCGTCGACACCTACGGCGGGATGGGCCGCCACGGGGGCGGCGCGTTCAGCGGCAAGGATCCGAGCAAGGTCGATCGCTCGGCGTGCTACGCGGCGCGCTGGGTCGCGAAGAACATCGTGGCGGCCGGGCTCGCGCACCGCTGCGAGGTCCAGGTGGCGTACGCGATCGGCGTCGCCCAGCCGGTTTCGGTGTCGGTCGACACCTTCGGCACGGGCACGGTGCCGGAAAACGACATCACGAAGGCGGTGATGGAGGTCTTCGACCTCACCCCGCGCGGCATCATGAGCGCGCTCGACCTGCGGAAGCCGATCTATTCCCCGACCGCGGCCTACGGCCACTTCGGCCGCACGCCGGAGAAGATGAAGTTCAACGGCGTCGGCGCGACGAGCTTCACCTGGGAGCGCACCGACCGCGCGTCGGCGCTCAAGAAGGCGGTCCGGTAGAGAGGCTGTCGGGGGCCAGGGGCCAGGCGTCAGGAACTGCGGCAACCGCGGTTCCTTCCGCCTGGCCCCTGGCCCCTTTCATGGAACCACGACCGCACACGGGGTTAGATTCCACGCATGATGGTCGAAGTCGTGGTCTCCCGCCTGGGCGTGGACAGCAGCAACCAGTCCTTCGTCGTCATCCTTCGCGAGAAGGAGGGCCGGCGGCTGCTGCCGATCTGGATCGGGCAGCCGGAGGCGGAGTCGATCGTCATGCAGATGCAGGACATCAAGCGCGCGCGGCCGCTGACCCACGACCTCTGCAAGAGCATCATCGTCGGGCTCGGCGGGACGCTGCGGCGCGTGCAGATCACCCGCGTCGAGAAGAACACCTACTTCGCCGAGCTGCATCTCTTCCGCGGTGACGACATCGCGCGCGTCGACGCGCGGCCGTCGGACAGCATCGCGATCGCGCTGCGCCTCGCCGCGCCGATCTACGCGAACGAGACGCTCCTCACCGATCCGGAGGAGGAGGCGGAGAGCGAGGGCGAGGATGAGGAGCCGCAGTTCCGCGCGCCCGAGCCGAGCGCGGACGAGCTGAGCGCCGAGCAGCTCAAGCGCTTCCTCGAGGGGCTGCGTCCCGAGGACTTCGGAAAGTTCAACCCGTGATCCTCGCGCTCCCCGCGCGGCGCCGAACCGTCGTCCTCGTCCTGCTTCTCGCGCTGAGCGCGGCATCCGCCGCCGCGCAGGGGACGCGTCTGGTCGAGGGTCGTGTGCTCAAGCCGCGCGGCAACCTTCCCGATCCATTTCCCGTCGCCGGGATCATGGTCACGCTGCACCGGGTCGCGAGCAGCGGCGGCCGCCCCATCGACTCGACGCGCACCGACGCGGGCGGCCACTATCGCTTCCGCTATCCGGCGCCGACGGACAGCACGGCGATCCATTTCGTCTCGGCCGGCTACGCGGGGATCACGTACTTCTCGGCGCCGCTGCGCGATCCGGTCGTCCGCGGCAACGACGCCGACATGACCGTGTTCGACACGACGAGCCGGCCGATGACCATCACGCAGCGCGGGCGGCACGTCGTGGTCTCGGCGCTCGACAGCGCGCGCCGGCGCGCGGTGATCGAGGTATTCGAGCTCTCCAACGACAGCTCGGTCACGCGCGTGGCGCCCCCCGACGGGACGACGTGGGAGGGCGGCATCCCCGCGCACGCGCGCGACTTCCGCGTGGGCGAGGGCGACATCTCCGCCGACGCGGTGCGCACGGAGACGGGACGTGTGCTCGTCGAGGCGCCGATCGCGCCGGGGCTCAAGCAGCTCTCTTTCTCCTACGAGCTGCCCGCGGGCGACTTTCCGTTGAGCATCCCCGCCGAGCACCGCACCGACGTCTTCGAGGTCCTCATCGAGGACCAGGCGGGGGTCGCCACGGGCGCCGGCTTCGGCGAGGTCGACCCGGTGAACGTCGACGGCCGGCGCTTTCGCCGCTTCATCGCGCGCGACGTGCCGCCGACGGCCGTCGTGCGCGTCGCGATCGACGCGCCCCCGCTCCTCCCGCGCCGCTACTACATCATGGTCGTCGCGCTCGCGTTAGGCGCGGGGATGCTGCTCGTGCTCGCGCGGAGCACCTGGCGGCGCGGCGCTCGCGCGTCCGCGCCCGCCGAGCCGGCGTGGGCGGCGAAC
>JABFXC010000218.1 GCA_013361935.1 Gemmatimonadaceae bacterium
CGGCGGCCGCGCCGGAGCCGGCGCATGCCGGCGCGGGCGGCGCCGGGACGCCCGCGGACGGCGTCTTCGTCGTCTCGTCCTCGGGCGCGGTCACGCACGAGCGCACCGTCGAACAGGAGCGCCACGCCCGCACGCGCGCGAAGCTGAAGCAGCTCCTCCTCGACGGGCAGCTGGAGCAGCGCGAGGTGGAGGTCGAGGTCACCCCCAATTCGCCGATGCTCGACATGATGATGCCGCAGGGCGCGCCGGAGGGGATGGAGAACTTCACGCAGATGCTCCAGGACATGATGCCGAAGCGCACGAAGAAGCGCACGGTGAAGGTGTCCGAGGCGCGGCGCATCCTGCTCGACCAGGAGTTCGACAAGCTGATCGACGCCGAGGACGTCACCGCCGACGCCCTCGAGCGCGTCGAGACGTTAGGCATCATCTTCCTCGACGAGATCGACAAGATCGCCGGCGAGCGCGGGCAGGCGGGTGGCCCCGACGTCTCCCGCGAAGGCGTGCAGCGCGACCTGCTGCCGATCGTCGAGGGGTCGAACGTGCAGACGAAGTACGGGATGGTGAAGACCGACCACGTCCTCTTCGTCGCCGCCGGCGCCTTCCACGTGTCGAAGCCGAGCGATCTGATCCCCGAGCTGCAGGGCCGGTTCCCGATCCGCGTCGAGCTCAAGCCGCTCACCGAAGCGGACTTCGTCCGCATCATGACCGAGCCGGAGAACGCGCTCACCAAGCAGTACGCCGCGCTCGTCGCCGCCGAGGGCGCGTCCCTCAGCTTCACCCCCGACGGCATCGCCGAGATCGCCCGCGTCGCCGCGCACGTCAACGACCGCATGGAGAACATCGGCGCACGCCGCCTGCACACGGTGATGACGACGCTGCTCGAGGACGTCCTCTACGATCTCCCCGACGCGAGCACGACGAAGGTCGACGTCGACGCCGCGCGCGTGCGCGATCGCCTGAAGACCATCGTCGAGGACGAGGATCTCCGGAAGTACATCCTCTGAGCGGAACGCGACCAGGCGCGGTGAGACATGCCGTCTCACCGCGCCTGGTCGTTGGAGCGCCTAACTCTTCTACTGGACCGCGATGGCCTTCACCTCCGAGGGAAGCGTGGTCCCCGCCGTGACGTAGCCGATCGCGCCCGGGTGCGACCGGACGTATTCGACCACGTCGGCGTCGCTCTTCCGCTCGAGGGGGGGCACCGCCCGCCCCGAGAAGATCTGCTGCTGCCAGAAGGCGACCATCGCCTGCACCGGCTTGCCGTGTACGCGCTGCGTGAACTCGGCGCGCGCCGGTGCCTCGGCGGGGAGCTCCACCGGCTGGATGGCGCTGCCATCCGGCCAGCGGGTGACATCCTTGCGGAAGATCCGCGACACGTCCTTCGTCGGGAGCGACGCCGTCGGGTTCCCGGCGTTGACGACGAGCACGAACCGGTTGTTCTGGGCCGCCGCCGGCCGGCCGATCAGCATGGCCACGCCCGCGAGCAGCACGAGGAGTCTGGAACGCATGGTCATCCTCCTCAGAAGGCGACGGCGACAGCCGCCGTCAGCTCGGTGAAGTCCACACCCTTCAGCCTCGGGTTTCCCGGCAGCGAATGGTACCGGTCCGCCTGAAACTTCAGGTAAAGACCGCCGTCCACGCGCACGTTGATCCCGGGCGAGACGATGGTCGCGAAGTCGTTGTCGACGTGCGTATTCGGATCGAAATGCTGGTACTCGACGTACGGGCGATACCGGTCGCGAAGGAGCACCGAGGCCACGCCATACCAGCCCGTCATGTCCACCCCCGCCTTGGTCGCCGGAGTGACGTTGCCGCGCGCCCACTCGCCCTGGATGAGGAAGGGACCGGGGGCGAGCTCGAGCGACTGGACGTACGACGACTGCCGCGTGCGCAGGCCCGTGTCCTTGCCGAGCGCGTCGAACTCGGTGAGCTGGTCGTGATAGTACGAGGTGCCGATCATGATCCACGACGTCGGGTGCAGCCGCACGCGGCCGGTCAGCGACTTGGCGGAGTTGTCGTCCTCCTCGAAGGGATCCTTCTTCCCGGTCGTTTCGCCGTTCACCATGAGGAGCGCGTAGTCGCCGTCGATCCCGGCGAGGCTGCCCGTGCCGAGCGCTTCGAGTCCCGAGCCGGAGCGCGGCTGGAAGCGACGGACTCCGCCGAGCTTGTCCGCCTTGTAGATCGCGAACGGCTCCTTGTACATGAAGATCGCCGGCTTCGCGGTGTGGATCTCGTTGTAGATGCCGAACGGCAGCAGCATCTTTCCGGCGCGCAGCCGCAGCGCGTCGACCAGGGTGTACTCGGCGAAGCCGTGGCTGAGCGCCGCGTTGCCGCGCGAGTCCTCCGTCGCGACGCCGTGCTCCCAGCGCAGGTCCGCGTTCACGCGGAGGCGGTCGGTCGGCAGCACGTTGAACACCAGGTCGAACTCCTGGGCGTCGAACGACGCGTTCGCGTCGCCGCGACCCTGCTTCGACGGCATGTACTCGAACTCGAAGTTCGAATAGCCGTTGAGCCGGATCTTGTCGGACAGGTCGATCTGCTGCGCGTGGGCCGGAACCGCCCATGCGGTGGCCGCGAGTAGCGCGGCCGTCAGTAGAGGTTTGCGCATCGTGTCACCGTCGTCGGTGTGGATGAAGTGTGATGCAGCGGGAAAAAAGAAGGCACTCGCTCCCCCACGACGCGTGGTGGGCGCGAATGCCAGGTATTGCCGATCCTGCTCGTGACGTTCTTCTGTCCACCTTCGGCAACCGGACGATCTCCTGGCGGAGACTCCTGGCTTTGCGGCCCCGCCTCGCGACGGGTGTGCTATTATCGGGTGCTGCCCTGCGATGGTGCTTCGAGCACGTGGTTAGGCGATTCTCATGCCCCTCTGCATGCTCGGCGTAACCTGATGGCGTAGTGTCGTTTCCGTGACCGGTGTCGCGATATCCGACACCGTGCGAGCTTGCAATCCGCGTCTTTCGAGGCACAATCCCCCAGCCCCGGCGAAAAACACATGTCCATCTTCGATCCCGCTCCCGCCCCCTGGCCGAGCCGCATGCTCGGCGTCTTCCGCATCGTCGCCGGCGCGGTGTTCATCAGCTTCGGCACGATGAAGCTCTTCGGCTACCCGCCGATGCCGCCGGGCCAGCCGCCGCTCGTGCTGATGTCGCAGGTGGGCATTGCCGGTCTGCTCGAGTTCTTCGGCGGGATAGCGATCACCATCGGGCTGTTCACCCGCCCGGTCGCGTTCATCCTCGCCGGCGAGATGGCCGTCGCGTACTTCCAGTTCCACCACCCGCAGTCGTTCTGGCCGTCGTCGAACATGGGGACGCCGGCGATCCTCTATTGCTTCTTCTTCCTCTACCTCGTCTTCGCCGGCGCAGGCGCCTGGAGCGTGGACGAGGCCATCGCGCGCCGGCGAGGCGCGCTGCACGATCCCGCGCTGGCGCGTTAGCTTCCGCCGACGACTCATCACACCGACACCGGAAACCATTCCCGATGCCCGACCGCGCGCACCGCGACTTCCTCGCGATCCCCGACTTCTCCCGCAAGGAGCTCGAGTCCCTCTTCGACCTCGCCGACCGGATGAGCAAGGGGAAGTACGACCGGAAGCCCCTCGCCGGTAAGTCGCTCGCGATGATCTTCATGAAGTCGTCCACGCGCACGCGCGTTTCCTTCGAGGTCGGCACCTGGCAGCTCGGCGGGCATGCGCTCTTCCTCTCGCCGCGCGACGTGCAGCTCGGCCGCGGCGAGCCGATCAAGGACACCGCGCGCGTCCTCTCCCGCTACGTCGACGGGATCATGATCCGCACCTTCGCGCACGCCGAGGTCGAGGAGCTCGCGCAGTACGCGGACATCCCGATCATCAACGGGCTCACCGACCTGCTCCACCCCTGCCAGATCCTCGCCGACCTGCTCACGGTGAAGCAGCAGCTCGGCGGATACGAGGGGAAGAAGGTCGCCTGGATCGGCGACGGCAACAACATGGCGAACTCCTGGATCAACGCCGCGTACCGTCTCGGCTTCGAGCTCACCCTCGCCTGCCCGGAGGGCTACGATCCCGACGCGACGATCCTGAAGCGCGCGCAGAAGGAAGCGAAGGTCACCGTCGTCCGCGATCCGAAGGAAGCCGCGGACGGCGCCGACGTCGTCAACACCGACGTCTGGGCGTCGATGGGGCAGGAAGAGGAGCAGAAGATCCGCGAGAAGGCCTTCGCGGGCTATCAGGTGGACGGCGCGCTGATGAAGCGCGCCTCGAAGAAGGCGATCTTCCTCCACTGCCTCCCCGCGCACCGCGGCGAGGAAGTGAGCGAGAGCGTGATCGAGGGCCCGCAGAGCCGCGTCTGGGACGAGGCCGAGAACCGACTGCACGTCCAGAAGGCGATCATGGCGGTGCTGATGGGTGGGGAGAAGCTCTAGCCCCGTCGCTACGTCAATCGACGTATTCGCCGTTGCGGCCGGCGAGTGCATCGTGTCAGCCTCACTCTCCGGAGGGGCGGATGACTCGGTGGTCGAAGCTCGGCGTCGTGGCCGGTCAGGCAGCGCTGCTCGTGTTCTCGTCTCCCGCGAGCGGCCAGAGGCTCGATGAGTCGGTGTCGGGGATTGCGCGGGCGCCATCAGCGGCAACGGCGTGGCGTCGAAGATGTCGCTCCTCGAGTTGGCCGCCCTCGCTGGCGGCAGCGGGTTGCTCGGCGCCATGGACGGCGGGATGGCGGGGCTCATCATCGACGAGAAGTACTGCAAGCGCCATCACATCGAGACGGTCGACTTGTTCTTCAAGGCGTGCAGCTTCTACACTGCTGCCGCCACGCCGATCGGCTGGTTCGGCGGCTCAGCGGTGGGAGCGACGGTGACCGCCGCGGTCGCGGCGCACCGCCGAGGATGTCCGGCACCCGCGGCGGTCTTCCGCTCCTTCGCCGGCGCCGCGCTCGGTGCCGCGCCGGGTGCGATCATGGTCGCGCGGCATCCTGCGCATTACCCGCCATCGCGCTCGGCGCTCATCATGGTGACGCCATTCCTCTCCGGCGCCGGCGCGGCGCTCGCGGTTACCGGCTGCATGCGTCGACCGGGACTCTAGCGCGACACCCAGCTGCGCGCCTCGACCTCGTCCCGGAAGACCGCGACGTCGAGCATCGTGCTGTCGGCCCAGGCTGCGAGCATGCGCATCACGCCGTAGGCGAGGTCGCTGGTCGCGAGGAGCGCGACGCGCGCGTCGAACTGGTGCGCGACGCTCGCGACGACTTCAGCGGTCGCGCGGACTTGCGGCGTGGTGCGCGTGCCGACGACCGCCGACTCCCGTACATCGAAGAGCGCGCCGCGCAGACGTGGACGATCCGGGAGCGCCAGAGCCGCGTGGAGCGTCGCCTCGAGCTCCGCGAGCGGGTAGGCGCCGATCGCGCGGAGGTGGAGGATGTCGCCGACGAACTCGAAGACGATTGGCATCAGGGTCTCCTGGTCATCAAGGCCGGACGCGGATGATCGTCTTCCCCGTCCGTCGAACGGGCGGGTTGAGGGCGGCGACAGCATCCTCGAGGGGCGCGACAGTCCCGATGTTCGTGCGCAGTCGTCCGTCGCGCACCCGTCGGGCGAGCTCCCACAGTCGCGCACTATCGGACTCGACGACGAAGTCGATCGCCACGCCACCGTCGGGCCACACCTCGGCCGGGCCGACGACGGACACCAGCCTGCCGCCGGATCGAATCAGGCGAGCGGACCGCTTCCCGATGTCGCCGCCGATCACGTCGAACACCAGATCGACCTCGCCGACGTCTTCGAGCGTGTCGTTCGCGAGGTCGACGAACTTCTGCGCTCCGAACTCCAGCGCGGCCGCGCGGTCGGCCGCGCGGCCGGTGCCGACGACGTGGGCGCCGGTCTCGCGCGCGAGCTGCGTCGCCATCGACCCGACCGCCCCGGCCGCGCCGTGCACCAGAACGCTCTCCCCTGCCTGAAGGCGGCCGTGCAGGAAGAGTCCCTGCCACGCCGTCAGTCCCGAGATCGGCAGGCTCGCCCCTTCCGTGAAATCGAGGCCATCCGGCAGCGGCGCGAGGTTGCGAGCCTCGACGGCCACGTACTCGGCCAGAGTGCCGTCGCGATACCAGTCCGTCAGACCGACCACCCGCTGACCCAGCGACAGCCCGGTCGTGCCATAGCCGAGCGCAGTGACCACTCCGGCGAACCGGCGGCCCGGTCCTTCACCACTATCGCCTTCACGCGGATATCCTCCTCGAAGGAACGGCTCGAAGAGTACGCCGAAGCCTCCGACCCCGAGGCCTGAATGCGTGTCCAGGCGTCCTTCACCGTGTGAGCTCGCCGTGCGACCTGCGGTACGACGTGGGATCACAGCCGTACGCCGTGCGGAACGCGCGCACGAAGCTGCTGCGGCTGGCGTACCCCGCCTGGCGCGCGATCTCGTCGACGGTCATGGTGGTCGACCCGAGCTGCTCGGCTGCCTGCGCGACGAGCTCCATGAGCGCGGCCTTGAGCGTCTCGTCGACCTGATCGCCTTCGGTGAACTGCTCGATGATCGGCCCCTTCAGGGTCCCGAAGAGATCCGTCGAGACTCCATACGAAGCGTGGAAGTAGCCGCAGATGAGCACGACGACCGGCTCGGCGTCCGTCGCCACGTAGCGACGCACCGCGCCCTGCGCGAACAGCTGCGAACGGCCATCGACTGTTTTCCACGTCGTGCGCCCGTCGCGCTCCGACGGCAGCTCGATCCGGAACAGCGTTTTCGCCGGGAGGACGACGAGCGTGTGCGGCCGCAGCGGGATCGGCTCGCGGTTGGCGACGACGAGGCGTCCGGTGCCCGAGAGGTTGTAGTGAAGCCCGGGCGCGTCGACCCCGCCCAGCTCGAGGCGGTAGCCCTCCCCGACCAGGCATTCCGACAGCCGGACGAACTCCACCATCAACGCGTCGAGCAGACGGTCCAGCTCCGCTCCGGCGATGGGTACGAGCGGCCGGCTCTCGCTCATGAACGCGATGTCGTCATGGCTGAAATAGTACGCCGCGTGTCAACGCGGTCGACCACTATCTTTTCGAGACCGCCTCGCGCTGATTAACGAGCTCACCATAAACCATCCGCCCACGACCAACGACATGGGAATTCCCCAGGCAGGTGAGTCGGCCCCCGACTTCACCGCGACCACCGATACGGGGGAGTCGCTCACCCTCTCCTCCCTCCGCGGGCGCGTCGTCGTCCTCTTCTTCTATCCGAAGGACGACACCCCCGGCTGAACCGTCGAGGCGTCCGGATTCCGCGACGCCTTCCCTCGGTTCGAGGGACTCGATGCGGTGGTGCTCGGCGTCAGCCCGGACGACACGAGCGCGCACTGCCGGTTCAAGGAGAAGTACGGGCTCCCCTATACCCTCGTCGCCGACACCGACCACGCCGTCGCCGAGGCGTACGGCGTCTGGGCGGAGAAGCGCATGTTCGCCCACAAGTACTGGGGAAATCTCCGCATCACCTTCGTCATCGACCGCGAGGGCAGCGTCGCGAGGGTCTTCGAGAAGGTGAAGCCCGAGGGACACGCAGCGGAAGTCGCCGAGGCGGTGCGGAAGATCGCCGGTTGAGCGGGGCGGGGCACACGTCGTGCTAAACGGTGGAGCGCGCCGGACGATGGCGCCTCCACCGTTTTCAACTCGCAGGAGCGACGATGGCCCAGAATCCCGACCGCGCCAACCGCGACGACGACGCCCCGATCGACAAGAAGCTCGACGACCTCTACAAGCTCATCGACGGCATCGAGGTCGCGATGCTCACCACGCGCCGCGCCGACGGCCAGCTCGTCTCGCGCGCGATGCAGACGCAGCGCCGCACCGCGGGCACCGACCTCTGGTTCGTGACCAACTGGTTCGAGGGGAAGCTCGACGAGATCGCCCAGGATCCGCACGTCAACGTCAGCTACTACAAGGACCGCACGCGCGACTGGGTCTCGGTCTCCGGCAAGGCGATCATCAGCCGCGACCGCGATCTCATCCAGGGGCTCTACAAGCCCGACTGGAAGGCGTGGTTCCCGGAGGAGGAGGGCAACCCGCGCCGCGACGGCGGCCCCAAGGACGAGCGCATCGCGCTCATCCTCGTCGAGGCGCAGCTCGTCACCTACTCGAAGACGAACAAGCCTCTTCCGCTCGTGCTCTTCGAGGTCGTGAAGGGGATGGTCACCGGGTCGGCTCCCAAAGTCGCCGACGTCCGCACCCTGACCGAATCCGAGATCCGCACCGCGGCCGTTCTCGAGCAGAACAAAGGCAGCGAGGCGCGTTAGCGCGCGTCCGGCGAGCATTGCCGCTCACTGCCGTTGAAGCCGTCGGGTTGGCGCTGCCAGCCCGGCGGCTTCGCCCTTTCCGACTGGAAGCAGGTCGGCCAATCCGTCATATTCCGGTTCCTCTCCCACACCGACCGACGCGATGGCATCCGACTCGACCGCGACCCTGAAGCGCACCGCGCTCCACTCCATTCACACCGCACTCGGCGCGAAGCTCGTCCCCTTCGCCGGGTTCGAGATGCCGGTCCAGTACCCGACCGGGATCACCGCCGAGCACAACGCGGTGCGCAGCGGCGCGGGGCTGTTCGACGTCAGCCACATGGGGGAGTTCATCGTCCGCGGTCCGCAGGCGGTCGATTTCGTCAGCTACGTGACGACCAACGACGTCGCGAAGCTCGCCGTCGGCCAGGTGCACTACTCGACGATCCTCAACGAGCGCGGCACCATCGAGGACGACTGCCTCGTCTACCGATTCGCCGACCACCTGATGATCGTCGTCAACGCGTCGAACATCAGGAAGGACTTCGACCACATCTCGAAGTACCTCCCGCGCTTCGACGCGACCCTCGAGGACGTCAGCGACGACGTCGCCCTCCTCGCGCTCCAGGGGCCGAAGGCGCAGCAGATCCTCGCCCGCCACACCGACGTCGATCTCGAGTCGATCGGCTATTACCACTTCACAGTCGGCACCGTCGCCGGGGTGAAGGACGTCATCGTCTCGCGCACCGGGTACACCGGTGAGGACGGCTTCGAGCTGTACTTCGACCCCGCGCGCGCCGAGCACGTCTGGCGCGAGCTCACCGCGAAGGGCGACGTCACCCCCGCGGGGCTCGGCTGCCGCGACTCGCTGCGTCTCGAGATGGGGATGGCGCTCTACGGCAACGACATCGACGATACGGTGACTCCGCTCGAGGCGAACCTGCAGTGGCTGGTGAAGCTCGCCAAGGGCGACTTCGTCGGCCGCGAGGTGCTGCAGGCGCAGAAGGAGCGCGGCGTGCCGAAGAAGCTCGTCGGCTTCACGAGCGGCGAGCGCGCCTTCCCGCGCCACGGCTATCCCGTGTTCTACGAGAACGCGGCGAGCGGCGTCGTCACCAGCGGCACGATGAGCCCCTCGCTGGGCACGCCGATCGGGATGTGCTACGTGCCGACCGCGGGCGCGAAGGAAGGGTCGACGCTCGAGGTCGAGATCCGCGGCAAGCGCGTGCCGGCGACGGTGGTGAAGCCGCCGTTCTACAAGCACGCCAGTCACCGTTAGGCACGTGGCGGAGGGCAAGGCGGCACTCCGCGTCGCGATCGTCACCGTCTCCGACGCCGGCTCGCGCGGCGAGCGTCAGGACGCGTCGGGCGACGCGATCGCGCGCTGGATCGA
>JABFXC010000021.1 GCA_013361935.1 Gemmatimonadaceae bacterium
GCGCCCACCACTCCGCCCCCCGCCGCCGCGCCGGCCGCGCAGAGCAGCGCCGCCACGATCGCCGGCGTCGCCGCCGGCACCACCAGCCCGACCGCCGCGGCGACGAACCCGCCCGCCGCGAGCTGGCTCTCCGCGCCGATGTTGAACAGCCCGGCGCGGATGCCTAACGCGACCGCCAGCCCCGTGAAGGTCAGCGTCGTCGCCTTGTACAGCACCTGGCCGATCCCGTACGCGTTCCCCCACGTCCCCTCGAGCAGCAGCCGGTACACCGCCGACGGCGACTGCCCGAAGGTGAGGATCAGCAGGTCGCCGACGACGATCGCGACGAGCAGCGCGACGACCGGCGGAAGCAGCGCCTCCGCCCAGCGGTGCTCGTCGCGCGGGACCTCCACCGGACGGACGCTCGCCGCGTCGGCCGCGGGCTGCTCGACCTCCGACATCCTCTCCGTCATGCGACGCGCGCCGGCGTTCCCGCCGCGCCGGTCATGTAGGGGCCGAGCGTCTCCGGGCTCGCCTCGCTCCGCGGCAGCAGCGCGACGATGCGCCCGCCGTACATCACCGCCACGCGATCGGAGAGCGCGAGCACCTCGGCGAGATCCGCCGAGACGAGCACGATCGCCTTCCCCTCGCTTCGCGCCTGGCGCAGCCGCTCGTGGATGAACTCGATCGCGCCCACGTCGACGCCGCGCGTCGGCTGCGCGGCGAGCAGCACCTCGAAGCCGCGGCCCGCGCCCATCTCCCGCGCGACGACGATCTTCTGCTGGTTGCCGCCGGAGAGCGCGCGTGCCGGCAGCTCCGCGTCCGCGGGACGGATGTCGAACTCGGCGATGCGCGCCCGCGCGTTCTCGGCGATGCGCGCCCCGTCGAGTCGCGCGCCGCGCGTGAAGTGATGCTGCCGCCCGAGCACGAGGTTGTCGGCGATGCTGTAGTCGAGCACGAGCCCGCGGCGGTGACGATCCTCGGGAATGTGCGACAGCCCCGCGTCCCCGCGCTCGCGCACGCTCAGCGCCGCGATGTCGCGCCCGCCGATGTGGATCGAGCCGGCGGCGAGCGGCGTCAGTCCGGCGATCGCCTCGATCAGCTCCGTCTGCCCGTTCCCCTCCACGCCGGCGATCCCGAGGATCTCCCCCGCGCCGACGGTGAGTGTCACGTCGTCGACGACGCCGGCGCGGCGCGGGCTGTCGACGCGCACGTTGCGCAGCTCGAGGAGCGCGGGCGCATTCGTCGCGAGCGAGCTCGCCGCCGCCGGCCCGCGCGCCGCGTCGAGCGCGAGCGCCACGTCGCGGCCGACCATCGCCCGCGCGATGTCCTTCGGCGTCGTTGCGCTCGTCCGCAGCCGCGCGACGGTCTCCCCCGCGCGCATCACCGTGATCGAGTCGGAGATCTCCATCACCTCGTCGAGCTTGTGGGTGATGAGGACGATCGTCCCGCCGTCGGCGCGCAGGCGGCGCAGCACCTCCCACAGCTGCCGCACCTCCGGCGGCGAGAGCACCGCCGTCGGCTCGTCGAGCACGAGGATGCGCGCGCCGCGATAGAGCGCCTTCAGGATCTCTACACGTTGCGCCTCGCCCACCGAGAGCTCGGCGACGCGTCGGTCGGCGGGAACGGCGAGCCCGCTCTTGCCGGCGAGCTCCTGCACCGCCCTCTCCGCGGCACGACGGTCGAGCTGCACCCCCGACTTCGGCTCGCGCCCCAGCACCACGTTCTCGGCGACGGTGAGCGGCGGCACGAGCATGAAGTGCTGGTGCACCATCCCGACCCCCGCGTCGATCGCCTCCGCGGTGCTCCACCCCGTGACGTCGCGCAGAAGAGCAGTGCCGGACTCCCGTACTCCCGTACTCCCGGCAGTCCGAACATCCGCGATCTCGACCGAGCCCGCGTCGGGCGCGTACATCCCGCTGAGGATCCGCATCAGCGTGGATTTTCCGGCGCCGTTCTCGCCGACGAGCGCGTGGATCTCGCCGCGCGCGACCTCGAGTGAGGCGCCACGGTTGGCGACGACGCTCCCGAAGGTCTTCACGATGTCGCGCATCCGGATGGCGAGCGAAGCTCCGCTCCGTGCGTCAGGCGGTGGCGTCGTCATCGCGTGCTCGGCACCTCGATCTTTCCGGCGACGATCTGCTCGCGCAGCTGCTCGAGGCGCGTGCGGACGCTGTCCGGGATCAGCTTCCGGTTGTTCGCGTCGTAGACGTAGCCGACGCCCTGCTCCTTCAGGCCGAACTGGTAGATCCCGCCCTTGAAGGTGCCGTTCTTCACCCGCTCGATCGCGTCGAAGACGGCGGCGTCGACGCCCTTCACCATCGATGTGAGGATGAAGCCCGGCGCCTCCTGGTACTGATCGGCGTCCACGCCGATCGCGAGTTTTCCCGTCTGCCGCGCCGCCTCGAAGACGCCGAGCCCCGTCGAGCCCGACGCGTGGAAGATCACGTTCACCCCGCTCTGGTACTGCGCGAGCGCGAGCTCCTTGCCCCGCCCCGGATTGCGGAACGCCTCCGGCGTGACGCCCGCATACTGCGCGATCACCGTGCAGTCGGGGCAAACCTGCTTCACCCCCGCCTTGTAGCCCGCCTCGAACTTGTGGATGAGCGGGATGTCCATTCCGCCGACGAAGCCGACCTTCTTCGAGTGCCCGACCAGCGCGGCGAGCGCGCCGACGAGAAAGGAGCCCTCCTCCTCGCGGAACTTCAGCGCCGCGAGGTTCGGCGGGGGCGCGATGACGTTCCCCGCCGGATCGGTCGCGACCGCGTAGTCGACCCCCGCGAAGTGGACGTTCGGGTACTCCTTCGCCAGCGCGGTGAGGTCGTCGGTGAAGATGAAGCCGACCCCGATGACGAGGTCCATGTGCTCGGCGGCGAGCAGCCGCAGCCCCGCCTCACGGTCCGAGCCTTCGCCGGGCTCGATGAAGCGCACCCGGGCGCCGAGCTCCTTCTCCGCGCGCTCGCCACCGAGGTAGGCGCCGTCGTTGAACGACTTGTCCCCCCGTCCGCCGACGTCGAACACGATCCCGACGTCGAGCCCCTCGCTCGTGGGAGGCTGCGCCGCGCCGCTCGGATGCACCACGAGCAGCGCGAGATGCGCGAGGAGGAGGATCGCTGCGAGGATGAGCGGTTTCCGCACCGCGGAAAGCTCGCGGCAGGGCAGCGCGGGGGCAAGCCGTTGACCGTGCCATCCTCATGGCTTTGGCAACCGCTGTAAAAACACGAAGGCCACGAAGGTCCACGAAGGGTGCTTCAGCAAAACCTTCGTGGCCCTTCGTGGCCTTCGTGTTTCAACATCGAGAGCAATGTCCGGCTCGTTGCGCGAAGCGCTCCCACCGGCCACCGCGCGATCCGATGCCACCCCAGCCGAGCCAGAGCCTCCACTTTCGCCGCCCCTCTCCCCGGAGTTGATTTCACCTCAATGCCGGAACGCATCCGAACCCGGTTCCTCGTCATCGGTAGTGGCGTCGCCGGCCTGCACACGGCGTGGCGTGCCTCCGAGCACGCCGACGTCCTCGTCACCACCAAGCGCTCGCTCTTCGACAGCGCGACCGCGTATGCGCAGGGCGGGATCGCCGCCGCGCTCGGGGCCGGCGACTCCCCCGAGCTGCACAGGCGCGACACCCTCGCCGCGGGCGCCGCGCTCGCCGACTCCGCGGCGGTGACGGTGCTCGTGACCGAAGGGCCGGCGCGGGTGAAGGAGCTCCACACCGCGGGCGCCGACTTCGACCTCGCGCCCGGTGGCGACTTCAAGCTCGGACGCGAGGCCGCGCACTCCACCAATCGCATCGTCCACGCGCACGGCGACCAGACCGGCGCCGAGGTCGCGCGCACGCTGATCGCGAAGGTGCAGGAGAGCGAGCGTGTCTCCGTCCTGGAGCGCACCCGCGTCCTCGATCTCATCATCGAGGACGGCCGCTGCGTCGGCGCGCGCGCGAGCGTGGCCGGCCGCGCCACCGAGATCATCGCCGACGCCACCGTCCTCGCCACCGGCGGCTGCGGACAGCTCTACCGCTACACCACGAACCCCGTCGTCGCCACCGGTGACGGCTTCGCGATCGCGCACCGCGCCGACGCGACGCTCGCCGACATGGAGTTCGTCCAGTTCCACCCCACCGCGCTCGACACCCCGGAGAATCCGCTGCAGCTCATCTCCGAGGCGGTGCGCGGCGAGGGGGCGACGCTGCTCAACGCCGCGGGCGACCGCTTCATGCCGAAGCGCCACAAGCTCGCCGAGCTCGCCCCGCGCGACGTCGTCGCCCGCGCCATCTTCGCCGAGCAGAAGAAGGGCACCGTCTTCCTGGACGCGCGGAAGATCGGCAAGGCGTGGCCGACGCGCTTCCCGGGGATCTTCGCCATCTGCGAGGCTCGCGGGATCGATCCGCGAAAGCAGCTCATCCCCGTGACGCCGGCCGCGCACTACATGATGGGCGGCGTCGTCACCGACCTCGCCGGACGCTCGAGCATCCCGCGCCTCTACGCCTGCGGCGAGGTCGCGCGCACTGGCGTGCATGGCGCCAACAGGCTCGCGTCGAACTCCCTCCTCGAGGGGCTCGTCTTCGCCGAGCGCGTCGCGCGCGACATGCAGCAGATGACGCCACTGCCCGCCGAGCCGCCGCGCGGCCACTGGCGCGTCCCCGTGCTCAGCGACCGCGGCGCCGCGCAGGTTGCCGCCGACCAGATCCGCGCCGTGATGTGGGAGTACGCCGGCATCGCGCGCACCGCGCGCGGCATGCGCAGCTGCATCACCCGCCTCGACCAGATCGAGGACCGGCTCCCGGAGGGCGCGACCGAGGAGCGGAACATGGTCCAGACCGCGCGCCTCATCGCCGAGGGCGCCCTCCTTCGCAAGGAGTCGCGCGGCGGCCATTATAGAAGCGACTTCCCGCGAGCGAGGAGCGCATGGCGAGGACGTCACATCGAGTGGTGATCCGCGGGCCGCACCGCGGCGCCGACGCGCGACTGCTCCTCGTCGCCGTCGCCGCGCTCGGCTGCGGCCATCGCGAGAAGGCGGTGAGCGATACCGCGACCAGCGGGAGCCGCGCACCGTCGCCCTACGTCAGCGAGATCCCCGCGTGGCCCGCCGAAACCTCGGCGTTCGCCACCGATCGCACGGGACGACTTCCCGCCGCGCTCCGCTCGAAGGTGCCGTCCTGCGGGAGCTCGACGCCCGTCGTCGCCCGCGACTCGATCGGTCCGCTCTACCCGGGGCAGCCGCTCCCGATAGTGCTCGGCGTCTGCCGCGACGCGCTGCGCTTCTGGCACTGGGACGATGGCTCGTATCTCCCCGCCCTCGCCGTGAGGCTCGGCGACGCGATCGTCGTCGCCGACCTCGCGGGGATGACCGCGGACGACGTCGTCTCGCGCGTCATCGCGATCGACGGCGCGCGCACCGCCGAGGGAGTGGGGCCCGGCTCCTCGCTCGCCGACCTGCAGCGCGCGTACGGCGCGCCCACCTGGCGGCGCAATCAATGCACCGTCGACGCCGCCTTCGACTCGCGCCCGGGACTCGTCGCGCGCATCGCCGTCGCGTCGGCCGGCGGCGCCGCGAGCTGCGCCGAGGTGCGCCGCTACGGCGACGGACCGGACTTCTCGCGCTTTCCGCGCGGCTCGCGCGTCGAATGGATCGCCGCCGAGCTTGGTGCCGCGGGGTGAGCGGCCGAGTATACTACGATCGACCCACCCGACACTGATGCCCTTCGAGCCCCAGCCACAGTTCGCCGAGCTCCACGAGGAGATCCGCCGCCTCGCCCGCGAGCGCAATGCGGTCGTCCTCGCCCACAACTACGAGCGCCCCGAGGTTCAGGACGTCGCCGACTACGTCGGCGACTCGCTCGGACTCTCGCGCGAGGCGGCGAAGACGGACGCCGAAGTGATCGTCTTCTGCGGCGTCCACTTCATGGCCGAGACCGCGGCGATACTCTCCCCGCAGAAGACCGTGCTTCTTCCGGACATGGCCGCCGGCTGCTCGCTCGCCGCGACCATCAACGCCGATCAGCTGCGTGAGTGGAAGGAGGAGCATCCCGGCTCCGTCGTCGTCTCCTACGTGAACACGACCGCCGAGGTGAAGGCGGAGAGCGACTACTGCTGCACCTCGGGGAACGCGGTCGAGGTCATCAACGCCATCCCGCCCGAGAAGACGATCCTCTTCTGCCCCGACATGTTCCTCGGCGCCCACGTGCGCCGGATGTCCGGGCGCGACAACATCATCGTCTGGATGGGCGAGTGCCACGTGCACGCCGGGATCGACCCCGAGCACATCAACCTCCAGCGCCGCCATCACCCCGAGGCCGAGTTCCTCATCCACCCCGAGTGCGGCTGCTCGACGAGCGTGCTCGACGCGGTGTCCTCGGGCGCGGTGGATGCGGAGGGTGTGAAGGTCCTCTCGACGGAAGGGATGATCAAGCGTCCCGCCGAGTCGCCGGCGAGCGAGTTCATCGTCGCGACGGAGATCGGGATCCTGCATCGCCTGCGTCGCGAGAATCCCGGCAAGCGCTTCTTCGCCGCGAACGACCGCGCGGCGTGCGCCTACATGAAGGTGACGACGCTGCCGAAGGTGCTGCGCGCGCTCGAGCGTCTCGAGCACCGGATCACGGTGCCCGAGGAGACCGCGAACAAGGCGCGGCGCGCGATCGAGCGGATGATCGCGATCGGCGGCAAGGGCGGCCCCGCGCTCTCGCCCGTCCCCGAGATGATCGATCCAGGAGAGTGAATCGATGGCAAGCCCGCGCGACGAGCAGCACGATCCCTACCGTCACGTCGTGACCCCGCGCTCCCTGCGCGCGCTGCACCATGAGGAGCACCTGCTCTTCCCCCTCAGCTACGAGGAGACGACGCGCCTCGTCCGCGACGCGCTCGACGAGGACGGCGCCTTCGACGACGTGACGACGATCGCCACCGTGCGCTCCGACCGCCGCGCCCACGCGACGCTCGTCGCGCGGCAGCCGGGCGTCGTCTGCGGGGTGATGCTCGCAATCGAGGCGTTCCGCCAGCTCGACGAGAGCGTGAACGTCCGCGTCGACGCCGAGGACGGCGTCCGCGTCGGCGCCGCGGCGCCGGTGCTCTTCCTCACGGGCAAGGCGCGCGGCCTGCTCAGTGCCGAGCGCGTCGCGCTCAACTTCATGCAGCGGCTCTCGGGGATCGCGACGCTGACGCGCCAGTACGTGGACGCGATCGCCGGCACGCGCGCGAAGATCCTCGACACGCGGAAGACGACCCCCGGCTGGCGCCGCCTCGAGAAGTACGCCGTGCGCGCCGGCGGCGGGACGAACCACCGCATGAACCTCTCGAGCTGCGTCCTGATCAAGGACAACCACCTCGCCGCAGTGGAAGGCGACGTCGCCGTCGCGATCCAGCGCTCCCGCGAGCACGCCGCACCGGGCGTGAAGGTGGAGGTGGAGTGCGACCGCATCGAGCAGGTCGAGCGCGCCCTCGCCGCCGGCGCCGACATCATCCTGCTCGACAACATGTCGCTCGACGACCTGCGCGCCTGCGTCAACCTGGTCGGCGGCCGCGCGAAGCTCGAAGCCTCGGGCGGCGTCACCCGCGACCGCGTCCGCGCGATCGCCGAGACCGGCGTCGACTGGATCTCCATCGGCGGCATCACGCACTCGGCGCCGGCGTTGGATCTGGCGCTGGACTTCGAACCGTGAGCTCGGGGGGGCCAAGGGCCAGGCGTTAGGAACGGCGTCAACCGCAGTTCCTTCCGCCTGGCCCCTGGCTCCTGAAAAAGCTACACGTCGTGCTTGTTCGTCCCGCGCGGCGGCTCGAAGTGGTTCGTCTGCTTCGGGCTCTCCGCCTGCCCCTTCCGCGCGTGCTGGGCGAAGCCCGCTTCGCGCGATTGCACCGGCTCGCCTAACGCGTCGTCGCCGCGCGAGGTGTCGCCGTCGTTGGCGCCGTCGCCCTGACGGCTCGCCTCGCGGGAGTCGCCTCGCACGCCCTGGGAGTCGGAGGCGCCGGTCGCGCCGGTGCGCTCGCGGCCCTGCGCCGTCTCGCGCGCGACCTTCCCCTCGAGGGTCTCGCCGCCCCGCGGCTCGTCGCGCGGATCGCGGTCGTTCGGTCCGTAGTTGGTCATCGGATCTCCTGTTGGTGAGACCGGTCTGCGGGGCAGGGGGCGTGCCGGAAGCACGTTTTCCTGACGACGACTCTCCCTCGGTCAGCCGAAGATCAGCCGCGAGACGCCGGAGAGCATGTACTGTGTCGGGGTCCCGCTCGAGCGGGGAAGCGCGAGCACGTAGCCCTGCCGGATGAGGTACGCGAGCGCCGGTGATACGGTCCCCTGCGATACTCCCCAGAGCACACCCAGCGACTTCTGCGTCTGCACGGAGTCGGGCGCCGTCCTCCCCCATGCGATGAGCTGACTGACCCGCTTCTGCTCGGGTAGGGCGTTCAGCTCCGTCGTGTAGCGCTGCTGCAGGACGGGGCGCAGCTCGTCGATCGCCAACGGCCGGGCCGCGGAGTCATCGAGTCCAATCAATGGTGTGACACCGTCCTCGAGCGCCTTGAGAAGCCCGCGGAGATCGCCGCGGAAGAACCCGTAGATCGCCGCGACGGCGCCGGTCGCCACGGGCGCGATCGCCGGCTTCGAACGCTCGACGCGAAGATGCTGGTAGCGTGCGTCGAGCAGCTCCAGCACCTCGTCGATCGTGAGGGCGTCGAGCGCGAGCGTGCTGACCACGCTGCGCACCTGCGGATAGGAGTTGACGGCAGCGTTCACTGCGTCGGTGGTTCCGACGACCACATAATGCAGGCCGTTCTGCAGCAGCATCACGTCGCGCAGGGCGCGCAGCGTCTCGGCCGCGCGACCCGCGTCGGCGTCGCTGAGATTCTCCAGGTTGTTCAGGTGGAGAAGCACTCCTCGCGCGTCGGAGCCCTCGATCATTCGTGTCAGGTCACGCATGATGCGCGGTCCGTCGATGAGGATGTCCTTCGGGAGCACGACGCTCGTGCCCCGGCTTCCGCCCGCCCCACCGACGCCGGGGATCGGCAGTGACACGCCGAACGAAGTGAGCCGGGTCGTCCGCACGAGTAGTTTCGCGTCGGCCATCGCCGGATTGTCACCAGACTGCGGGCGATTCGCGAGCATCGTGTCGTAGAGCGCGCCGAGCACGCGGCCGAAGAGGTCCGCCGGCGTGTCACTCGGCTGGATGGCGACGTAACTGTCCGTGGTGAGGTAGCCATCGGCGAGGGCGAGCGCCTTCAGCTCCTTGACCAGAGTCGTCTTGCCGACCCCCGGCGCACCCGCGATCGCCTGCACCGTGGCGTTACCTCCCGCGCCATGGATGGTACCGCGAAGCCGCTTCAGCTCGCGCCCACGGCCGACGAAGAGACTGAGCGGGCGCGAGGTCCGCTCTCCCGATTCCAGCGGCTGCTGGAAGAAAGGCGACTGGGCGAGGTTGTAGACGTTCCAGGGCGTCGGGAGGGCAGTGTTGGCCATCGGATGTCCCCTCTATCGAGCGAGTCCAGCTTTATGTCAATAACGTTGTAGTATTGGCTATAGTACCAATAACCGAAAGCATTTGGCCAAAACCGCGTTGCTGCTGATAAGCCAAGGGTGCTAAAGGCCCATTGATTTCGGTATTTATTCGGGATAAAGTATCCGCCCCTGTGCGGAGCCCGCCATGCCGAAGACCACCCCGATCTTTGATCCCGAGAGCTACACCCCGGTCGCCGTCCGCGTGCGCCAGTTCTACGACCGCTTCCCGGCCGGGCGCATCGTGACCGAACTGGTCTCGAGCGAGGTCCGCGACGGGACGACCATCGTCACCTTCCGCGCTCTCGTCTTCCGCTCGGGGAACGACACGCTCCCCGCCGCCACCGGCTGGGCTGCCGAGCGTGACGACGACGGCGAGATCAACGCGGTCGCCTGTCTCGAGAACGCGGAGACCTCGGCCATCGGGCGCGCGCTGGCGAACCTCGGCTTCGCGACGTCGGTGCGGCCGAGCCGGGAGGAGATGGAGAAGGCGGAGCGGGGAAGGCGGCATCTCCGCGCAAAGGAGGTGGGAGTGCCGACGCGGGATGCGTCGGCCACGAGGCGCGACCCGCTGCATCGCGACGACCTTCGCGGCCGCGCGAACCGCGACAGCGTGATCGAGGTGCTCTCGCTCTCCGATGAGCTCGAGCGCACGATGCTCGATCCGACCCGCGTGCGCCGGCTCCGCGCTCGAATCGAGCAGACACGGCCCACCATCGCGTCACTCTCGCGCGTCGAGCGACTCCTCCGTCATCGCCTCGCGCATCTCGACGACGCCTGACGCTGAACCCCGACGCTGCTCAAACGCCCGAGCATCATAGGGGTGCAGGGACGAACGCAGAGCGCGGCACTCACCACAGGCGGATGGCGCGAAGACAGTGGAATCACCCCGACTTCCAGAACCCGATTCCGAATCCGTCGCCGATTGGGCGCGTGTCGACGACGCCCGCCTTCTCGATGGGATGCGCGCGGGGAACAATCGCGCATTCGCCGAGTTCATGGCGCGCTTCGCCGACGTGCTCACGCAGCTCACGCGCCGTCTGAAACTCTCGACTGGAGAGCGCGCCGCTCTGGTGGACGACTTTCTCGATGATGCGGCGATGCGGCTCCCTACCGTGCGGCCCGTGCCGAGGAACCTCGCCGGATACCTCACGACGAGCTTCCGGCGGCGCCTCGCGCTGGACGGTCGAAGGGAGGCGAGGAGGGAGGCGATTCAGCACAACTTGCTGCGCGACGTCGGCCGCGGCGGTGAGCGTGTGGTGGCGGAGACCTGCTCGGAATACCTGGTGCGGCTCGCCGACGGCGGCGGCGCGGAGGGCGCATCGACCGGTGAGCCCACGGGAGGAAGTCTCGAGGATCTTCGCGGTGAGCTCACCGAGGTGCTCCGCGATGCCGCCTCGGAGGCGGAGTGGAAGATCATCGGCTGGCGAGGGGAGCGGATGCCCTACCGGGACATCGCAGCGATGCTCGGCATTGCCGAAAGCACCGCCCGCTGGCGAGCGATGCGAGTTCGCGAGCGGCTGTTCGGCGTCGCGAAGCGCTTCATCGCGACGCTGCCGACGGACGAGGGCATCGCACTCGTCCGGTCCTTGGGCGGTGTGATGCTGACCGTCGCCGATGAACGGGCGCCGCCGACCGCGCGCGCCGTGCGTGAGACCGTGCAGCAGCGAGAGGGTAACGAGCACCGGCAGCTAGGCCGGCAAGGAGAGCGCGATGAGTAGACCGGACGACCGCGACGACGCGGTACGAGTCGACGACCTTCGGGAGCGGCAGGCGGACGCGGTGTTCCGTCTCGCGGCGCGCAAGGCGTTCGACGATCTCGATCCGTCGGACCCGCAGAACGCGGGCTTCTTCGAGTGGTACGCGCGCGATCTGCGCGCTCGACAGACCCCGGGTCAGCGCGCGGCGATGGAGCGGCGCGCGGCAGCGTTCGCGGACCGGATGACCCGACGCTGGGCGGAAGAACGACTCGGAATTCGCGACCGCGCGGTGACGCCGATGATCCAGCGGGCGCCGCTGTCGGCGACGGCGGCGCAGGCGCTCGACCTGACGGCACGGTTGCCGAAGGCGCCGTATCTCGACATGGCCGTCGCGGCGGGCGCGGGTCGCGAGCTCTGGGACGAGGAGTGTACGGAGTGGCTCGATGTTCCCGACGACGTTCCGCCGGGAAGGCACCTGGCGCTGCGCGTCGCCGGCGAGAGCATGACGCCGTTCCTGCATGAGGGCGACACGATTCTCGTGAAGATCGGGCCCGAGCTCGTCCCCGGGAGTGTGGTCGTCGCCCGCCGGCCGGACGACGGCTACGTGGTGAAGCGTGTGGGGCGCGTACGCGCCCGAAGCGTGGAGCTGGTCTCGATGAACCCCGCGTACGAGCCGATTCAGCTGCCGCGCGATCAACGACTGCTGCTCGGCACCGTCGTTTTGCGATGGTGCACGCATGGCGCGCGCGAGTGATAGCCGCGAGAGCGGAGAAAGGGGAGACGGCGTTAGCCGTCTCCCCTGTTGCTTTCCGGGCGGCTGCCTAACGGGCGACAGTCACGTCAAACGCCCAAGCATCATAGGGGTGCAAGGGGCGACCGCAATCGCGCGGTCGCGAATCACTTCAGCCCTCGAGGTCCAGATGCGACACAGACGATTCACCCATCACTTCCGCCGGCGCTCACCGACGACCCGCATTGTCGCCGCCGCCATCGCGTGCGGCCTTCCGCGACTACTGCAGGCGCAGTCCGCGCCCACGCCCGCTCAGCAGGCGGTGCCCCAACTCGCGCCCTATCGAACTCCCGTCATCGCGCTCGTCCAACCCGCGAGCGGCGGCACCGTACCGCAGGACAAGCCCGTCGTCGTCTTCCGCTTCGCGCAAGGCGAGCCTGACGACGCGGTCGACGCAAAGAGCTTCGCTGTGAGCGTGGATGGAGTCGACGTCACGGGCGGCTTCCAGGTCGTCGGCGGCGAAGCATGGGGATCTCTCGCCGACGCGTCGCCGGCGACAGGCGCGTCGCCAATCACTCCGGGAGCGCACCAGGTCATCGTACGGATTTGCTCCGAGCGTGGTGCGTGCGGCAGCGCGAGCGCGTCGGTGTCAGTCATCTCGAGTGCACAGCAGTCTGCCATCCTGCCGTCGGGCAACACAGCCATGAGCAAGCGCACAAGGCTCCTGGATCTCGTGATCCGCGCTACGAGAAAGCTGCTCCTTCCCTGACGACGACCAACGCATTCACACCAGACACACTGATCAAAGCCATGTCACGAATACTAATGACGGTCGCGCTCACACTTGGGATCATGCTCGGCTTCGCGCCGGAGGCGCAGGCTCAGGATCCCTGTGACCCAAATGCTGTCTATTGCAGCGGAGGCGGAACCAGCGGGTATCCCGATCAACTCCCACCCCAGATCGGTGTCACGCCGGCTAGCGGGACCGCGTTGACACGGGCGAAGATCCTCGCCGTTGTCACCTTCTGCGACGACTACTACGGAACCGACATCAGCTCGATCCGCCTGTGGTTGAATGGAGCCTCGATCGACCCGACGGCTGGCATCGGTTCGCAGAGCATCTGCGGACCTGCCGCGCAGAGTGGCAACGACGCTATGTGGAGCGACTCGCTCGCCCTGAGTCCCGGAGACAACACGTTCCGCGTCGTCGCGTGCGACATGCTCGGCGATCCGAACAATCCGACGAACACCTCACCGCACGGCGGCACGCACTGCAGCGATGTCACCACGCTCTGGAACTTCGATCAGTATGCGAATGCCGCCAAGATCGTGAAAGTGCGTGCCGAGCGAAGCACGAGAGACGTGCCGCGCTCGGATTCGTCGACCGCGGTGTTCATCGTCCGGAACGAGAGCGAACGTCCCACCGCCACGACATTCCCCGTCAGCGTCGCCTGCGATACGCTGGTCGTGAAGCAGTGCCAGCTCTCGGCTTCGTCCGTCGTCCTCTCTCCTGGTCAGGAGCAGAGCGTCACCGTCAAGTTTAAGACGACGAGCGTCTTCGGCGCGGTCGGCAACATCGTCGTCACGGCGCAGCATCCGGAAGGCGGGTCCGGCTCGGCGACCACGGAGATCACCACGGTGGAGGCGCGTCCGGTCGGAGTGTCCCTGGTGGGGCTCCCCGGCGTGGTCGAGTCGGGACTCTGCACTTCCTATTCCCTGCCAGGGGCGTCGGTTGAATGTGGCGACCTGCTCCTCGGACATGCCATGCCCGCCGCGCGGACGCTCAACAAGTCTCGTGCGCCCGTCGTGACGTACAGCAGCAGGCACGCGCATCCGATGCCGATCGTCGCGGCCGACGTGACACTCGGCTCCGCCACCGCGCCCGACAGTGTGATCGCGACCTTGTATGTGGGTAACGTTGCGCGCGCTACCGGGAAATGGCTCGGTGCGGGATGGACGGCCGGCGTCACGCGACGCATCGCGCTGTCCTATGATGCCCTGAACGACTCCACCGGGGCATATGCCGACTCGTTGAGAGTGGTCGCTTGGACCGCGGGGGCTTCCTCCTCACTGCCGACCGCACGCGGCCGATTGATCGTAGTCAATCGCTCGGCGAGCCCGTTCGGCGCCGGCTGGTGGCTCGCGGGCCTCGAACGACTCGTCACGCTCGCGAATAACGAGCGCCTCTGGGTGAGCGGTGACGGCTCGGCGCGAATCTATTCCCCGACTGGACAGGCGAACCAGTGGGTCGCTCCGAGAGTGGATCAGCCCGACACGCTCAGCTTCGACAGCGCCACGGGATACTACTTCCGGCTCATCCCCGGCGGCGCACGCGTCCAGTTCTCGAGCACTGGCCGCCAGCTCGCCACCGTCCCTCGTGTCGGCCCCTCGACGCGATTCGCTTATCGCAACGACAGTCTGGTCTGGATCACGGTGCCCAGCCCGCAATCCGGCTCCGACTCGGTGTTCGCGCACTACGAGGTGCGATACGCGCCCATCGACACCATCACGGTCGCTCTCGTCCGGCAGCAGGGGACGGTTCGCTCCGAACGCGCCGCGCGGCTCATCAAGTCCGGCGGGAAGCTCGTGACGATCAGGGACCCCGATGCAATCGGAGTGAGCTTCGAATACTCCGATCCCGGAAGCCCGCGACGGGTCAGCGCGCGAATCGACCGCGGCGGTACGCGGACGACCTTCGGCTACGGGTGGGCCGGAATGGTGACGGAGGGTCGTACGGTTGTCGGCGCCAGCCAGACCGTGGTCTACGGCATCACAGCCGCCGAAACCCGCGGTTCCAGCGCCTCGACGACTGCAGCGCCGATCGACTCGGTGTACACCCTGCTCGATGGTCCGCGCACCGACAAGGTCGACGTCACTCGCATCTGGCCGAATCACGCCGGCGCGCCGGCGGTGGCAGTAGACGCGCTTGGCAATGAAATCAAGGTCGTCTACGGGGATACTCTGTGGCCGGGCCTCGCCACGCGTGTCCGGCGATGGAATGGCTTCGCGACGACGGCGAGCTATGACGCGTCGCGTGGTCTCATGGTCGCGTCGATCGCGATCAACCCCCTCGGCGATGGGCGGAGTGCCACGACCACCTATGTGTACGATCCCGTCTTCCCAGCGCCGACGCGGATCACGCAGCCGACACGGGATTACGTCGAGATGGGATACGACGCCTCGGGCAACCGCATCTGGCAGCAGGACGGTCGCGGTGCACCCGCCCGCGTGAGCTTCTTCTACAACGCTCGCGGGCAGGTCGATTCCATCCGGACGCCACTCGCGCCACGCGCTGAGCGATTCACCTACGACTCGTTGGGGAATCTTCGACAGTCGACGACGCCGATCGGGTTTCAGACGAAGTCGTTCGCCGACGCGTGGGGCCGCGATACGCTCGCGCTCTCCCCTCTCGATTCGGCACAGACGCTCTGGCGACAGGATCGCACGATCTTCAACCCGCTGATGGATCGCGCCGACTCGACGCAGTCCGTCGGACCGGCCACGAGCGGACCGCAGGGCGCGCGCCCGGCCGAGACCGCGATGGTCAGGACGTTCTACAACGCCAACGGCCAGACGGACAGCGTGCTTCGCAAGTCGGTGCCGGATCTCGCCAACATCGGTTGGGTCAAGACCGCTTTCGTGTACGACAAGCTCGGTCGCAAGGTCAAGGAGCTTGCGCCGGTGACCACGGGACAGGCGGCGCAGTACGACAGCACCGTCTACGACGCGGCGGGCAACGCCACGTCGGTTCGCACGCGCCGCGGGGATTGGATCTCGATGAACTATGACGAGCTCAATCGCCTTACCACGCGGTCAGTTCCAGCCCGCTCGTACCCGTCGGAGTCCGACTTCTTCAGCTTCCCCGGCCCCTCGCCGTCGACAGGACTCACCATCCCCGGCGAGACCGCGACATTCGACTATGACGGCGGCGGCAACATTCTTACGGCCCGCAACAGCAACAGCTGGATCTCGCGCAGCTACACGCCGAGCGGGCTGATGACGCTCGATCGGCAGCGCATCGCCGACGCGACCGGCGGATTCACGAGTCACGTTTATGACGTCCGCTATGCCTACGATCTTGGTGGCCGCCGCACCGTGCTCTACATCCCACAGCAGCTAGGGAACGGAGGCATCGGCTACACGTACGATACGCTCACGGCGGCGCTGGCGTCGATCGACGATCAGGACCAGCAGGTCACTCGCTTCGTGTACGACCTCGAGAACCGGCTCGACAGCCTCGACGCGCCCGGCTTCTACGAGAAGCACTACTACGACGGCGATGGCCGGCTGACCCGCCGGGTCGAAAAGGCGCCTGGCGCCATCGTGCCGCTCCTGCACGACGATGTGTGCACTACGACGCGGTTGGCCGTGTGCTGAGCGTCTCTGGCGACAGCAGCCTGACGGGGACGATGAGCTACTCGGGCCTCGGGCTGCTCGCTTCCGCGACGGAGCGCAAATGGGTGAAGGGGCTCAACACCTTCCTCACCAACAGCATCGAGCAGTTCGATGCGTTGGGCAACCGATATACGCGCAACGACGCGGGAGTGACCTCGACCAACACCTACGAGCCAGCCACCGGTCGCCAGCTGAGCAGCTCGAGCAACGCCGCGTTCGGTCTGATCGAGGGCCTCGTGTACGACTCGGCGGGGAACAACCACATCACCCGGCGCAACTCGTCGGTGCTCGACCGGATTCACAACTACTACTCGGCCGACAACCGACTGGTCGTCGTCGACCGGCAGACGTGCGCCATGGCGCAGGGCGCGACGGCCTGCGACGCGGGCTTCCCTGATCCCGGGGTCGGCAACCGGCCCGTGTACGAGGAGTACTGGTACGATGCCCTCGGGCGCCGGATCTACACGCGGTCGCGCCAGGACGGCTCGGCGTACTGCAAGTCGGGCTGGGGTTGCGAGAGCACCGTGAGGCGCGCGATCTGGGATGGCGATCAGCTTCTCGGGGAGCTGCGTTACCCCGCGAGCTCGCCCGACCAGGATGTCGGCTCGGTCACCGGATACCCGGGGCATTACGGCCGCGTGCTGTACACCCACGTCTCCGGCATCGACCACCCACTGTCTCTGACGCGAATGGATTACGGTTCCACCGTGCTGCCTTCATCGGCCAAGGTGTACCTGCACCCGGACTGGCACGGCAACTACGAATACGGGACCGACGCCAGCGGCCAGCTCTACGACGATTGCGCTACCGCGCGCGCGAACGACTGCGTGCTGATCCAGTGGCCCGGGCGGACCGCGTCAGTGTGGGGCGAGACCAAGTACTCGGCCAGCACCGACAAGACCTGGTTCGGCAGCCTGCTCGACGGCAATGTTGAGCGAACCGGGCAGACGTATATGCGGAACCGGTATTACGATGCAAAGGCGGGACGGTTCACGCAGGAGGATCCGATCGGGCTGGCTGGCGGACTGAATTCGTACGGGTATGCGAATGGGGATCCGGTCTCATATAGTGATCCATTTGGGTTGAAGGTTACTTACACCGCCGAATTGAAGGCCACCGTTTTGGATCTCTGGAAGCATTCCGCGACGTTCCGGAAGCTGTACAACGCGCTGAACGGCGCCGACCCCGACCAGATCAACCTGCTCATTAGGCACCGCGCCACGGGCGATCCGGGCGTTGGCTCGTACTCGCATCGAAATCGCAGGTCACACGGACGCGCCGAAGGTGTTATCGTCTTGAATGAGGGTGTCGAAGGCAACCTTGCCCATGAGATCATACATGCGGCTGGTGCGTACGCCGATCAGATCTACAAGCAGACGGGAGTCGGAGGAATCTGCGGCGAGGACGACGAGGTGCCGGGTAACCGCGCGTGCAGGGAGCCTGTCGAAGATCAGATCAACAAAGAGCTTGCGAAGGCGAAGGCAGACGAGGCTGCGAAGAAGAAGCAGCCTGCAAATACAGGGAACAACCCATGAACGCAATCAGCCGTCCTGCCCATCCGCTTCTATCCGTCATCGTCTTGCTGATGGTAGCCTGCACAGGAGGCCGCGTAGCGACTCAAGACTCATCTGCCTTCGCACGCGCCAGCAGCCGAC
Source organism: Gemmatimonadaceae bacterium (assembly GCA_013361935.1). GTDB lineage: Bacteria > Gemmatimonadota > Gemmatimonadetes > Gemmatimonadales > Gemmatimonadaceae > JABFXC01. The sequence goes on from JABFXC010000021.1 coordinate 17,931, forward strand.
CTTTTGACACGCCGCTGGCTTGGACGGTAGATGACTCAGCGGTCGTCGTTATGCGCCTCGCGTACCAGTCGGCCCCTAATGCACGTGAGGTCGATTGCTCGATCACAGGACTCTTTCTCGTGACTCCGAGGGGACGCGAGCGGCTCCTGTCTCGCGAGGACGATGTCTGCCAACTGGTCTGGCGCGCGCAACAATCGTCGCAAAGACTGGCTCTGAGTCCAGATATGGTCTCTGTAGCTTACGCCAATCCATTCCGGAATGGAGCGATAACACTGTATTCGTTGCGTGATCACGCTGAGCGTGTTGTTATCGAGGACTGCTTACCAACGACAAGCGCTCCTGCGTGGTCCCCTGACGGGCGACGGTTGGCCTACTCGGCAAGTTGCGACGAGAAGGTCCCGCCGTTTCTGCACATCGCTGACGTAGCAGGTCAGTCACGCGATCAGAGCCCCGCATCTACGCAGTCGCAAGCAGAAGATTTCCCGACGTGGGCGCCCGATGGACGAGTGTTGGCGTATACCGTCGGAGAGCGGCGCGGGACCGACTCCATCGCGCTGCTAGACCTAGTGACTAAGGCTCGAAGAAGAATTGCCGCCGGGTCTGAGCCGGCATGGAATCCAAAGGGCGCTTGGATCGCGTACCTGTATTCGGATCGTAGAGGAGCCCCACCTGAACTACGAGTTGTCCGACCGGACGGCACGGGGCAACGCACGCTAATTGCCTCGTCAGACACGGCCGACTCGACCCACGCTGTGCGCGGACCTTTGGTTTGGTCCCGCGACGGCGCGCGGGTTGCTTTTGCGCGCGGTGGCGATGTTGCCATTGTGGATACGACAGGGAAGCTCAGCGCTGCGCTACCCCGCTAGTTCCTGAGGCGTCAGCCGGGCTGGCCAGAATCGGCTCTGGGCGAGCCGCCCGGCACACGGTGGGTCGGGTCTTTCGTCGGACCTCGTAGGCCAGCCGGATCCCCGGACCTCGCCGCGCACTCGGAGCCGTGTCTCGTGCATTCGCATGGGGCACGGCTTCATCATTCCAAGCGCAGGAGCCGTGGGTGGATCTAAACACTGGTCGAGCCTCGAAGGCGCACTCTTGCAGACGACCTCACCCGCGACTCCCCGAATGTTCGATTGTCAATCAGCGCCGTCCTCCAGCGTGCCTCCGGAACCTTCGCGCGACACTCTCAGAGCATCGGTGCTCGGCGTGAGGCAAGATTGCCTCTCGCGGCACAACACATCTCCATGGGCGCTTCCAGTCCGAAGCAGAGCCATCACAGACGAGTCTTAGGCGGAGATCTAACGTCTCCAGTCGATTCGGTGGTCTCGGCCCCACTCCCACGCACGGCTCATTCGGTTCTTGCTACTGCTCCTCCACTGCCTTCACTCGCGGCAGCAGCCGCGCCGCTTCCCACCGCGCGCGGTCGAAGGGCTCACCCGACTGCATGACCGCCAGCAGCATCGGCACGAGCTTTCGCGCCACGGCGCACACGGCCTTGGTCTTGTGGCCACCGTTGCGCGCGACGAGAGCCTCGTAGTACGCCCGGTAGATCCCGCGCCGCTGGCACCAGCGTCCGGCGAGGAGGTACAGTTGGCGCCTAAGGAGCGGTCGTCCACGCTTCGACTGCCGTTTCCGCCCCTTGTGCAGCCCGCTGGACTTCTCGACGAGGTTCATCCCGGCCAGCTTGAGCACCTGCCGGGGATGCTCGTAGTCGTCGGGCATCCCGAGTTCGCTGACGATGGTCGCGGCGCAGACCGTCCCGACCTCCGGCACCGTCGCCAGCGCGCGGGCGGGCGGACATGACGCGATGGCTGCGGCCAGCCACAGCTCCACCTCGGCGATCTGCTCGCGAACGAGCGCGAGTCGGTCCAGCACTTGGAGCATCTCGCGACGGCGCTCGTCTGCTCCGGTCCTGACGCCCACCGTCTCACGGGCCGAAGCCAGCAGCGCTCGAATCCGGTCCCGGTCGATGTGGTTGCGGGAGGCCTCGCGGGCCACGCGCATCACGGTCCGCAGGGGGGCGCCGAGGAGATCCTCCGGCAACGGCCAGCGGGCGAGCAGCGCCATTGGTGTCTTGGCCATGAGGTTCTCCTTGAACACGGGGAGGAACTCCGGCCAGCCGAGATCGAGCAGCGATTGGAGGCGGTTCTTGTAGCGCACGCCCTCGACGCCCAAGCGATGCCGGTTGACGGCCAGATGGCGGAGGGCCGCGTAGGTCGGGTCGAGGAAGGGGAAGCGGACGAACTTTCCCTCAGCGACGAGCCGCGCGATCAGCGTGGCGTCCTTTCCGTCGGTCTTGAGCGGACTGTTGTCCTCGACCTCTTTCATCCGCTTCGTCACCGTGGGGAGCACGTTGACGATGGGGTAGCCGCGCCGGGCGAGGTCGTGGGCGAAGGTGTAGCCGTACTGCCCGGCGAACTCCAAGCCCACGAGAACCTTCTCGCGGGGCGTGTCGGGTGGCGCGAGGCGACGGATCTGCGCATCGGCTTCGTCGAAGTCCGCACGCCCGATTTTGACCGTGAAGGGTTTGCTCCGGCGCCCGTCCGGGCCAGAGACGACGACGGCATGAGACACCTTACCGGTGTCCACACCGACGTGAGCGGTGAAGCTGCGAGCGTACGCGATCTTCTCGTCGGGAGTCATGCTCCCTCCAGTGAAAGGTGCAACCGGTATGCATGACCGACGACACGCCTCGCGGGTGCGACGACATGTCCTCCGGATCACGCTGTGATCGCCGGAGTCACCGTGGAGCGAGTTACTGGAGGAGCAGAGTTACCGACGGCGCGAAGGCGGGAACTGCAAGACGCCGTTAGGATCGTGCGGGCCGCAAGTAATACGAGCGACGGAAGTGCGTCAAGTGCGAGTGTGATAGGCCATCGAGCAGCGGTCCGGAAACAACGAATTGTGCCTTGTTACCGGACTCGCGCTCAAGTGATCGCTGTATAGATGTCTCTCATACAGTGATCCGTTTGGGTTGACGCCGCGCCGGCTCGGCGAGCAGCCTGACCCGCTGTGCACATCTCTTGCTGGCTACGGGATCAGTAGCATCTGGAAAGCGATCAAGAACTTCGCCGCCGGTAGCGTATGCTCGCAGACGCTTGATTGTCACACCCCACGTGGTGTGGATGCATCGTCCGGAAGTTACACATCCGGACGCGTCATCGGCGCGGTCGTCTACGGCTTTACGCATCCGTACGAGGGCTTGGGCCCGCCAGAGGTGCCCCGCGCCAGCGAAGTCGCGGAATGGGCTGAACAGCAAGGCTGGACAAAGTCTCAAAATCCGAATGGGCCAATAAAATACACAGATGAGAATGGCGTTGTTCGAGTGACCATAAAGAAAGGAAGTCCTCGCACTCCCGGAAGTGAACACCCGCACATGGAGTTCCGCGACGCGACAGGCCAGCGAGTCGATGCCTATGGCAATTCCATCCTGCGTAAGGATCCGGCAAATCACTCGGCGATCATCTGGGACTTAAAGTGAACCAACCTACCGATTACTCGGAAATTCCAGGGCTAGAGCACATAGCTCTCGAAGAAAGCTACGTGCTTGCCATACATCTCCTCCCAGAACGCTTCGTGATCACGCTTGAGTTGGTGTTGCTACCGGGACATCCTGCCTACTCGCAACCCGCTTCGAGCGAGATGTACTGCTATCGTCTGGGGAGTTTGGTTTTCCCATCGCCGCGCAGCCTACGCCTACAGTCAGAGAAATTTCACAAAATTCCTGGACTCGATGAGCCAGCAGATGTTGGAAACATCGACTCGATGCAGGCCATTGATGGCCAGTACCAACTTCAAGGGGAGTGGGGGGAGCTTACGATCGTCTCGGAAAAGCCCGTCGTTCATCTGGATGAGTCGCAAGGGGCGAGGCTGTAGTTGTCCCTGTGCGCCCGATGGTTCGCGACGACGGAGGCAACTGACAGCGTCCGCTTTCGGCGACTTACACAGCCTCCACGAGGCGCGCGAACTCTTCCTCCTGCGCACGCGATGAAACCGAGTGGTGGTGAACAACGCTTTCCAGAAGGCGTCCCGGTCGTTCGGACCGGGCGCCTTTCTTGGCAACTCGCTCCAAGTGGCCTTCCCGGCCAAGACGAATCGCCTCCTACGACACAGAATTAGCCGCGAATCAGTGGAACAGGACTTCCGCCGTCCGCCGAATATCGCTAAGCTGCCGTCGCCGCACCTCGTTCGGCGCAGGTGCCAGCACGACCGGTGATCGTGGCGCGCCGACACGCGTGCCGGGGCTCGATTGTCTTTCGATGGAGCACCACACCCCGAGCCCGGATCCGCGATGTCCACCGAACAGATCGTCCCCGGCGGGGACCCCCGCGTCGCCGCGCTTCGTGGCGCGTTAGGCACGTTGCGCCCAGACCAGCGCCTCCGCGTCCAGACCACCACCGACGGCGAGCTGCGCGGCCACGTCAGGCAGCTCGACGGCGAGACGCTCGTCCTCGCCCCGGCGCCGAACAGCGACCAGGTCACGCGCATCCCCTTCGCGTCGATCCTCGGCGTCGACCGCGTGGGCAATCACGCCGGAGCCGGCGCGGGGATCGCGGCCGCCCTCGCCGCGATCCCCTTCTTCTGGGTCGCCGCCCTCGCCAGTGAATGGAACAAGGAGCTCGGCGGCTTCGGCGTGATCGTCCTCTTCATCGCCCTGCTCGGCGTCGGCATCGTCGCCAGCATAGGCGCCGTCGTCGGCGCGGCCTTCGACCGCGTCGAGCCCGTCGTCATGACGAAGATCCCGACGGGCTGACGCTCTACGCGCTTCGCGTCCCGCGGCGTATCAGGCGGATGATGAAGAGCAGCACCACCGCGCCGATGAACGCGACGAGGATCGTCCCCGCGAGCCCGCTCAGCGGCGAATGCACGCCTAACGTCCGGAAGATCCAGCCGCCGAGGAAGGCGCCGATGATCCCGATGATGATGTCGCCGATGATCCCGAAGCCGCCGCCCATCACGAACGAGGCGAGCACTCCGGCGACGAGCCCGACGATGAGCCAGGTTAGCAGATCCATGACCGATCTCCGGTTGAGTTGAGCTTCGACCAGCACGAGTCTTCGCTACCACTACTCGGCTATGAATAACAGGGAGCGGTTGAGCTGCGGGAGGTGCTCTTGTGGTGAGCTATCGCTCCTGCGAACGCCTCCCCCGGCCTCCACGGCTCCCTGTTGCATCCAGCCGAGGCCCCGAATTATCTCGAGACTGGCCGGGCGAGACCGTTCCGCCCGACGCGACTCCGGGCAGCACTGCGCCCGGAACCCCGTAGCCACGATCGGCACGTACCCGAGCCGCCACATCCCGCCGACGATCGTCGTCCGCCTCCTGCTCGAGCGAGATGCGCACCGCCCGGAACCGCCGTCCCGCCGTCACGCAGAAGAGATCGCACAGCGCGAGCGCCTTCTCGATCTCCGTCTCGCGCCCCGCCTCGATGATCCGCTGCGTTCGCGAGATCGTGCACGCCGTCGCGAAGAGGTCGATCGCCATGTTCGCCAGCCGCTCGAGCACCATCTGCTTCTCGACGATCGCCTTGCGGTGCTTCGCGATCGCCGCCTCGGTCGCCGTGGCCAGCTCGCCGACGTGCTTCTCCAGCTTCTCCTTGTGCTTCGCGAGGCGCGGGTCCAGGTCGACGTCGAGCGTCGCCGTCGCGCCGAATCTCTGCATCAATCGCTCGGCGGCGAAGCTGCCCAGCAGCCCCACGTTCCGCAGTGGGCTCTTCAGCGCCGAGCCGATGCCTGCGAGCCGCTCCGCCGGCTCGGCGATGCCGTTCAGCGCGATGAACAGCCGCAGGATCTCGTTCGTCCCCTCGAAGATCCGGTTGATCCGCGCGTCGCGCAGGTGCCGCTCGTACGGGTACGGCTTCACGAAGCCGCGCCCGCCGGCGATCTGCACCGTCTCGTCCGTAGCGCGCCAGATCAGATCGCTCGCGAACACCTTGCAGCACGCCGCCTCCAGCGACTGGTCGGCGTCCGGGCTGTCCGCCAATCGACCGAGCACGCCGAGCATCGCGTCCGCGGCGTAGACGTCGGCCGCCACCGTCGCGAGCTTGCGCTGCGTGATCTCGAAGCTGGCGATCGGCTGCCCAAACTGGATCCGCTGCTCCGCGTAGCGCGTCATCTCGCCGAGCATCTCCTTCGCTCCGGCGGTGCACCCGGCGGCGAGCGAATGGCGCCCGCCGTTCAGCACGTTCACCGCCACGCCGAAGCCGCGCCCCACCTCGCCTAACGTGTGGTCGGCGGGAACGCGCAGATCCTCGTACGCGAGCTCCGCCTGCGTCGAGCCGCGGATCCCCATCTTCCGGAAGGTGCCGATGACCTTGAAGCCGGGCATGTCCGGCCGGATGATGAACGCGGTCGGCCGGCGCACCATCTCCCCGCGCCGCTCGACGACCGTCTGGGCGAAGGTCGCGATCACCCCGGCGCGCTGGCCGTTGCCGATCCAGATCTTCCGCCCATTCAGCCGCCACGAGCCGTCGCTCTCGCGCTCGGCCGTCGTCCTGATGTTCTGCGCGTCGGAGCCCGTTTCCGGCTCGGTGAGCGCGTACGCGGCGAGGGTCTCCCCGCGCGCGAGCATCGGCAGGTAGCGCGCCTTCTGCTCGGCGCTCGCGAAGAGGACGAGCGCCTTCGAGCCGAGCCCGCAGTGCACGCCGACGAGGACACCCAGCGAGGCGTCGAGCGTGGCGACGAGTCCGAGCACGTGCGCGTAGCCGGTGGCCGAGAGTCCGAGCCCGCCGTACTCCCTGGGGATCGTGATGCCGAGGATGCCGCGCTCGGCGAGCGCGCGGATCGTCTCCTCGCGCACCGTCTCCTCCTCGTCCGAGCGCGCCGCGTCGATGAGACCCGACGCCGCCATCTCCTTCAGGTCGCGCTCGATCCGGCGGATGACCGCCGCCTCCTCCGGCGATCGCTCGTCGAGCGTGGGCGGATAGGGAAAGACGAGACTGTCGTGGATCGCCCGCGCGAAGAGGCCGCGGGTGAAGGATGCGGGTTGGGTCTCGGTGTCGGTCACGTCGTGGCGGGAGCGTCGGGAAGGCGGCGGAGCCAGCGCCAGTGCCAGGTGAAGAGCGCGATGGCGACGGCCAGCAGCAGCAGGTTGCCGGCCAGGCTCTTCGTCGCCTGGAAGCGGCGCGTGGCGACGAGGTCGTCGCGACGACTCTCGTAGATGCGCTTGAGCTGCTCGTCGCTGAGCGGCGACACCGCTCGCGCACTGTCCTTCGAGACCTCGGGAGGCGTGTTCGTGTTGTCGATCTGTCCCCGCTCCTGCGCCAGGAACTCCTCGAATGTCGCGGGGACGTCGGTTCCCCACTGGTTGCGCGTGTGGGTCGGGTTCCCGAGATCGAACGCCGCCTCGCTCGCGGCGTTGATCGAGACGAGCCCGACGATCACCGCCGTCAGGCAGACGGCGTAGCCGTAGATGTGCGCGAAGAGATGCGGACGAGCCATTGGGGGTTTGGCTTGAGGTTCAGACTGCGCTGCGCGACACTCCCTCGAGCTGCTCGGCGAAGGCGCGCGCGTCGGTGACCGGCGCCTCGCAGGTGTAGCCGCGGCAGAGGTACGCCGTCGGCGCGCCACCGCGCGCCTCACGGTCGGCGAGGAGGCCTATCCCCTCCGCGCTCGACGCCGGCCCGCCGGCCATCGCCAGCGCTGGAACGTAGCGCGCACCGACCTCGGCCGCGAGCGCGGCGAAGCGCGCGTCATCCGGCTCGCCGACGATCGCCACCTCGACGAACCCGTGCACCGCGGCGTCGGCCGCGGCGAGCAGGTGCCCGAACGCCTGCGGATGCTGCGCCATCGGCTCGGCGAGCGTCTCGACGATCCACGTCCCGCGCCGCGTGAGCTCCGGGTCGTGCAGCAGCTCGCCGAGCTTGAGCAGCAGCTCCGCGGTGAGCGACGTCCCCGAGGGGACGGCGTTGTCGGTGACGTCGCGCGGACGCGTGACCAGCGTCTCGTGATCGCTCGCCGTGTCGAAGAACGTTTCCGTCTCGGCGCTCCAGAACCAGCGCAGGATGACGTCGCCGATCGTGCGCGCGCGGTCGAGCCACGCGCGGTCGAAGGTCAGCTCGTACAGCGCGAGCGCCGCGAGCGCGACGGCCGCGTGATCCTCGAGATAGCCGGCGAGCCGCGTCTGCCCAGCGGTGTGCGTCCGCGAGACGCGGCCGTCGCGCACCATCTCGCGGAAGAGGAACTCGCCCGTCTCGATCGCGGCGGCGCGCCAGTCGTCGCGGCGGAAGACGCGCGCCGCGTCGGCGAGCGCGCGGAGCATCAGCCCGTTCCACCCGGCGAGAATCTTCTCGTCGCGTCCCGGCCAGACGCGCTTCGAGCGCGCGTCGTACAGTGCCTGCCGGGCCCGGGCGAGCGATGCGCGCATCGCTTCCTCGCTCACGTGCGCGCGCCGCGACACGACGGAGAGCGGCGCCGGGACGTTCAGGATGTTGTGCCCCTCGAAGTTCCCTCCGGCCGTGACGCCCCAGTACGCGACGGCCGCGTCGGCGTCCGCGCCGGCGACCGCGCGGAGCTTCTCCTCGCTCCAGACGTAGAACTTCCCCTCCTCGCCCTCGCTGTCCGCGTCGAGCGAGGAGTAGAAGCCGCCCGCCGGCGCGCGCATCTCCAGCAGCGCCCACTCGATGGTGTCCTCGACCCCGGCGCGGATCTCCGCGTTCCCCGTCGCCTGCCAGATGTGGAGGCCGAGCCGCGCGAGGAGGGCGTTGTCGTAGAGCATCTTCTCGAAGTGCGGCACCAGCCAGATCGCGTCGACGGTGTAGCGATGAAAGCCGCCGCCGATCTGATCGTGGATCCCGCCGCGCACCATGTGGACGAAGCTGTCGCGCGCCATGTGCAGCGCGTGCTCGGTGCCGGTGCGGCTCCAGTAGCGGAGCAGAAAGTCGAGCGCCATCACCTGCGGAAACTTCGGCGCGCCGCCGAAGCCGCCGTGCGTCTCGTCGTACACGCGTGCAAGTGCGCGATACGCGCGCTCGAGCAGGGCGGGGGAGAGCGGCCCGTGCGAGAACGCTCCCTCGCTCGCCGCCGAGTACAGCTCGCGCATCGACGCCACGGTGCGCGACACCTGATCCTGCTTGGTCGCCCACGCGTCGGCGATCGCCAGCAATACGCGCGTGAACGACGGCATCCCCTGCCGATCCGCCGGCGGGAAGTACGTCCCACCGTAGAAGGGCACGAGCTCCGGCGTGAGGAAGACGGTCATGGGCCACCCGCCGTGCCCGGTCATCGCCTGCACTGCCTGCATGTAGATCCCATCCACGTCCGGCCGCTCCTCGCGATCGACCTTCACGTTCACGAAGCGCTCGTTCATGATCCGCGCGGTCGCCTCGTTCTCGAACGACTCGTGCGCCATCACGTGGCACCAATGGCACGCCGCGTAGCCGATGCTCAGGAGGATCGGCTTGTGCTCGACACGCGCCCGCTCGATGGCCTCGGGGCCCCACGGGTACCAATCGACGGGATTGTCGGCGTGCTGCAGCAGGTAGGGACTTGTCTCGGAGGCGAGTCTGTTCGGCATGTCCGCAATCTATTCGGTGCGGGATCGGTGAACCCCCGGGGCGGGTACCGTTGGACAGGGCGGGGCGGAGGGCGGAATACCGCGGGGCGGGGAGAGACAGGGCGGAAGTTTCGGTGCGAGAAGCCACCAGTTCGGAAGTGAGGCCGACTGCGGCGCCAAAGGCGCCGCGCGTCGGCCTCAGTCCGTATAGGTACTTTCGAAACTTCCGCCCCCCGCGCCGCAGTATTCCGCCCTCCGCCCCGCCGGCTCCAGGGTACCCGCCCCGTCGTTTCAACGCGTCCCGCCCCGTTGACCGCCCCTAATGCAGCCGGTAAGCTGCCCGGCATGCGTTCCCTCTTCCTCTACGTCGCCCTCGGCAGCGCCGCCGGCGGTGTGAGTCGCTTCGCGCTCGCGACGCTCGTCCAATCGCGCGTCGCCACGCCCTTTCCGTGGGGAACGCTCCTCGTCAACGTCACCGGCTCGCTCATCCTCGGCTTCGTTCTGCGCTACGCGCTGCAGACGCCGGCGATCAGCCCCGAGGTGCGCGCGCTGCTCACCACCGGCTTCTGCGGCGGCTATACGACCTTCTCGACGTTCAGCTACGAGACCGCGACGCTCATCGAGGAGGGCGGCTATCAGCGCGCCGTGCTCTACGTGCTCGCGAGCGTGCTCGTCTCGCTGGCAGCGATCTTTCTCGGATTGGCGGCGGCCGACGCGTTGGTCGGCACGCGTCGCGCGCTCTAGCGCGTAGCGCCGGGCTCGGGAGAGCGCCTCGTCTCGAGACGCGACTTGATGAACTCGAGCGTTTCCATCTCGTGCCGGCGAAGCTTCGCCGGCTCCGCGGCGCTCCGCTCGTTCCACGTCTTCTCGGGCATCGGCGGCAGCACGTCCCCGGCGAGGTAGGACTCGATCAGCACGGGGTGGATGTAGTACTTCCGGCACACCGCGCGCGTGTTGCCGAGCTTCTCCTTCGTGCGGTCCACCGCGGCGACGACGTTCTTCTCCGCCTGCTTCTTCGTCTCCGCGGGACCCATCTCGCGCAGCGCTTCGGCGGCGAGCATCGTGCCGGCCCAGGTGCGGAAGTCCTTGGCCGTCACCTCGCGCCCGGTGATCTCGCGCAGGTAGTCGTTGATGTCGCTCGCCTCGACGCTCTGCTTCCGTCCCTCGTCGTCGATGTACTTGAAGAGCTCCCACCCGGGGAGCTCCTGGCAGCGCTGCACGATCCGCGCGATCCGCCGGTCGGTGATCGACACGCTGTGCTCGATCCCGCTCTTCCCGCGGAACTCGAAGTCCACCTTCGACCCCGCGACCGCGACGTGGCGGCGGCGCAGCGTCGTCAGCCCGTACGAGTTGTTCGCCTTCGCGTACTCGTCGGTGCCGATGCGGATCAGCGTGCGCTCGAGCAGCCAGACCACCGTCGCCATGATCTTGTCGCGCGCGAGACCGGGGAGCGCGATGTCCTTCTCCACGCGCGCGCGGATCATCCAGAGCACGTCGCTCAGCGCGAGCATCCGCTCGAACTTCGACTCGTCGCGGCGCTCGCGGAAGCTCGGGTGATAGCGGTACTGCTTGCGGCCGCGCGCGTCGCGCGCCGTCACCTGCAGATGTCCGTTCGGATCGGCGCAGATCCAGACGTCGGTCCACGCCGGCGGGATCACCAGCGCGCGGAAGCGGCGCAGCTGCTCGCGATCGCGAATGGTCTGGCCGTCGGGCGCGATGTAGACAAAGCCGCGGCCGTGCCGCTTCCGCCGGATCCCCGGCGTTGCGTCACTGACGTAGCGCAGCCCCGCCGCTTCGGCGGTGTCCACGTACACCTGTGCGACCGACGTTGCCACTGTCTCTCCACACGATGCGAATCGAGCGTCCACACGAGGCGCCGCGGCGGCCTCGTGCCGACAGGTAGACGGCGGGAACTGTCCGGCGGCAACGACGACGCCTCGCTCCCCCTGCTTTCGGGGAGTCGATAACTTGCTGACAGGTACCGGGTTTACTCTCCAATCATGGGTCGACGCCAGCGATGAATCCCACCGAATATCTCGCCGCCAACGACGCGCGCATTCATCACGAGCTCTTCGATTTCCTGCGCATCCCGAGCGTCAGCGCGCGCTCCGAGCACGCGAAGGACGTCGCGCGCGGCGCCGAGTGGGTCGCGACATCGCTGCGCGACGCGGGACTCGACGCGAAGGTGCATCCGACGGCGGGACATCCGGTGGTCGTCGGCGAGTGGCGGAAGGCGCGCGCCGGCGCGCCGACGATCCTCGTCTACGGCCACTACGACGTGCAGCCCGCGGAGCCGCTCGACCTCTGGCAGTCTCCGCCCTTCGAGCCGACCATTCGCGACGGCCGCATCTACGCGCGCGGCTCCGTCGACGACAAGGGCCAGCTCTTCCTCCACGTCAAGGCGCTCGAAGCGCACCTGAAGACGCGCGGCACGCTCCCCGTGAACGTCATCGTCCTCGCCGAGGGCGAGGAGGAAGTCGGGAGCGAGCATCTCGCGGAGTTCATCGAGTCGCACAGGCAGCAGCTCCGCTGTGACGGCGTCATCATCTCCGACTCGGCGATGTTCGCTCCCGGGCTGCCGAGCATCCTGTCGTCGTTGCGCGGCCTCGCCTACTTCCAGATCGACGTGCGCGGCCCGAGCGGAGATCTCCATTCCGGCAGCTATGGCGGCGCCGTCGTGAACCCGGCGATGGCCCTCGCGCGCATCCTCGCCACCTTCCACGACGCCGACGGCCGCATCGCGATCCCCGGGTTCTACGACACGGTGCGCGACTGGCCGGAGAGCGTGCGCGCGCAGATGCGCGGCCTCCCCTTCACCGACGAGGGATTCCGCCACGAGGTGGGCGCTCCCGCGTTAGGCGGCGAGAAGGGATACACGACCCTCGAGCGCATCTGGACGCGCCCCACCTGCGAGGTGAACGGGCTCCTCAGCGGCTACACCGGCGAGGGCGCGAAGACCGTGCTCCCCGCGGTCGCGATGGCGAAGGTGAGCTGCCGTCTCGTGCCGGACCAGGATCCGAAGGAGATCGAGCGGCTGATGAAGGCGCACGTCGAGCGCGTCGCGCCGAAGGGCGTCACCGTGACGGTGACGCACCTGCACGGCGGCCGCCCCTGGCGCGCCGATCTCGACGGCCCGCTCTTCGACGCGGCGAAGCGCGCGCTGAAGGCGGCGTTCGGGCGCGAGCCCGTGATCACCGGCGAGGGCGGCTCGATCCCCGTCGTCGGCGACTTCCAGCGCATCCTCGGTGCGCCGGTCCTCCTCGTCGGCTTCGGACTCCCGGGCGAGAACGCGCACGCGCCCAACGAGTGGATGAGCGACGAGAACTTCGTGAAGGGGATGCGCGCCATCGCCGAGCTCTGGGACGAGATCGGGAAGGGAGGAAGATGATGCGACCGACGATGATGATGCGGCGGCTGGTGAACGACCTCGCGCGCGGGCGGATTCAGCTCGCGCTCATCCCGGTCGCGCCGATCCTGCTTCTGCCCTTCATCATCGTCGGCTTCGTCATCGGCTTCCCGCTCTGGGTCGTCTCGATGGCCGTGCTCGGCCTGCTGCGCCTCATCGCCTGGCCCATCGACAAGGGGCTCGCCGCCGCGGGGTCGAGCTTCCAGTTCGGGCCATATCTTCGCCGGGCCTTCAACTGGGTGAAGACCTTCGGAGGCCTCGCGGGCCGGCTCGAGAAGAGGCCTGAGAGGAGAGCCTGAGCGGAGCGCGTCCGCTCAGAACCTCCACTCGCGGATGACGAACGCGCCGAACACTCCGAACGGGTGCGGCGGCTCCTGGTTCGGATCGAGGCTCGGCTGCCGCGCCTGATAGCGCGGCTCGTAGCTCGCCTGATACTGCAGCCCCAGCGCCGCCCGGCGCCGGAGCACGATTCCCGGGATGTTCTGCGTCCCGTTGAACGAGAGCCGGGACTGCACCGCGAGATAGGTCCGCGGGTCGATGTACTTCCCGATCTCGACCTCCGTCCCGCGCACGAAGTCGCCCAGCCCGTTAGGCGTGTACACCTCGGTGGGGACGTCGGCCGGGGTGATGTTGAAGATGTCGGCGCCGAGCGAGCGCGCCGCCTCCCCCTGCAGCTGGTCGGTGAGCACGCCGATGGCGACCGAGGCGAGCCGCTTGTAGGCGAGCCCAGCCCCCGTGCCGACGATGCTCCCGCTCGCGTTCCCGCTCGAGTTGCTCGATCCCTCCATCTGCAGCAGCGAGGACGACGACCGCCCGAAGGCGAGGTAGCTGAGCAGGTCCGACTGCGAGATCGGCGGCTGGGCGTCGCTCTGCAGGGTGAGCTTCGGCCGGAGCAGCGTCCCGCCGATGACCACCTGGATGGTCAGCGCGGCGCGCTGCGGGAGCGCGACCTCGTACTCGCCCGTCGCCTGCAGCGTGGGATTCATCGGCTCGTTCGCCCCCGACGTCGAGCCGATGAACATCGCCGAGCCGCGGCGGATGATGAAGCGCTTGCTGAGGAAGGTGTACTGCCCGTTGTCGGTGCTCACGACTCCGTCCAGCGCGAGCGTCTGCTTCGACCGGTCGACGTGCACCGTCAGCCCTTCCTCGGCCGTGTAGATCTCCACGTTCGCGTCCTTCGAGCGCACCCACGTGTCGCGCGAGACGTTGAGCTGCACGTCCATCCGCAGCCCGGCGAGCAGGGGCGACTGCGTCGGCAGCATCTCACGGTCGGAGACCACCGAGGTGTCGACGACGTTGAACAGCGCCGGATCGCCCGCGCTGATCACCGACTTGTTGTCGCTCTCCGGAAGGTAGATCACGCCGCTCCGCACGCGCGTGCGCCCGCTGATGTACGCCGCCGAAAATGGGCCGGCCATCGCCAGCTCGGCGTCTGCGCGGAGGTGTCCCTGGTCGTTGTCGAGGACGCGCGCGTTCTGCGCGAAGAGGTGCAGGTCGAAGCCCGGGTTCGAGAACGACGTCACGGCGATCGTCCCGTTCAGCCGAACCGGGCCGCCCGCGCGCGCCGCCAGCGAGTCGACGTACACCGTGTCGCCCTGCATCCGGATGAAGCCGGCGACGTTCTGCAGCCGCATCCCTGTCGCGACGAGCCGCACGTTCCCCCGGTCGAGCGCGAGCACGCCGGTGAGCTGCGGCGAATGGATCGTCCCGCGCACGGCGATCCGTCCCGCCGCGCGGCCGCGCACGTCGGCCACCGCGTCGGTGAACCGCGGGATCAGCTCCAGCGGCAGGCTGTCGGCCACGACGTCCACCGAGAGTGGTCCGGCGCCGAGCCGGCTTCCCGTGTCGCTCCGCTGCAGGGCGAGGTCGATCGGCAGCCGCCCGTCCGCGATCGCCATCGGCTGGCCCCCCAGCCGCGCCGCGATGATCCGCCCGTCGAGCGAGCGCCGCGCGTAGTTCAGCGTTCCGTGGAGCTCGGGCAGCGTCGTCCCGCCGTAGCTCGCGTGCGTCAGGCCTAACGCGACGCGGAAGCGCGGGTCGGCGAGCGTGCCCTGCACCTGTCCCGAGAGCGAGGAGATCCCGCTGAGGGCGAGGTCCGTTTGCAGCAGCCCGGCGACGTCCTGAAGCGCGAAGTTGTCGATCGCGAAGCGCAGATCGGCGTTGCCGCTCGTCGGGATCGTGCCGTCGGCGAAGATCCGCCCGTTCGACGCGTTGCGCAGCTCGAGCGAGTGGATCTGCAGCCCGCGCTGCCCCCAGCGGATCGTCGCCGTCTGCGTGCCCTTCCAGACCGTCGTGTCGAAGCGCAGCTGCGCCCGCGCCAGGCGGAGCTCCTTTCCGTCGACGTCGATCACGTAGTCGCCGGCGATCGAGTACTCGCGCACGTGATCCTGCCACACGCCGAAGTCGATCTGCCCGCGGTCGTTCGTGTACGAGACTCGCGCGTCGACGCTGTCCAGCGCGAACCCCTTCACCGACGCCTCGTCGAGCTGCGCGCCGACGGCGAGCGTCGACTGTGGCGTGCGCGCGTTCGTCCACGCGGCATCCACGCGCGCGCTCTTCGCCGTGCTCCCGAACCCCGCGAGATGCTCGCCGGCGAGCCGGCCGCGCACGTCGAAGCGCGGCAGCGATCCCTGGATCGTCCCCGCCAGGACCACGTGCCCGGACACCGAATCGCCGCGCACCGTCGGCGGAAGGTTCGCCTGCAGCTTCGGCGCCGGCGCGCCGGTCACCGCGCGCTCGACCTCCGTCCGCTTCGCGATCTCCAGCGAATCGGCGCGCGCCTGCTTCATCGCCGCCGCGACGCGCCCGGGACGCGGCGCCACCGCGGTCGTGTCGTGCGGGAAGTAGCGCGCGAAGCGCTGCAGCGAATCGGCCTGTCCGCGGAAGGTCAGCGTCCCCTCGCGCCCGGCGACCAGCCCGAAGCTTCCACGCCCTGTGATGATCGCCCGCGAGCCGCCGAGCACCAGCTTCTCCGCGGTGAGCATCCCGTTGGCGATCCCGATGCGCACCGACGCGCTGTCGATCGCCAGGCTGTCGTACTGCGACGCGGCCACGTCCGCCGTCGCGCGCATCGTCATCGTCGCCGGGGAGAAGCCGCGCCCGCGCACCGCCGCCTTCGCGGTGAGCGAGGTCTGCGGCGCCTTCGCCATCACGACGTTCGCATTGAAGAGCCGCATCGCCGTCGCGATGTCGTAGCCCTTCTGCTGGCTCTTCAGGTCGAGCGTGCCGCGGACGTCGAGCTCGCCCCCCTCCTGGAAGCGGAGCGACGACGCGACCCGCAGGTTCTGCATCGGCCCCGTGAGCCGGATCGGGCCCGCGGCCACCCCGCGCAGCCCGAGCGACGGCACGAAGCGCCCCACCTCGGCGAGCGAGATCGGCCGCGCCCGCGCGTCGACGTCCATCCAGATGCCGCCCGCGGTGCGGAACGCGCCGCGCCCGGTGAGCCGCGAGTGCGCGCCGTCCTCGCTGTGCGTGATGTCCGCCACCGCGACGAGCTGAGTCGCCGTCGTCCCGTCGAGCGTCGCGGTGCCCGTCACGATGCCGCCCACCGGGAGCGTCGGCATCCACGTCCGCGCCAGCGCCACCTGCACCGGATCGAGGCGCAGCTGCAGCGAGCGCGCGCGAATCCCGCCCGTCGGCACCATCCCGACCTCGCCCACCGCGGCGACGCGGCTCGTCCCCGCGCTCACGTCGTCGAAGCTGACGTCGGCGTTCACGCGCATCGCATGCTTGCCCCCGCCGAGCGCGACGCGGCCGCCCAGCGTCCCGCGCCGCGGCGAGGTGAAGCCCGGCACGAGCTGCTCGATCAGCCGCGTGTCCAGCGACGCGAGCCGCAGGTTCGTGTCGTGCAGCGACATCGAGTCGCCGAGCGTCAGCCCGAAGCTCCCCGTCGCCTTCGCGCCCTGAAGGCCGATGTCGGCGTTGCGGACGTCGTACGTCTGGGTGTCCCCGTCCCAGAGCATCGCGAAGTCGAGCGAGCCGCCGCCCCCCGCGGGGAGCCGCGGATAGAGCC
This sequence comes from Gemmatimonadaceae bacterium, assembly GCA_013361935.1. Classification (GTDB taxonomy): domain Bacteria; phylum Gemmatimonadota; class Gemmatimonadetes; order Gemmatimonadales; family Gemmatimonadaceae; genus JABFXC01. Next base: position 34,835 of record JABFXC010000021.1, read on the forward strand.
AGCGCAGATCTCCCGTCGCGACCGGCGCGCCGTGCAGCCGCAGCACCATCCCCGAGGTCGCGTAGACGTACTTGCCGTCGCCGGTGATGTGCGAGCCGGGCAGCTTCGCGTCCGCCTTCTCCCACCAGAGCGAATCGCTCGTGAACTCGAAGCGCCCCTTCAGGTCGCGCACTTCGGCGACCGGGGGACGGAAAGGCGCGGCGACCATCTGCAGCGTCGCCACCCGGATCACCTTCGCCGGCGCGTTCGGATCGGCGAGCAGCAGCTCCGGAAGGCGCCCGTCGATCCGGTCGAAGGACATGACCTTCTGGTAGCCGCCGGCCACCTGCTCGACCATGTTCCGCGAGTTGCCGCCGAGCGTCTGCGCGATCACGCTGTCCTGCTGCGACGCGGTGAGCGTGGAGTCCGGATGCCAGGGCGCGCGCACCACCATCTTCCCCTGCTTCAGGGTGACGTCGCGCAGGGTGATCCACGAGCCGAAGCCGTGCGTCGTGTCCGTCTTCGTCGTCGTGTCCGGCGGGAAGATGCGGTTGAAGTTCCACTTTCCGCCGGGCTGCTTGTCGAGCACGACGACCGGGCGCACGAGCGTCAGGCTCGTGATGACGATCTTCTTCCGCGTCAGCGCGGCGAGGGAGTAGCGCGCCGTCACCTCGTCGGCGACGATGAACGGCGCACCCGCGCTGTCGGTGATCGCGAAATCCTTGATCACCGTCCCCCGCAGCAGGTTCCCGCCGATGCTGCCGATGGTCACCTGGCCGTGGACCTTCGACGCCATCGTCTTCAGCGCGAACTGCCGGACCTTCTCGTGCCCGAAGCTCGTGCTCGTCAACGTCCACAGCGCGACGCCGATTACCGCGACGATGACCAGGAGCACGATCCCGACGACCTTCGCCACGCGCCGCATCAGAAGGCCTCGCCGATCGAGAAGTGGAACGTGAGGCGGTCGAGCACCGACTGCGCCGGCTGGTAGCGGTACTTGATGTCCAGCGGCACCAGCCGCTGGACGCCGTTGACGGTGCGCTCCGTGTACACCGGCAGATCCTCGGCGATGGATGGGTTGAAGGCGACGTCGACGCGGATCGGGCCGACCGGCGAGCGATAGCGGATCCCCGCCCCCGGCGTCACCGCGCCGCTCCCGCTGGCGAAGTTGGTGAGCCCCCCGTTGCCGACGAGCCCCGCGTCGACGAACGCCGCGCCGGTGAGCTGCCGCCAGATCGGAAAGCGATACTCGACGCTCCCCTCGAGCAGGGAGGTGCCGCCTAACGGCCGCGGGGTGAAGTCGCGCGGAGCGAGCCCCTTGTCGCCGGGCGTGGCGTTGCCCAGCGAATCCTTCGTCGCGACGACCCCGTTCGGGTTGCACTGCGCGATCGTCGCCGTCGAGACGTCGCACCCGTAGAGCGTCGCCAGCTTCGACGCCGGCACCGTCAGCGCGCGCGGGCCGAGCTGGTTCTCCCCGTAGCCGCGCACCGACTGCGATCCGCCCGCGTAGAAGCGCTTCCGGGGGTGGAGCGCGTCGTCGCCGAGCGTCCGCGCGATCCCCGCCTTCAGGTGGAGCGCCAGCACGCTCCGCGGCGCGCCGATCTGTCGGTAGACCGCGACGTCGGCGTCGGCCCGGGCATAGTGGTAGTCCGACGCCGTGTAGCTCGCCGCGTGCTCGACGTTCACGTGGCCGAGGATCCCCTTCGTCGGCGAGAACGCCTCGTTGGTCCGGTCGATCTGCGCGGTGATCGCGAACGGCGACAGCCGCTGCGCGCGCTGCTGCGCGCGGATCGTCGGCGTGTCGCAGACGCCGTAGTACACGCAGAAGTAGAGGTCACCCGCCTCGATCTTCGTGAACTCGAAGCGGTAGACCGCGCTCGCCGGCGCCCGCTCGGCCACCTCGCGGGTGAACGTCGCCGACGCGCCCTCGCCGCGGTCGATGTATACCGGCGGCTGCGATCGGCGGTGCGCGAAGATCCCCAGCGCGATCGTGTTCCGCGCGTTCTGGAACCACGGCTGGCGGATGTCGGCGCTCGCCTGCCACGTCGGCTGCTCGAACGCCGCGCGGTTCGTCGTCGTGCCGCTGAAGACGTCCTTGAAGATCCCCGTGTTGTTGAGGTCCGCGGCGAAGAGGTTGCCGATCGCCCCCTGCAGGTCGAGCTGCCGCGCCCCGCCGAAGAAGTTGTAGTGGCGGAAGCGGCCCTCCAGCTGCACGAACTCCACGGTGTTGAAGCCGCCCGAGATCCGCGCGTCGCGCAGCGGCGCCTCGCGCACCGTCACCTCGATGATCTTCAGGCTGTCCCCCTGCGGGGGAACGACGATCGCCGCGTGCCGGAAGAGCTGCGACTCGTAGAGGTTCCGCTGGCTCTCGATCACCTCCGAGCGCTTGTACAGATCGCCCTCGTGCAGCACCAGCGAGTTGCGGATCGTCTGCTCGGATACCTGCTCGTTCCCGGCGACGCGGATCTCGCCGACGGTGGTCTTCCACCGCGGGTCGACGGCGATCGACACGTCGGCCCAGTGCACCGAGTCGTCGACGGCGACGGTGTCCGTCTTCACCACCGCGTCCGCGTAGCCGCGCTCCCACAGCTTGTTGCTGAGGTTCACGATCGACGTGTCGAGCTGGAGAAGGTTGAGCGGCTTCCCCGTCTTCAGCACCATCGCGGTGCGGATGTCCTTCGCGTTGAGCACCGGCGTCTGCGGGCCGACCGCGATCTTGCGGACGAGCGTCGGCGGCCCCTCGGTGATGCGGAAGGTGATCGCGACCCCGCCCGCCTTCGGCGTCACCGTCGTGTCGACATCCGCTTCGCGATAGCCGCGCTTCCAGTAGAACACGCGGATGCGCAGCACGTCCCGCCGCAGCTCCGTGCGGTCGAGATACACGTGCTGGTAGATCGCCGGCGACTTGCTGATCCAGCAGAAGGGGGTGAGGATCAGCCCTTTGCAGTGCGACGCCTCGGTCGCGATGCTCTGCTGCAGCTCGGACGGCTCGACCGCCTTCACTCCGCGAAGCGACAGCGCGACCACTTCCGGGTTGTCCGGCTGGTCGGCGGGCGAGGACTGTGCGGAGAGCGGCGCGGAGGCGAGGAGGCCGAGCATCCCCACCATCCACGAGGTGTAGCGCGTGGCCATGGCAGCACCGGAAAGTGCAAGCGCTGGGCCGCCTTGCGGCGTGCAAAGCAAGGGGCCAGGGGCCGGGCGTCAGGAACTGCGGTCAACGCCGCTCCTGACACCTGGCCCCTGGCCCCCGACGCCCCTTCTACAGCCCCGCCAGCAGCGCGTCGTTGCTCGTGGTTCCAGCGATGCGCTTGATCAGCCACTCCAGCCCCGCCTGCGGGGGCATCTGGCTCAGGCCGCGCCGCAGCGTGTACACGGAGTCCAGCTGCTCGGGCCGGAAGAGCTTCTCCTCGCGCCGCGTTCCGCTCGTCGCGATGTCGATCGCCGGATAGATCCGCTTCTCCGCCAGCGAGCGATCGAGCTTGATCTCCGAGTTACCCGTTCCCTTGAACTCCTCGAAGATCACGTCGTCCATCCGCGAGCCCGTCTCCACGAGCGCCGTCGCGATGATCGTCAGCGACCCGCCTCCCGCCGACGCCGGGATCGCGCGCGCCGAGCCGAAGAACGCCTTCGGCTTCGCCATCGCCTGCGCATCGAGACCACCGGAGAGCGTGCGGCCCGTGCCGCGCTCCGCGGTGTTGTGCGCGCGCGCCATGCGCGTCAGCGAGTCGAGCACGATCACCACGTCCTTCCCCATCTCGACCAGGCGGCGCGCCCGCTCGAGCACGATGTCCGTCACCTCGACGTGCCGCTGCGCCGGCTGGTCGAAGCTCGACGCGATCACCTCGCCCACCCCCCAGGAGATCGCTTCGCTCACTTCCTCCGGACGCTCGTCGACGAGGAGGATCAGCAGCACCGCGTTCGGATGGTTGACCGCGACGCCCTCGGTGATCGCGTGCAGGAGCGTCGTCTTGCCGGCGCGCGCCGGGGCGACGATGAGCGCCCGCTGGCCGAAGCCGATCGGCGCGATGAGGTCTATCGCGCGGCGCGTGAGCTCGGGGCCGCCCTTCGCCGGCCGCCCGGTCTCGAGATACAGCTTCCGCTCGGGATACGACGCCGTCAGCGATTGGAAGTCGGGACGGCGCGCGGCGGTCGCCGGGTCCTGGCCGTTCACCGACCGGATCTCCGCGACGACGGTGCGGCCGCGCTGATCGCGGCCGGTGGTCGCCTCGACCAGATCTCCGCGGCGCAGCCCGATCTGTCGCATCATCTGCGTCGGGACGAAGGCGTCCCCGGGCTCCGCGAGATAGCTCCCACCCGCGCGGCGGATGTATCCGCCGTCCCGCCCCTGATCGAACCAGCCCGTCGTCTCGCCATCGACCGCGACCGGAACGACCGGGCCACGCTCCTGCTGCTCTCCCCCGCGCCGCGGACCGCGTCCGCGATTGCGTCGCCCGCGGCGTCCCCCGTCACGGTTGCCATCGCGGTTTCCATCCCGGTTCCCGCGGAAGTTGCCGTCGCGGTTCCCGTTGTTGTGATTGCCCTGGCTGTCGCGATTCCGCTGCTGGTGCTGATTGCGCCCGCCGCCCTGGGAGCGTCCGCTCCCCTCTCGCCCCTCGTCGCGCGGGATCGGAAAGTCGTCGCTCTGCATCGGCGCCGTGGCTCCCGGCGCACCATTGGCCGGCTCGGTTCCCGCCTCGCGCGCTGGGCTCGTCGGCGTGCTTCCCTCCGGTCCCGCGCTCTCCGATCGCTCCGCGCGCTCGGCCCGCTCGCCGCGGTCACCTCGCCCGCGACGGGGGCCGCGCTCCCCGCGCTCCAGGCGGTCCGCGCGCTCCGGGCGATCACCGCGATCGCTCGGCGCGTATGGATCGAGGGCCGCGCTCTCGTCCCGGCTGGTGATCCCCGGCGAATCGCTCGCGGCGGTGGAGTCACGGTACGGGTTCGGCTCCGCGGTCTCGGCGCCAGCATCGGGAGTGGACGGACGGGGCCCGCGGCCGCGGCGGGGAGGACGGCGACGCTCGTTCATGCAACGATCACGGTGAGGGTATGGCGCGCGCGCGAGCGCAGATCGCGTCGGACGATGTCCTCGGCGCGCGGGAGTTCATGAGGTTGGGTCGGGCGCGGTTGTCTTCGTATGCGCCAATGCGTGCTGCGTGCTCGCGCGCCGGAGCGCGCGCAGGTTGTGCCGTAGTCGAGCTGTGTGCGCGTCGAAACGCGCGTCGTTCAGAATTGCGGGGGTGCTTCCTGCGCGCCTCGAACGCGCATCGTGCCGTCGGGATCAGCGCGGAAATCGCTCACGCGCCTGCCGACCTGCTTCTCCAGTGGAGCGGCATCTCCGGGTCTGCGGCGACTCCGGGGCCATCTCCGTCCGGCCGCTGCTTCCCGGTCGGCGCGCGTCGGCGCGCTGCACGGAGCTCGGTCGGGGCGCGGTGGCGTCAACAAGACGACCCACCGCGAGATGCACCAACATCGCACCCCGCCTCATTTCGCGCAACCGCCAATAAGCCGGCGGCGCCGCTGTCCTCGCTTGCGAACTTCGTGCCGGGCATCGGCGACCACGGCGCCGGCGACCTACCCGGCCTTCTTCGGACCGATCGCGTCGAGCTTCCGGACGAGCGCCACCAGCCGCCGTGTGTTCTCCACGATGCGGCTCACCGCGGTCCGCGTCTCCGCCGACAGTTCCTCCATCTCGAGGAGCTGCGCCTCCGCGAGGATCGCCGTGAGCGGATTGTTCATCGAGTGCTGCAGCCCGAGCGCGATCTCCCCGGCCGCCATGAGCCGCTGCGTCCGCCGAAGCTCGTCCTGCGCCGCGGCGAGCTCCGGCGAGCCGGTTTCACCGGCGGCGAGCGCGCGCTCGATCGCCGGCCCGAGCGTGCGTGCGACGTCGCCCAGCTCGACCTGCTCGACGGCGCCGTAAGGCGCGGCACGCGTCGCGACCTCCTCGCCGCGTGCCCGCGTCACGAGGACGATCGCGCTCTTTCCCCCGCCCGCGCGAACACGCCGCGCGATCTCGATCGCTGCGCCGGGATCGCTCGTCGCGTCGATCACGACCGCGGCGTGCGCCGCGAGCTTCTCCGTGCTCCCCGGCGCGACCTCGGCCACCGTCGCGCGCGGAAACGCGACGGCGATGGATTCCCGAAGTAGCCCTCGGACGTCCGGTGACCCGGTGATCAGGCAGAAGGAAAGTACCGTTCCATCGCTCATGCGGTCTCGCTCGTCGCTCGTTGTCGTTGGTTAGCTTTCCAGGATGATCTCACCGTCCGCCTCCGACGCCGGATCCGCGAGCGCCGCGGTCGCCGGCGCCGTTGCCGCCTTCGAGCGCGACGCGAACTTCGCGGCGCTCATCCGGAGCTTGCAGGGCATCGCCGCCGATGCCGACGCGGACGCGCTCGTCGCCGCCGCGGATCCGTACCGCGACCGCCCCGAGGTCGCCGGCCCGTTGTACGAGCGCGTGGTCGACCTGCGGCCGAACGACGCGCGCGCGCTCGTGGCGCTCGCCAACGCCTACTGGCTGCATGGCCGCGGCGGCGACGTCGTCGGCGAGCTCGCCGGCCGAGCCATCGCCGCCGATCCCGGGAACCGCGGTGCATGGCACCTCTGGGCGCTCTCCGAGTCCGACCCGCGCGCGCGCGTCGCGCGCTGGCAGCAGGTGACGGAGCGCTTTCCGGAGGACGAGCTCGCGCGCGCCCTCCTCGCCGACAACGCCGCATCTCTCGCCGGCGCGGAGAGCGACGAGCACGCCCTCGTCCTCGCCATCCGCACGTACGAGGAGCTCCTCGCCCGCGCGACCCGTCCCGAGCAGCGTGCCGCCCTCGAGACCGCCCTCACGACCCTCAAGAGCTGGAAGCTATGAGCGACAGCGACACCCCCAGTACCCCGCGCGCCGGATCCCTCGCCGACTTCCGCGCCTTCCGCGAGAAGATGAACGCCGAGATCCTCGGCGAGGACAATCTCGTGATCAACCGCTTCTTCAACCTCGACGGACGGGCCTACGAGTCCGGTGCGCTCGACGTGAAGACGAAGGAGCTGCTCGGCCTCGTCGCGTCGATGGTGCTCCGCTGCGACGACTGCGTGACGTATCACGTCGTCAGGTGCCAGGAGGAAGGCGTCACGCGGGAAGAGGCGTTCGAGGCATTCGGTGTGGGGCTGGTGGTCGGGGGCTCGATCGTGATCCCGCATCTGCGGCGCGCGGTCGCCCGCTGGACGGAGCTCGAGCAGGAGACCGCGGGCTGATTGCGAGCCAGCCGTCGGGGGTCAGGGATCGGCGCCGATGGCTGATCCCCGGCCCCGACGGCTGCCCTCACGCGCTCGCCGCTTCCCGGGTCGTCGCTGCGAGTGCTCCGACGGCGTCGAGCACGTCCTGCAGGTCGATGGGCTTGAGCAGGGTCGGGCAGCCGCAGGCGGCGATCAGCCGCGCGGCGCGCTCGGTGATGTCGCCCGTCATGAACAGCGTGGCGGTGCGGAGGTGCGGCTGGAGGGCGACGGCGAGCTGGAAGATGACGTCGCCGCGGGTGTCCGGGATGCGCAGGTCGACGAGCATCGCATCGAAACGCCCTTCGCGCAGCAGGGAGGTGGCGGTCTCGCCGCTCCCCACGGTCACGACATCGTAGCCCGCGAGGCGGAGGACGATCTCCAACGCCTTGCAGATCGATGGTTCGTCGTCGACGACGAGCACCCTGCGTCGGCTGCTCTGTCCGTGTTGCGCCATCCGGCCTCCTCTCACATGTCGTCCAGCTCCAGCGCCGGCGCGAACAGCCGCGCCACCACCCGCTCGACGAACTCCTCCGAGTCGATTGCCCCGCGCGCCTCGAGCGGGCGCATCCCCGCCAGCTCGAGCATCACCCGGTTCAGCACGCGCGGCTCGCTGTACCCCAGCTTCGCCGACACATCCTCGAGCATCCGTCCCGGATCCCGCAGATAGGCGAACGCGCGCACCGCACGCGCCGCCTGCACCAGCAACCTCGGCGAGGTGAACCCCGCCACTTCCAGCACCCGATACAGCTGCCGCCGGGTCATCCCCGCTCCCGCGGCCAGATCGTCCACGGCCGAGTAGTGGCGCGGCGTCCGCAGCATCCGTCCGATCGCCCCCGCCACGCGCGGCGGGGTCTTCTCCAGCGACTCCCGCAACCGCTCGAGCAGCATCTCGCTCAGCGTGTGTCCCGGCAGCTGCGAGAGCATCTCGCCGAAGCGACGCGGGTCATCGTCGAAACGGTGCAGGACGACGTGCTCCAACCCTCCCTTCGCCAGCTCGACGACCATCCGCATCGCGGTCGGCGTGAGCTGCGTGTAGACCACCACCCGCACCGACGGATACCGCTGGCGCAGCAGCGCCGTCTCCGCGACCCGGAGCGTTCCGGGCTGCGTCGGATCGACGACCGCCACGTCCGCCGGTCGCCGCCGCACCGTTGCTTCGAGCTCTTCCCAGCCGGCGACGGGCGTCAGCTGGTGTTCCTCCCCGAGCACTACACGCAAATGCGACAGCAGCGGTGGAGGCAGATAGGCGACGACGTCCAAGAGACCCTGGTTTACATGTCACAGAATGCCAGTCGAAGGTCTCAAAATGCACGTTCCGCCGATCGCAGGCGACCCTAGCTTGCGGGCAGCCCGCTACCCGGTCCACCAATCCTGCGAGGTAATCCCATGCGTCGCAACAAGATCGCTGCCATCATCCTGACCGCTGCCGCCCTCGTCGTCTCCGCCTGCTCGAACCCCACCGCGCCGACCGCGCCGAAGAGCGACAATTGCGGCGTGACGACCGGTGGCATGATCTGCATGAAGTAAGCGGTCCCGAATGTTCGGCCTCGAGGGGCCGCGTCTTTCGCAGACGCGGCCCCTCGGCTCATCCGCCGCCCGCGCCGACTGCCGCCTTCATCCCGCGAATTGCCTCCGCCACATCAGCCACGACCTCCGGAATCTCCGTCTTCGCCGCACGGATGCTCTGGGCAGCTATTCCGTTCTCCAGTTGACGGAGACTCTCCTCGGCCGTGAAGAGAAGCTGGTTGAGCCGATGTGAGGCGGAGAGCTCGATCGCCTGGTCCAGTTCACGGCGCGCCTGCACTGGCCGACTGAACGCGCCGTATCCCTTTCCGGCGATGATGTGGTAGTGCGCGCGCAGCGCGATCGGCAGCTCGTCGCGGGCGAGCTGCCGGCGATACAGCTCGAAGCCCGGCTCGCTGCCTTCGCGAATCGCGATATCGAAAAGGTTGAGGGTCGAGGTCCAACGTACGTACTGCTCCTGCGCGGTCGCGGCGAGCACCAGGAACGCATCGCGCGCGACGCTCGTGACGCCCAATTCCATGAACGACGCCGCGATGTCGGCGAGCACACGGTCGCGCGTCGCCTGTCCGGTAACTCTCGACAACGCTTCGTACGCGAAGCGGATCGACTGCTCGTATTCCCGTCGCTCGTGCGCGAGCGCTGCCCGTTCGTTCAGCGCCAGCCCGGCGACGTCGTCAAGCGCCTCCGCCTTCGCGCGTTCGATCGTGTCGTCGAGGATCGCTTCCGCGCGCGGGAGGTTGCCGCGCGACATCGATAATCGGGCGTCGGCGATGCGTGCCCGCAGGATCCCCACCACGTCGCCCACCGACGTCGCGACCCGTCCCGCCTCCGCGTACGCCGCGGCCGCGCGGTCCCAGGCGCCGACCATGCGCGAGCAGTAGCCGAGCTGCATCGAGGCATCGATGTACACGTCGGCCTCGTCGATCGGATGCGCGTTCGCGACGAGCGTCTCGTACACGTCCGCGGCGAGCCGCCACTTCGCGTCGAAGTTGAGCGCGCGCCCGTACGCCATGAGCGGCGCGGCGACGAGCGCGAAATCGTTGCGCGGCGCGCCCGCCATCGCATCCACCACTCCTCCGAGGATCGTGCGCGCCGGATCGCCCGGCGACATGCCGTCCACCGCCTCGCGGACCGCGCTCAGTCCCCACGCGTCGGCGCTCGCGACGTGCGCCCCCTCGTCGAGCCAGGCGTCCACCAGACGCAGCACGACCAGTCCCGCGGTCGTCGCGCGCCACTCGGCGTCCTGCTCGTCGAGCGAGGCGAGAGCTTCGAAGAATGAAAGATGCCGGATCGGCCGGTCGAGCTCGTCCACGGGTCCTCCACGGGTCGTTGAACGACGATTATCACGTCGCGCTATCATCGCATCGCGCGCGTCGACGCCACAAGTGATCAAATGAGACATGGAGGTGGCAATCTGTGACATCGTGCGCGCGATCACCGCGCGCCGATCGGCGGCTTCCTCATGAGCGTTAGGCCATCTTCGCCGTCGTTCGCCGAACGATCGGCGCGCAAACGCGGAACGGCGGCGCTCGATAGAACAAGCGCCGCCGTTCCGGTGGTGCGTGAGCCGCGCGCGCCGCGCGCAACCGGCGCCCCGCGACCACGTTCGCCTTGCCGTCCGATACGTAGCGCTCGCCGGACTTGTCGAGATGATCGAGCGTCGCGACGAGCGAGTTGCCCGTCACCTTCACCCGCTGCACGCTGAGCGGATTGAACGCGGGCGAGTACGGGCTCGGCACCGGCGTCCCCCACACCTCGAAGATCGCGTCGAAGTCGTAGCGCACCGTCTTCCCCGACTTGGGATCCGTCCACTCGCCGCTCTTCGCCAGCGCCTTGTTCTTCGGCCAGATCCCGAGCGGCAGCGCGAAGGAGCGGACCTTGTAGCCGGGCACCGCCGAGTCGATCGCCATCAGCCCGCGGGCGATCTGCTCCTGCACCACCGCGTCGCTGTACTTGTTCAGCTGCGCGTGCCACAGCGTGTGGTCGCAGAGCTCGAAGCCCATCGCCGCCAGCTGCTGCACCTTCTTGAACCGCCACGCGCTCTTCTGTCCCTCGATGTTCTTCTCGCCGAAGAAGGCATGTCCCGCGGCGGCAGCCGGAAGCATGCAGAACACGGCCTTGTTCCCCCACCCGGGATGCGACTTCGCGAAATCGAGCCAGATCCCCACGGCGCTCGTCGAGTCGATCGCGAGCTTTCCATCGGGCTGCTCGATGTAGCGGAACTGCGAAGGCGACGCGTCGTCGAAGGTGAACACCACCGGCGACAGACCCTCCGCAAGGTCGATCTTCCGGTCGAGCACGTCCACCATGTTCACCGGGCGGTAGCCGCGCTCGTACAGCAGCTCGAGATCCTTGCGGAAGTTGCCGCGCTCGCGCCCCCACGACGACTCCTTGTCGCCGATGAGGTGATACATCAGCACGGGGATGCGCCCCATCTCGTTCGGCGCGCGCGCGCCGACGGCGCCGCTCGCGGTCTGCACGGTCGCCGCGTGCGCGACGTGCTCCTCCGCGGCCGGCTGTGCGGTCGTGCCGCGCGAATCGCCGCAGGCGACGACGGTGGCGAGCATGAAGACGGCCGCGAGCGGCGCGGTGCGCGCGATCGCCGGGAGTTCGATACGACGGTGCATCTCTGCTGTCATGGATGAAGGGGGCGCGATCTCGCGCAGGCGCGTACGCGGATGTGACGACCGACACGCACGCGGGTAAACGACGCTAATCGTGCCCACGGAAAAAGCGTAGCCCACCTCGCGTTCTACACGCGCGGAGATCGCGCGGTCCCTCGCGACGCGGCTGAGCCCGGGTGTCGAGGAAACCCTTCGAGGGGTCGGGCGTACCATATTCCCTGTCGATGCACGATCAACTCCCGGACGACTCGGACGAGCTGCTCCAGCTCCGTCACACCCCGCTCGTCGCGGCCGCGCTCGTTCGCTGGCGCCGCCTCGTCGCTCGGGCACGCCGCGATCCTCGACCGGCGCGCGTCTGGCTGCGCGAGAGCTGGCCGATGCTCACCTCGCTCGCCCTCGTCATCGGCTCGGTCTTCGCCCTCGATGCCTGGCTCGCGACCTGTGGCTTCCAGGGCTGCCCCACCGGCGACGAGATCCGCGCCTTCCGCCCCGCGGAGGGGGGACGCATCCTCGACCGCAACGGGGTACTGGTCGGCCGCCTGAACCCCGTGCGGCGCGTGAACATCGGGCTCGGCGAGATCCCCACCTACGTCAGGGACGCCTTCGTCGCGACCGAAGATCGCCGCTTCTTCGAGCACAAGGGGCTCGACTGGCGCGCCGTCGTCCGCGCTGCGTCGCGCAACATCGGCGCCCTCGGCGTGCGCGAGGGATTCAGCACGATCACCATGCAGGTCGCGCGCAACGGGTTCGTCGCCAGCCGCTACGGGCGCCGCACCTACGCGCGCAAGCTCATGGAGCTCCGCGTCGCGAGACTCCTCGAGTCCCACCTGACGAAGGACCAGATCCTCGAGCTCTACCTGAACGTCATCTATCTGGGCAACGGCGCCTACGGCGTCGAGGCGGCGAGCCGCGATCTCTTCGGGAAGAGCGTGCGCAGCATCTCGCTTCCCGAAGCCGCGCTCCTTGCCGCGCTTCCGAAGGGGCCGTCCTCGTATACGCCGCGCCGCAACGCGGACCGCGCGCAGCGCCGCCGCAACCTCGTGCTCGCCCTCATGGCGCAGCAGGGCTACATCACCCGCGACGACGCGCTCCGCGCCGCGCGCCAGCCGATGCGCATCGCCGCGGAAGGGTGGCACCCCACCCAGCCGGACGATTCGTACGCGCTCGACGCGGTGCGCGCGCTCGTCGATTCCGCGGTTCCCGCGAACATGCGCGACGCCGACCTCGTCGTCGTCACCACCCTCGACGCCCGCGCGCAGCGCGCGGCCGACGCCACGATCAAGCGCAACGCGACCGCAATCGGGCGTGAGGGCGTCGCATGGTACGGGCGCGGCGGAGCCGACGTGCAGGGCGCGCTCGTCGCGATCGATCCACGGAGCGGCGACGTGATCGCCCTCGTCGGCGGGCGCACCTACGAGCGCGGTGGCTTCAATCGCGCGCTGCTCGCCCATCGCCAGCCCGGCTCCGCGTTCAAGCCGTTCGTCTATGCCGCCGGGCTGACCGCGGGCTTCACCCCCGCCTCGCTCGTCGACGACGACCCGGTCGAGATCGACGATGGGCACGGCAACATCTGGACGCCCGCCAACTACGGCGACGAGTACGAGGGCGAGATCACCCTCCGCCGCGCGCTCATGGTCTCGGCGAACGCGGCCACGGTGCGACTCAGTCGCGCGATCGGCGAGTCGCGCGTCGCCCAGCGCGCCCACGACAACGGCATCACCAGCAATCTCCGCGTCGTGCCCGCGCTCGCCCTCGGCGCCGCCGAGGTCACGCCCCTCGAGCTGGTGACCGCGTACGCGCCCTTCGCGAACGGCGGCTATCGCGTCACCCCGCGCCTCGTGCGGCGGATCGAGTCGGCCGACGGGACGCTGCTCTGGAGCAGCGAACCGGAGATGACGCCGGTGATGGACCCGCGCGACGCGTATCAGGTGACGTCGATGCTCCGTTCCGTCGTCGACCACGGGACGGGCCACGCCGTGCGCGACATGGGCATCGACGGTCCGATCGCGGGGAAGACGGGCACCACCAACAACAACGCCGACGTCTGGTTCGTCGGCTACTCCCCCACCATCATCGCCGGCGTCTGGTTCGGCTACGACACGCCGCGCCCCCTTCCCGGCGGCGCGTCCGGCGGCCGCTTCGCCGCTCCCGCCTGGGCGCAGTTCTACTCGAACGGCTGGCGCGAAACGGGAACCGAAGCGTGGTGGCAGCCGCCGGCGGGAATGGTCAGCCGCGTCATCGACGCGTCCACCGGCGAGCTGGCGAGCGAGTGGTGCCCGACGACCCAGGAAGAATGGTTCAAGCCCGGGACGGAGCCGACGGAGTACTGCCGCGAGCACACGTCGCCCGAGGAGCCCTTCGCCGCCGCGGCCGCCGAGGCGGTGAACGGGATGTCGCAGAAGATCGGCAAGGCGCTGCGGAAGATCTTCAGCTTCTGACCGCCGGCTACACGAGGCCGAGCCAGTCCCGCTGGTCCATCGCGTAGCCGGGGAAGAGCGCTTCCGACCGCGCGGCTCCCATGTGCCGCGTCGCCACCTCGGCGAACACCGCGCGGAAGTCGGTCGTCAGCGCGAGGTCGCGCCCCTCGTGCAGCTGCTCCGGCGCGAGCCCCGGCCACCGCCCGTGGACCTTCCCGCCGCGCACCGCGCCACCGATCACGAACATCGCGCCGGCGTGGCCGTGGTCGGTGCCGCGGTTGCCGTTCTCCCGCGCCATCCGCCCGAACTCCGACATCGTGAGGATCACGACGTCCGCCATCCGCTCGCCCAGGTCCGCGACCAGCGCGGCGATCGCGCTCCCGAAGTCGTCGAGGCGATTCGCCAGCTGTCCGGTGGCGGCGCCCTGGTTGACGTGGGTGTCCCATCCGCCGACGTCGGCGAAGGCGATCTCCATTCCGACACCCGCCTTCACGAGCTGCGCGATCTGCCGCAGCCGCCGCCCGAAATCGCTGTTCGGGTACTGCGCGCCGTTCGCCGGCACGTAGCGGTCCGGATCCACCGCGCGGAGCACCCGCGTCGCCTCGGCGGCATCGCTTCCGTCGCCGTGCACGAGATCCGCGTCCATGGCCTGATAGAGCTGCTCGAGTCTCGCCGCGTCCGCGCCGCCGGCGCGCACGCGCAGCTCCTCGAGCGAGCGGAGCGCGACCGTCGGCGCGGCACCGTCGAAGACGCGGGGGTGCTGCATGGCAAGCGCGATCCCGCGGAGTGCGCCGGTGCCGTGGCCCGCCGCGGTGGCGAGCCGCGCGTTGGCGTCGGCGCTGCTCACGGTGAGGAGGCGGTTGAGCCATCCGTCGCGCACCGACTTCATGTCCGGCGCCGCGGTCTCCATGAAATCCTGCGCGTCGAAGTGCGAGCGCGTGCTGCTCGGGCTTCCCACGGCGGCGATCGGCGCGAGCATCCCCCGCTGGTAGAGCGGGGCGAGCGCCGAGAGCGACGGATGCAGCCCGAAGAATCCGTCGAGGTCGATCGCCCGCTCGCCGCCCTCGCGTGAGGGCGCGGCGATGCCGATCGTCGGGCGCAGCTCGTGGTAGTGCGCGTCCCCGAAGGGGACGAGCACGTTCAGCGCGTCCGCCGCTCCTCGCTGGAAGAGACAGATCAGCGTCTTTCCGCGCGAGGCCGCGCGCGTCTCGGCGAGGAGCGCCGCGCGGCGCAGGAAGCGCGGGCTGAGCCCGATGGTCACGAGCGCGAGCGCGCCCGACTTGAGAAAGACCCGCCGCTGCATCAGCTATCTCCGCTGGAAGTCGGACGACTCGAGCATGGCGCGCGTCGAGTCGTCCAGCGGCCCGCGCTTCGCGAGGGGCGCGAGGACGTTCACCCGATCGGCGACCGCGCCGGCGCTCAGCCACTCGCTGCTGTGCTCCGGCCAGCCCTCGGGCGTCTGGTGCCCGTAGGTCGGCTGCCCGAGCTGAGCCACCGCGCGCGCCGCGCGCGGCGTGGTGTCGGCGGCGATCCCCGTCGCGCGCAGCGCGCTCGCCACGAGCTCGAGCGGCGACTTCACCTTCGCGCGGTAGGAGGCGCGCGAGAAGAACTCGGGGCTCGTCACGATCGTCCGCACCACCTCTCGCAGATCGCCGCCGGTGCGCCGATAGACCGCCGCCGCGCGATCGATCAGCGCCGGCGGCGGGTCGTCGCTGACGAAGCGGCGGGCGAGCGTCGTCGCCACCATCCGCGCCGTCGCCGGGTGTCGGGCGAGGATGTCGAGCACCTTCTCGCCGTCGGATTCGCCGCCGCCCGCCGGGATGCGCACGCCGAGGACGATCTTCTCGCCGGCGTCGTGCAGCGCGGGACGGAAGACGAACCCGCCGCCCTCGCGCGGCGACGCGATCGACCACCCGGTGAGCGCACGAGCCACCTCGATCACGTCGTGCTGCGTGTAGCCTCCGTCCACGCCTAACGTGTGGAGCTCCATCAGCTCGCGGGCGTAGTTCTCGTTGAGGCCGCGGGGCGCGCGCGGCCCGGCGCGACGCGCACCGCGACGACGGGCGAGCGTGGGGTGCAGCGAATCGGCCGCGCTCTGCCAGTTGTCCAGGTAGAAGAGCATCGCCGGGCTGTGCGCCACCGCGCCGAGCAGGTCGCGGAACCTCCCGAGCACGTGCGGGCGGATCGCGTCATCCTCGTAGCGCGCGAGATACAGCCGCACGGGGCCCTTGCCGGCGAAGACGCTGAAGTGGTTCGCCCAGAGGTCGACGAGCACCTCCTGCAGCTGCCGCTCGCTCGTCGTCGCCCTCGCGAGCCGCGCCGACTGCACCGCGCGTCCGACCTCGTTGTAGCGCATGCGCAGGGCGCGTCGCGCGGCCGTGTCCGGCCCCGCCCCGTCGCGCAGGGCGGCGACGTCGCGGAGCAGCGCCGCGGGATCCTCCCGCAGCACGGGGAACGCGTCGGCCGCCTTCTCCCCATTCGGGTCGGCGATGCGCTCCGGCCGCAGCTGCCCCTCGATCCACCGGTCGATACCCATCTCGCGAACGCGATCGAGATCCCCCGGCCGCGCGCCGAACGCGAGACGGTCGAGGACGTGCCGCGCCTGCTCGTCCCGCGACAGCTCCCGCTCCGCGATCGCGTCCACCGTGGGTGTGACGGCGGTACGTGCGGCGTGGGCGCACCCCGCGAGCGCGAGGAGCATGACCGGAGCGATGCGACGGCCGCTTCTCATGCGACGACAGACGTCGCCGTCTCCGGTTTCGTTAACGCCGCCTCCGGCTGGCACTGGCCCCCGTCTTGCCCCGCTCGCCGTGATCCCACGCCAGAACGCCATGCCTACGATCTACCGACCCTCACGCGCGATGGTGCTGCTTCCCGTCGCCGCCGTCATCTGTTTGCTCGCCGCCTGCGAGGTGGTGAGCAGCGACAAGTCGAAGCGCGACACGAGCACGGTCACCGACACGACGGGGGTCGCAGCCCGCGCCGACACGAGCCCTCCCTCGGGCGTACCGGCCGCGCCCTCGGATTCGCTCGCCAACACCGTGGCGCGCGACAGCGGCACCGTCACGATGTCCGCCGACCGTCCGGTGCGCGGCGGCGTGCTGTTCGCGCTCGCCGAAGGGCTCGCCCCCGACATCCCCCGTTGCACCTGGAAGGGGGCGACGCTCCCCTGCTACCGTGTCGCACGGGGGGTGCTGGCAATCGTACCGCTTCCCGCCGACGAGCCCGCGGGAACGTTCACGCTCACCTTCGATCGGCCCGCCGGGCGCATCACCCGCCAGATCACCGTCGCCGACCACGACTTCGGACGCGAGCTGGTCTTCCTCGATTCCGCGCACTACGCCCTCGTGAAGCGCGGCGCCGACGTGGCGCGCGACGCGCGCGCGCTTCGCGCGGTGCTCGGCGCGGAGTCCGACACGAGGTACTGGAGCGGGAGCTGGGGCGCCCCCGTGAAGGGTGCGCGCGGCGACGGATACGGCGCCGAGCGGTTCTACTACCGCGCCGCGGACTCGTCGCGGGCCATCCGGCTCGGCCCCGAGCTCAAGACCACCGGCAGCTTCGGTCTCGACACCGTCGTCGCATCGTCGCGAGACGTGCCCTCCTGGCGCCATGCGGGGGTCGATCTCACCGCGTCCAGGGGAAGCAGCGTCGTCGCCCCCGCCGCGGGGCTCGTCGCCGACGTCGGGAGCTACATCCTCACCGGCAACACCGTCGTAATCGACCACGGTCAGGGCGTGCATTCGGCCTACTTCCATCTCGACACCGCGCTGGTCCGCCGCGGTGATCGGGTCGCGGCCGGAAAGCGGATCGGGCGCGTCGGGGCCACGGGGCTCGCCACCGGCCCCCATCTTCACTACGGGATCTACGTCCACGGCAAGGACATCGACCCGGCGGCCTGGGCCGCGATGCCGGCATTCGCCCGTGACCAAGGGGATGCTGGAACGTCCAAGAGTAAGCAGTAGAGCACGCCCGATGTAACACACGTTTTCCGCGAACCAATCAATGGCCAGCGGGTAGCGTGTGGTACGACGGTCGACGGGTACGCGGTTCGGCGGCGCACTTCGCTTGCGCGGCTGAACCGCGTACCCTATGGTCAACGTCCTGGCCGCGCCCCCTCCGGAATGCGGCGCGCCGTCCCGCCGAGGTGTCCCATTCGCATCGATGACCTGACACGGCTGCCACTGCGCAGCACGTTCATCGAGGCCGCTACGGCCGCGATGGAGACGGCGCGCGCCGAAGGGCGCGCCGTGTCGCTCATCGTCATGGACGTCGACCACTTCAAGCTGGTCAACGACACCTACGGACACCTGCAGGGCGACGACGTGCTCGTCGGTGTCGCGGAGCTGATCCGGAAGAACCTTCGCGGCTCCGACGTCGCCGCGCGCTATGCCGGGGACGAGTTCGTCGCGCTCCTTCCCGACACTCCCGCCGACGCGGCGCGCGAGGTCGCCGAGCGCATCTGCGCGGGGATCCGCGGCCACACCTTCTTCCTCCGCGATCGCTCGGGCTCGGTGCTCGTCACGTCGTCGATGGGCGTCGCGTCGTTCCCGGAGCACGCCGGGGACTATGACACGCTCTTCGCGGCCGCGGACCGCGCGCTGTATCAGGTGAAGCGGCAGGGACGCGATGGCGTCGCGATCGCCTCCATCACCGACGAGGCGCCGACGCACCTCCCGCTGAGCATCGAGCGCTTCGTCGGCCGCGTCGACGAGCTGCGCGCGATGGTGAAGCTCCTCGAGGAAGCGGGCGAGGGACACCCGAAGGTCGTCGCCGTGAGCGGCGAGGCGGGCGTCGGCAAGACGACGCTGATCAAGCAGCTCGAGCCGGAAGTGCGCCTCCGCGCCGGGTCGCTCGTCACCGGCCGCGCCCACGAGGCGGACGTGCAGGCGCCGTACGCGCCATGGGCGGAGGTGATCGGCGCGATCCGCCGGCTCGACATCGTCCCGAAGCATCCGTGGCGCGAGCTGCCACGGCTCGTCCCCGCGTTAGGCGCCGACGCCCCCTTCGAGGACTCGAACGTCGGCTCGAAGTACATGCTGCTCGAGGAGATCGCCGAGTACGTGCGCCTCGCCGCGCGCGAGCGCACGCTCGTCATCGTGCTCGACGACATGCAGTGGGCGGACTCGGCGTCGTGGGATACCCTCGAGTATCTCGTGCCGCAGCTCGAGAACGAGCGGCTGCTCATCTGCCTGACGATCCGCGCCGAGGAGACCTACGGCGAGACGCTCGAGCGCCGGCGCCGCCTCTCGCGCAACGAGCTGTTCACCGAGATGACGCTCTCGCGCCTGACGCGCGATGAGCTCAAGCAGTGGGTCGAGGCGGCGTTCCACCGGCAGGACGTCGGCCGGGAGCTGCTCTCGTTTCTCTATCGCCACACCGAGGGGAATCCCCTCTTCGTCGTGCAGGTGCTGCGCACCCTCGTCGACGAAGGCGCCGTCTGGTACACGGGCGAGCGCTGGGAGTGGCGCGCGGTCTCGGAGCTGCGCCTTCCCGTCGGCGTCAGCGACCTGATCTCGCGCCGTCTGTCGCGCCTCTCCGCGGAAGCGCAGGCCATCCTCACGACCGCCGCGGTCATCGGCCGCGAGTTCGATCTCGATCTGGCGATCGAGGCCGGCGCGGGCAGCGAGGAGGAGCTCCTCGACGCGGTCGACGAGGGGATCCGCGCCTCGGTGCTCCAGGCGACGGCGGATCGCGAGAGCGACCGCTACGCCTTCACGCATGGGAAGATGGCCGAGGTGCTGCGCGAATCGGTGAACCCGCGCCGCCTGCGCCGGATGCACGAGCGCGTCGCCCAGGCGCTCGAGCGCCGCACCCCCGACGCCGCCGCGGAGATCGCGACGCACTACGACCGGGGCGGAAACGCCGAGAAGGCGTACAACTACGCGATCCTCGCCGCCGACCAGGCCAAGGCGGTGTACGCGCACACGGAAGGGACGGAGTTCCTCCACATCGCCGAGCGCAACGCGGCGAGCCCCGCGCATCTCGCCGACGTGCGCGTGCGCCTTGCGCAGATCGCGGAAGCGATGGGCCAGTACGTCGAGGCGCAGGAGCTCTGCGACCTGGCGATCGACTGGTTCGAGGGGCAGGGCGATCGCAAGCGGTCGCTCTCCCTGCGCGTGATGCGCGAGCGACTGCGCGGGCTGCTCGGCCAGCCGGCGCGCCAGACGCTGGACGCGGCCGTCGCGCTCGACGCGGAGGCGCAGCGCCTCGGCGCCGACGCGGAGCGTGTCTCGCTCCTCAAGATGATCTCGCTCTCCCAGTGGCGTCTCGGCGACACGCAGGCCAGCGAACGCGCGGCCTGGGAGGCGGTCCGGTTGGCCGAGAAGGTCGCGGAGCCCGCGCTCCTCGGCGATTCCCTGATGCGGCTCGGCGTCGCGATTCAACCGGACCAGCCCACGCAGTCGCTGGAGATCCAGAAGCGGGCGCTCGCACTCTGGGAGTCGCTGGGCGATCGCCGCGGCCAGGCACGCTGTCACAACAACCTGGGCACCGTGTACGTCGCGCTCGGGCGGTGGGAGGAAGCGAAGCGGCATCTGACGACGGCGATCGCGATCGGCCGCACCTCGGGCACACCCGATCTCTGGGGGCTGGCCGCGCTGAACCTCGGCGTCGTGTACCTGAAGGGCGGAGATTTCGACCGGGCGCGCGAGCTGTTCGGCGAGTCGCTCGCGCTCTTCGCCGCGGCGAAGAACAGCGAGCGGCAGCTCTACGCGCTGTACAACCTCGCGCATCTCGACCGCGACCGCGCCGAGTACAACTCGGCGGCTGAGCTGTACGACGTCACCACCTCGCTCGCGCAGCGCATCGGGCAGTCCGAGGTCGAGATCGGCGCGACGGCGGGGCTGGGGCTGTCGCTGCTCGCGCAGGGGAAGACCGCGCCGGCGCGGGAGAAGTTCGAGGCCGCGGACGAGCGGATGCGCTCGCGGCGGGACTGGTTCCAGGGGCGCGAGCTCGTGGAGACGCTCGGCGTGCAGGTGATGGCCAGCGACGGTCGCACCGCAGAGGCGTTGTCACGCTTCGAGCGGGCGCTGGCGATGGCGGAGGCGGCGGACCTGTACATTGCTGCGTGGCTGACGGCCGCTTGCGCGAACGCACTGTACGAAGTCGCGCCCGATCGTGTGCGTCAGCTGGCCGAGAGCTACTCCGGGCGGGTGAAGGGAATGGGGTACAGCGAAATCGACCGGCAGCTGGAGGAATTGCTGGCTCGGACATAACGACCTGGTGACCGGACACTGTGACCGAACGTCTAGATGACAGCGGTACGGCCGACGGGTGTCGGTAGATCTACAAGTTGTTGTACTGCAACTGTTTGACTGATGCGGAGGCGGGCTCGAGATCTCTGGTACGAGCCGTGCCTTAGGAGGGGGCGTCAGTGCAGTCCATCCCTTTCAGGATTACCCTATGTTTCGCTCGAATCGTTCACTCATGAGGCTGGCCTCGATCGCCGCGGTCGCGCTGCTTGCGGCGTGCTCGGCGGCTGACCAGGTCGCGGCGCCGAAGCAGGAGCGGAGCACGATGCCCGCTGGCGCGCCCTCGCTCGACGTGATCATGAACGCGGTTGCGCCGGACTCGCTCTCGGCTGACTTCACGGTCACGCCCACGGGTGGTCTGTTCGTCCTCGGCGCGCACGCGGTCTACTTCCCGGATCATTCGATCTGCGATCCGGCGACGTCGGGATATGGCCCGGATCTCTGGAACGCGCCCTGCACGCCGCTCGACCAGCCGATCGACTTCCATGCGGAAGTCCGCACGGATGCGAGTGGTCGCGCCTGGGTCGACTTCACTCCCGCGGTCCGCTTCGTCCCGACGGACGATCCGAACCACACCGTCTGGGTGATGATGAAGACGGGCGTGGATGTCAACGACTCGAACTACATGAACTTCGGCATGAAGTGGCTGCCGAGCGGCTCGCCCGACCAGGCGATCGACGAGTCGGTGACGGACTCCACGCTGAAGTCGTTCGTCGACCTCCAGCACGACATCGTCTTCCGCCGCGTGAAGCACTTCAGCGGCTACCTTGTCGGATCTGACTACGCGGATGTTGGCACGCTCATCGACGTCGTCCCAGCCTGGTAACCCGATGAAAAATCTTCGGAGTGGGGACATCCCCCGCGTGGTGGGGTCGCGCTGAGCGCGACGAGAAGAAGCTGAAAGGGAACAGAGCGGGCGTGCCGATACCGGCACGCCCGCTCTGTTCCTTCCGGGGACGTCGTGGTCGAACGCGCTAGGGCCGGAGCACGTAGCCGACGCCGCGCACCGTGTGCAGAAGCGGCGGGAGCCCGTCCGTGTCGATCTTCTTGCGGAGGTAGTTGATGTAGACGTCGACGACGTTGGTCGACGGCTCCGCGTCCTGACGCCAGACGTGCTCCGTGATCTGGTCGCGCGTCAGCTCGCGGCCGGCGTTCTTCATCAGGTACTCGAGGAGGGCGTACTCGCGCTGGGTGAGCGCGATGTCGCGCTTGCCTCGCTTGACCTGGCGGCTGAGCGGGTCGAGCGACAGGTCGCCGACGCGGATCAGCGCGTCGTCGGCACGGAGGGTGGCGCGGCGGAGCAGCGCCTTCACGCGCGCGAGGAGCTCGTCGGTGTCGAAGGGCTTGGCGAGATAGTCGTCGGCGCCCGCGTCGAGCCCTGTTACCTTGTCGGAGACCGTGTCGCGCGCGGTGAGCATGAGCACCGGCGCGTGGAAGCCGCGGCGGCGCAGCTCGGCGGCGACCTCGAGGCCCGAGCGCTTGGGGAGCCCGATGTCGAGGATGACCAGCGCGGGCTCGACGTCGAGCGCCGCGGCGATCGCCGCCTCGCCGTCGTATGCCTTGCGCACGAGGAACCCGCTCGAGCGCAGCATGCGCTCGATGAGCGCGAGCACATCGCGATTGTCCTCGACGATGAGGATCGTCGTCGGCGCTTCTGGCACGGCCATGGCGAACAAGCTAGCCGGTGGTGCCCTAACGGCAAGCACCGGGGGTGGGAAGCGAACAACATGAGAACATTCTCATCGTCATGCCGGATTCGTCTCCAGTCACGCTGACGCTGCGGCGGGGCGCGCGGGGGGGAGCGCTCGCGGCGGCGGCGGCCGCGGGCGCGCTGCTCGGCTTCGGTCTTCGCGGCGGGATGACCGCGCGTCCCTTCAACGCCTTCGCCGCGCTGCTGCTCGGCAACAGGGCACGCGGCGTCTGGGACTTCGACGCGCCGGTGAGCCTCGTCGGGATCGTGGTGCTGGTCGCGGGCTGCATGCTCGCGGGGATCGTGCTCGGCGCACTCGCGACGACGATCGGGACGCGGCGGCCGCGCATCGTCGCGTTCGCGGTGGCGCTGGTCACAGGAGCGGCCGCGGTGGCGATCCTGGTGAGTCGAGCGCCGGATCTGATCGGTGTC
The DNA here is from genome assembly GCA_013361935.1 of Gemmatimonadaceae bacterium. GTDB lineage: Bacteria > Gemmatimonadota > Gemmatimonadetes > Gemmatimonadales > Gemmatimonadaceae > JABFXC01. Next base: position 58,002 of record JABFXC010000021.1, read on the forward strand.
GCACCGGTCGGTGCGTTGTCGCTCAGTCAGGGCATCGTGCTCGCGGTGGTCGCTTCGGTGGGCTTCGCATCGGGCATGGGCCTTGCTCGATAGGGGTGCGCGACGCGCGAAAACGAGCGCGCGTCGCGCGGGAACGCCGATCGAAAAATCGTCCGGAGAACGGGGAACAACGATCCGAGGCGCGGGTTCGAGACACGTACCCTGAACGACACCGAGAGCTGTCCGCGGTGGACAGCCAGCGCGTTGCAGAACGCGTGACCCGGAGGGGAGATGCAAGTCGCAGGGGAAGAGCGGGCACCGCTCAAGGAGGGAGGGATGGACGTCCTCGTGATGTTGGAGGATGGGTCCGACCACTCGCCCGTGCTCGCGCATGTGAATTCCGTGCCTTCGCCGCTGGATGCCAGTCGTCCATCGCGCGATGTCGTGACGCTCTACAGCGCCCCGAGCCCGGAGTCTCTTGCGCTGGCGCTGGCCGCGGCGGTCGAGAGCCATCGATCGGGAGACGATCGCTCGGACGCGATCCGTCATCTCGGCGTGTGGGCGGAGCGTGGCGCGATCGGTGACGCGGCGTGGCGCGATGGTGCCACGGGTCAGCTCATGACACAGGACCTCGACATCCCACTCGAGATTCTGCACGCGACCGCCGGCCGGCTGCTCTCGGAGTGCGGGCAGCTCATTCGTCGTCTCGCTGCTGGGCTCAGCATGCCCGATTGGCCCGAAGGGGCGCGTCGCGCGATCACCGTTTCGCTCGGTCCGGTGCTCGAGATGACCGCCGGAGCGCGCGCTCGCATCGAGAACATGCTCGACACGGTTCGCGAAGCAGATGGACTGACCTTCGAGTACGAGGGAGACTGAATCGAATCGTTCTTCGTCCGAGCAGCAGGGGTCAGGCCCCAGGCGTCAGGAAGTGCGGAACGACAAGGGCGGCGAATCGGAGTTCCGATTCGCCGCTTCTGTTTTTTGCAGTTGCCGATCCCTGATCCCCGACCCCTTCGTAGGGCTCCGCCTGCTTGACTCACCGCTCCCCGAGCGACAGGGTAATGACAGGGAGGATCCGGAATGTCCCAACCTGTACCACGCACGACTCGCGACCCTGGGGGAAGCGAGAGAATCTTCGCCGCCGAGGATGGCCGTCTCTGGGGCGCTGCGCGCATGCAACAGGAGCGTGGCGACGACGAGGCGGTCGTTTTTTCGTGCATCAGCGACTCCCGGCAGACCGTGCGCGCGATCTCGATCGGTCGCGAGCAGGATCTGGCCGACGTGAGCGACGAGACGCTGCGCGCCTGGCTCCGCGCGGCTCCTCGGATCGGACGCCTCGTCTAGCGGACTTCTTCTGACCTGATCGAGCCGAAGGAGGTTGGACCCATGCGGGAGTATGATGCGCGGGCGATCCGCAATGTCGCGGTCGTGGGACATGGCGCGAGCGGGAAGACCACACTGGTCGACTCGCTCGCGTTCGTTTCCGGGTCCAGTCGCCGACGAGGATCGGTGAAGGAAGGGACGGCGCTCACGGATGCGACCCCGGAAGAGACGGAGCGGGGGTACTCGATCAACGTCGGGTGCGCGATCGCCGAATGGATGGACACGAAGCTGAACCTGCTCGACACGCCCGGCTACGCCGACTTCGCCGGCGACGCGGTCGCCGGCCTCGCCGCGGCGGACGGCGCGCTCGTCGCCGTGAGCGCGACCTCCGGCGTCGAGGTCGGCACGGAGCGCATGTTCCACGAGGCGATCGAGCGGCGGGACCCGGTGCTCTTCGTCGTCACGCTGATGGACAAGGAGCACGCCAGCTTCGACCGAGCGTACGCGGCGATCCGCGAGTCGCTCACCCCCAACGTGATCCCGGTCGAGATACCGTTAGGCGAGGGAGCGGCGTTCCGCGGCGCGATCAACCTCTTCACGAAGCGCGCCTGCCTCTACGGGGCGAAGGGCGGCGACATCGAGATCCCGGCCGAGGAGCGCGAGCGCTTCGAGCGGTATCACAAGGAGATGCTCGAGACGATCGCCTCGACGGACGACTCGCTCCTCGAGCGCTACCTCGATGGCGGGGAGATCACCCGCGAGGAGGAGGTCGCGGCGATGAAGGAGGGAATGAAGAAGGGCCAGCTCTTCCCGCTCTTCTGCTGCGCCGCCGAGCGTGACTTCGGGACCGAGACGGTCCTCACGCGCCTCGTCGAGCTGATGCCTTCGGCCTACGAGATGGAGGAGCTGCACGGCTTCCACGGCGCCGAGGGCGAGCGCGAGGTCGAGATCCATCCCGAGGATGCCGCGCCCTTCGTCGCGCAGGTGTTCAAGACGCTCTCCGAGCCGCACGTCGGCGACATCTCCTTCTTCCGCATCCTCGCCGGCACGGTGGAGAACGGGAAGGAGGTGTTCAACGCTTCGCGCGGCGCCGCGGAGAAGCTCGGCCACCTCTCGGTGGCCCAGGGGCGCGAGCGCGCCGAGATCCCGAAGCTGCACGCGGGGGACATCGGCTGCGTCGCCAAGCTGCGCAACACGCACACGGGGGACACGCTGTCCACGCGCGAGCATCCGGTTCGGCTCCCCTCGATGCGGCTGCCCGAGCCGCTCGTGACCTTCGCCATCCACGCGGCCTCGCGCACCGACGACGAGAAGCTCCAGGCGGGGCTGCACCGCCTCCACGACGAGGATCCGACGCTCGAGCTGCACTACAACCCGGAGACGCACGAGACGCTGGTGAGCGGTCTCGGCGAGCGCCATCTCGACGTCGCGCTGGCGAAGCTCAGGCGAAAGGCCGGCGTCGTCGCGACGCTGAGCGCCCCGAAGATCGCTTACCGCGAGACGATCCGCGCCCGCGCCGAGGGACAGGGGCGCCACAAGAAGCAGACAGGGGGCCGCGGGCAGTTCGGCGACTGCTGGGTGCGGATCGCGCCCGCGCAACGCGGCGACGGCGTGGTCTTCGAGGACCGCATCACGGGCGGCGTCATCCCGAGCAAGTTCATTCCTGCGGTGGAGAAGGGGATCAACGAGGCGGCGACGCGCGGCGTGCTCGCCGGCTACCCGATGGTCGACTTCCGGGTGGAGCTCTTCGACGGCTCGTACCACTCCGTGGACTCGAACGAGATGTCGTTCAAGATGGCGGGGATCCTCGCCTTCAAGGAGGTCGCGAAGAAGTGCAGGCCGGTGCTGCTCGAGCCGCTCGACGAGCTGGAGATCGAGACGCCGGACGACTACCTGGGCGACGTCCTCGGCGATCTCTCGTCACGGCGGGGGCAGGTGCTCGGCACGGAGCCGGCGGGCTCGAAGCGAACGAAGGTGCGCGCCACCGTTCCGGAGTCGGAGATCCACCTCTACGCGACGCAGCTCCAGTCGCTGACTCACGGCCGCGCGAGCTTCACGCGGCGCTTCAAGCAGTACGAGGAGGTGCCCGGCGAAGTCGCGCAGCGCGTGATCGCGCAGCACGTGGAGGAGAAGGAGGCGACGGCGTAGCCTGACGAGGCGCGGGGCGCATTCGGCCCCGGTGCGCCGTGCGGTGGTTCGGACGCGGCTCCCGGATCTCTGCCGTTCGCGGGGAGCCCGGGAGGTTGGGAGAACGGCTCGGGGAGTTTGCTGTGTTCCGCTCCGTGGCTCCTGTCATTGCCAACGAAGCGCCGGAATGCTTGAGGGGGGCGTATGGCGAGACCATCTCGCCACGCGCCCCCCTGAAGCATCGTGAGCTGCACGAACAACAGCTCCAACTCATGACCGATCCCAGTCCTCCCCGCCTCCCGATCTCCCCGCGAAAAGCAGAGATCCAGAAACTCGCGTCAGACTCCGCGCACGGCGCGCGCCAAGCTCACCCGTTCGCCGACTTCCGCTTCCTCGTCGCGCGTCCCTTGCTCGCCGCGATCTCGATGGGGACGATGTCAGGCTCGCCGGCGGGTTCGGTGGGGCAGGCGGGGGACGCGGTCTTCGGCTGCTTGTAGGTGAAGCGCTTTCCCTCGTAGTTGCGGAAGATCACTTCGTCGTCGGTGATCTCCTCGACGTACTCGGGCAGGAGCGGGACTTTGCCGCCGCCGCCCGGGGCGTCGATCACGAAGTGCGGGACCGCGAGGCCGGAGGTCCAGCCGCGGAGCGCCTTCACGATCTCGAGCCCCTTCTGCACCTGCGTGCGGAAGTGCTCGCCGCCCGCGACCTGGTCGGCCATGTAGATGTAGTACGGACGCACGCGCGCCTTCAGGAGCTCGTGCATCAGCTTCATCATCACTTCCGGGCTGTCGTTCACGCCCTTCAGCAGCACCGTCTGGCAGCCGAGGACCACGCCGGCGCGCGAGAGCCGGTCGAGCGCCGCCCGCGACGCCTCCGTCAGCTCGCTCGGGTGGTTGAAGTGCGTGTTCATGTAGATCGGGTGGTACTTCTGCACCATGTCGCAGAACTCCGGCGTGATGCGCTCGGGGAGGTGCGAGGTGATGCGGCTGCCGAGGCGGATGATCTCGACGTGCGGGATCGCCCGGAGGTTCTGCAGGATGTACTCGATGCGCCGGTCGCTGAGCATCATCGGGTCGCCGCCGGAGAGGATGACGTCGCGCACCTCCGGATGCTGGCGGATGTACTCGAAGGCCGAATCGTACTGGTTGAGCGGGATCTTCTCCGGGTCGCCGACCTTGCGCCGCCGCGTGCAGAAGCGGCAGTAGCTCGCGCAGACGGGGCTGACGAGGAAGAGCACGCGGTCCGGGTACCGGTGGGTGATGTTCGGCACCGGGGAGTCCGCGTCCTCATCGAGGGAGTCGATGACGCCGTCGACGACGTCGAGCTCCTGCACCGTCGGGACGTACTGATTCCACATCGGGTCCCCGACTGCCTTGATCTCGTTCAGGGCCGCGGGGGTGATGCGCATCTGGAAGTTCTCGAAGGCCGGCTTCAGCGCCTCGACGTCGATGACGTCGCGGCCGAACTTGTCGGCGAGCTTCTCGAGGGTGTCGATGCTTCCTTCGCGCAGGATTTTCTGCCAGTCACTCATTGCTGCACCGCTCCCCGCCCCGTGGGCGAGTTGGAAGAACCCTGGAACCGTTTGGTGAAGATGATCCGGTCGTCGCCCGGGGCGTAGAAGTCGCGCACGCGAACGGCTTCGACGTAGCCACGCCGCACGTAGAACTCGCGGGTGGGGGCGTACTCGGATCGGGACGAAGTTTCGACTACCAGCATGCGTGCGTTCTGTCCCTGCAGCCTTCGTTCGACCTCGGTGAGGAGTCGGGTTCCGCCGCCCGTGCCCTGGGCGCGAGGATCGACCGCGATCCAGTACAGATCGTACGTGCGGTCGGTCTCCGGCGTCGGGCCGTAGCAGGCATATCCCACCAGCTGGTCTTCCGGGGTGAAGGCGCCGAGGAAGGCGTAGGAGGAGCCGGTGGGGGGAGCGTCGGGTACGGTGCTGCGATCGTGCGGACGCGCGTCGCGCGGGAATGCATCGTCGAAGAGCTCGAGCGCGACGTCGATCTCTTCCTCGTTGAAGAAGCGGGTGGCGGAGAGGATCTCCGCGATGCGGTCACGATGGGCGGGCTCGAGCTCGCCGATGCGGGGCGGGGAGAAGGGGGCGAAGCCCACCTAACGCTGCCCCACGGCGAACAGATCGAGCGCCGCGGGGTCGGCATCCGTCGCCACCCCGGAGAGCTGCTGCGCGAGGGTCCACCGTTCGGCGGTCGACGGCACCTTGTGCGCGCGGCCGAGCGCGTGCTCGCAGATCGCGTGGACGAGTCCCGGGTAGTCGAGTCCCGCGACGCGCGCCATGCGGGCGAGCCCCGCGTCGGGGGAGAGGTCGGGGTTCGCGTTCACCTCGAGGAGCCACGGCTTGCCCGTGGAGTCGACGCGGAAGTCGACGCGGCCGTAGCCGTGGCCGCCGACGGCGCGCCAGGCGGAGAGCGCGATGTGCTTCAGCTCCTGGGTGAGCTCGGGCGGAAGCTCGGCGGGGCAGCGCGGCACCGAGCCGAGATCCTCCTCGGATCCGGTGAGCCACTTCGACTGGTAGGAGACGATCTTCCACATCCCCTTCGGCATCCCGCGGAAGTCGATCTCGGCGACGGGGAGCGCGGTCTCGCCGAGGATGCCGACGTTCACCTCGCGTCCGTCGACGAAGCGCTGGACGAGGATCTCGTCCCAGCGGGCGTGCATCGCCTCGACGCGGTCGGCGAGGGCGCGCACGTTGCGCACGACCGAGCGCTGCTCGACGCCGATGGACGCGTCTTCCGCGGCCGGCTTGGCGATGGCGGGAAAGCCGACCGCGGGGAGCTGGCCCCCCGGGGTGACGACGCCGAACCTCGGCACCGGCAGGCGGGCACGATCGAGGAGCGTGTTGACGACGTGCTTCCGCAGGCAGAGCGCGGTGGTGTAGCTCGACGCACCGGTGTACGGGACGCCCATCAGCTCGAGCGCGGAGATCACCGCCGGCTCGAGCGCGCCGACGCCGTCGATCCCCTCGCAGAGATTGAAGACGAGGTCGAACTTCCCGCGGCGGACGCGCTCGACCCAGCGGCCGTCCGGATTCACGGGGACGCGCGACACCGCGTTCCCCGCGTCGGAGAGCGCGGCTTCGACCGCTTCGATCGTTTCGAGGATGAGGACGTCCGGCGTCTTCCCAAGCGCCGAAAGTCCGTCGAACAGCACGGCGACCTTCATCGACACACTCCTGCGAGCGTCAGGCAGTGGCCACCGCGCGCCGCGCGAACGGGCGGGCGAGGTGACCCGGCAGGGCGATCCCCTGCCGCTCGGCGGCGTGGCGCAGACAGGACTGAATGAGCTCGTCGTAGCTCAGCCCCGCCGCGCGCGCGGCCTTCGGGAAACACGAATTGTCCTCGGGGTTGGGAAGGATCCCCGGGAGAGGATTGACCTCGACGACGTTCGGCACGCCGGCCGCGTCGAGGCGAACGTCGATGCGCGACCAGTCGCGGCAGCCAAGCACGCGATAGGCGCGGAGCACCACGGCCTCGATCGCCCGACGCTTCTGGTCGGTGAGGGAGGCGGGGCAGGAGAAGATCTCGAGAGGATTCTCCGGGCGGTCCCAGAGCCACTTCGCCTCGAAGCCGTAGATCGGGAGCGCGCCCTCGGGGAGCGCGCCGAAGTTCATCCCGACGATCGGCAGCACCGCCGCGCTCTCGCCGTTGCCGAGGATCGCGCAGGTGAACTCGTCGCCGGGGAGGAACTCCTCGACGAGGACGGGCTGGGCATAGGTCTCGAGGAGAAACTCGATCTGCTGCTCGAGCTCCACGAGCGATCGGCAGAGGTTCTTCTCGGTGATCCCCTTGGAGGATCCCTCGTGCACCGGCTTGACGAAGAGCGGCAGGTGGAGCGGGCGCTCGCTCGGCACGACGTGCGCGGGGGTGAGGCGGTGCGCGACGCGGATGCGCGAGCGGAGAGCGGCGATCTCCTCGGCGCTCTCGATGAGCGCGAAGGCCGCGGTCGGCACGCCGTGATAGGCGAGGACCTCCTTGGTCCGCGCCTTGTCGAGGCAGATCGAGAGGGTGAGCGGGTTGCTCCCCGAGTAGGGCACGCCGAAGAACTCGCAGATCGCCGGGACGTGTGCCTCGCGGCTCACGCCATGGAGGCCCTCGGCGATGTTGAAGACGATGTCCGGACGGGTCTCGCGGAGACGCTGCGGAAAGTCGGCGGTCGCCTCGAGGCGAACGACGTCACCGAGGGCGCTCAGCGCGCCGGCGACCGCGTCGATCGTTTCGCGGGAGTCCCACTCCGCGTACTCGTCGGCCGCGGACGCGGCGGCGAGAGCGGTGACGTTCGAGGCGAGAGCGTCGGCGCTACTGGGAGGCTCTTCGTCGGGGCGGGGTGCCTCGAGCTCACCGCCTTCGCGCGGTGCCTCCTGCTCTGGCTTCTGATTGTAGGCGAAACCGATTCGCGTCATCCGATGCCGGTGAGGTGGTCACGAGGAGCGCAACTCGAATGCCACCGATCGAGTGGGACGCAAATTACTGGCGACGATTTTTTCTCGCAATGATTTTTTCCGCGAGCGCGAAAAAAAATTCGCGACGACTCGTGCGTCGCCGCGAAGACGAACGAGCGCGCGCGGCGCCACGCGCCGGCGCGCTCTCCGTGACCGAAAATCTCAGACCTTGTGGTACCCGATGCGGGCGGCCTCGCGGCGATCCTCCGCCTGGTAGATCTCGAAGTCGGCGAAGAAGGCGGGCGCCTCTGCCTGGAGGAGGCGGAGCACCGCGATCGCCGCGCGACGGATCTCCAGCTCGGCCGCCTCGCTCGAGCGGAGCTCGAGCATCGTCCGCCAGGCGCGCGCGTTCCCGGTCACGACGATCTTCGTCTCGGTGGAGTTGGGGAGGACGCCGCGCGCGGCCTCGCGCGCCATCTTCCGGCGGTGGACCTTGTCGGCCACCCAGCCGTAGCGCTCCATGAGCTGCTCGACGAGGGCGACATAGCTCGCCAGCGCCGACTCCATCTGCCCGCGCCACGCGTCCTCGAGCGCCTCGTCACCGATGATCGCCGGCGGGACGACGAAGTGTGCGTCGCTCTCGTCGACGTAGCGCTGCGAGAGCTGCGAGTAGGCGAACCCCGCCCGGTGGCGCACCAGCTCGTGGGTCAGCGACCGGCTCACGCCCTCGAGGAGGATCGAGTAGTTCGCGTGCTCGAGGACGCTCCCATGCCCCTGCTTCTTGATGTTCTCGAGGTAGTCGCGGGTCGAGCGGTTCGCGGGATTGCGCTGGCTCATGTAGCAGAGCCGCCCGGCGAACTCCGCGAGGCGCTCGCCGTCGGTGGAGTCGCCGAGCCAGTTGACGGCGAGGTGAGAGGGCTCGGTGAACGTCGGCCGGGCGAGAAGCGTGACGCGGGGATCGGTGAAGAACATGGTGCTCGGTGAGAGACGCGAGATGTGAAGCGGCGGGGCGGGTGCCGTTCGAAAGGGCGGGGCGGGGAGCGGGATACCGCGGAGCGGGGAGCGAGGGGCGGGGCCGACTGCTGCTCGTCTCGCGCGGGTGGAAGCTATCCGTTCAGCAGGTCGAGGCGGAAGGACGAGTAGGCGCGATCGCGCTCGATGGTCGCGAGGGCGGCGCGCGCGGTGGGCTCGAGGGGCGGGAGCGTCGGATCGTACTTGATCGCGCCGAGGCGTTCGTCGCCGGCGAGCGCGATCTTCGCGCCCGGGTTGAGGATCCCCTCGGGGTCGAAGGCACGCTTCACGCGCGCGAAGCGGTCGACGATCTCGGCTCCCCAGACTTCGCGCAGCACGGGAGCGCGGAGGCGGCCGTCCCCATGCTCGCCGGCGACGGTGCCGCCGAGCGACGCGACGAGGGCGGTGACCTCGGCGAAGAGCGCCTCGACGCGCGCGCGCCAGTCGGGGAGGCGGACGTCGACGAGCGGGTTCACGTGGACGTGTGCGTCGCCGGCGTGGCCGAAGATCACGCCGCGAATCGCCTGGCGCGCGAGCGCCGCGCGGACGCCGCGCACGTACTCGGCGAGCCGCGGCGGCGGCACCGCGCCGTCCTCGATGAACTGCATCGACTTCAGCGCGGGGTCGAGCTTCGCGAGGATCGGGCTCGCCGCGTGGCGGAGCGCCCAGAGCCTGTGCTGGGACTCGGCGTCGTCGGCGTGGCGCACCGCGGTGGCGCCGGCATCGTCGCACGCGCGAGCGATCGCGGCGAGCGCCTCCGTCGCCGCCGCGGCACTCTCGCCCTCGACCTCGGCGAGCACCACCGCTTCTGTTCCCGCGGGAATCTCGACGGGGAGGGGACCGGCGGCGGCGACGTCGAGGAAAGTGCGGTCGAGCAGCTCGCACGCGCTCGCTCCCGCTTCGCGCGCGGCCGTCGCCGCGGCGACCGCGGCCTCGAGCGAAGGAAAGGCGGCGAGGAGGCTCGCCGTCGCCGGCGGGATCGGCTGCAGCGCGAGCTCGAGCCCGACGAAGATGGCGAGGGTCCCCTCGCTGCCGACGAGGAGATCGACGAGATCACCCGAGCGCGCCCACGGTGCGATGCCGTACCCCGACGATTCCTTCCGCACGCCGTCGTGGCGCGCCGCGCGACGCGACTCGGCGACGCGGAGCTCACCGGCGATGGCGAGGAAGCGGACGACGGCGGGGACGTCGGGGGGCGGGTCGCCCCGCCTAACGGTGGCCCGCGATCCGTCGGCGAAGACGCAGTCGAGCGCGGCGACCCAGGGGCGCGTCGCTCCCACGCGGACGGTCCGCGCCCCGGCGGCGTTCGTCGACGCCATCCCGCCGACGGTGCAGAACGACCAGCTCGAGGGATCGACGGGAAAGCGCAGCCCGCGCGGCGCGAGCTCGGCGTTCAGCGCGCCGAGGACCACGCCGGGCCCGACGCGCACCCGTCGGGCGGCGAGGTCGACGTCACCGATCGCGCGCAGGCGGCTGAGGTCGACCACGACTCCCTCCCCGATCGCGCCGCCGGCCATGCTGCTCCCCGAGCCGCGCGGGACGAGGGGCGTCGACGTCTCCGCGGCCCAGCGAACGAGGGCGACGACGTCGGCGGCATCGGCGGGGACGGCGACCGCGCGCGGAACGCGGCGCTGGATCCCCGCCGCCTCGGCGTAGACGTCCCGCGCGGCGGCGTCGTCGCGGAGGATGCCGCGGAAGCCAGGAACGTTAGGCATGAACGGCGGGGGCCAGCAGCCAGGCGGGAGGCACTGCGGAACCGCGGGCAGCGCCGTTCCTCACGCCTGACCCCTGGCCCCTGATGAGCCGAAGAACGGTTTCCGGCGCACCCGCCCGACCAGCCACCGCACGCCGGAGTTGCTCGGGACGAGGAGCAGCCCCACGGCCATCAGCGCGCGGACCTCGCGGCGGGTGATCTTCACCGTGCCGCCGGCGCGGAGCATCGCCCGGCTCCGCGTCAGCTCGCGCAGCGTCGCGTAGGCGAAGAGCAGGGGGAGGAGGCAGAAGGCGCGCACGCTCAGGGCCCGCCGGGGGATCGTCGTGAAGTAGTCGAGCGCGGCGTCGAGGTCGCGCCAGGCGAGCTCGATGAGCTCCGAGACCGCGGCGTGGTTCTCGGCGACGTGCGCCGGGTCGAGCAGCAGCTTGTGGCTGCTCCCGTGCTCGCGCAGCGACTGCTCGGGGACGTAGATCGCGTTCTCGTGCGTCGCGTCCCAGGCGATGTCCTTGAGGATGTTCACCGTCTGCAGCGCCTCGCCGAAGGCGCGGCACTTCCGCCAGAGCGCGCGATACTCGGCGACGCCGATGCTCGCCGAGTGCTCGTGCCAGAGATCGGTGAGCAGATGGCCGACCGTCCCGGCGACGTAGTAGCAGTACTCCTTGTACTCGTCGAGGGTGCGGATGCGGATCCCGTTCGGGTAGAGACGGACGAACTTCTCCATCCCGTGCACCATCTCGCGCACCCAGTGGCGCACGCGGAGTCGCGAGCCCTCGGGAAGCGAGTGGTAGACGTCGAGCACGCGCGTCGTCCCGCGCACCAGCTCGACGTGCGCCGCCTCTCCGGCGACCAGCTCCGCTGCGGCGCGCTCGAGCTCCGCTCCGGCCGCGCCGTCGTCGAGCGCGCGCAGGAGCAGCTCGAGCAGCTCGCTCTTCCGCTGCACCGTCGCCGAGTGGTCGTCCTCGATGGTGTCGGCGATCCGGCAGAGCAGGTACGCCGCGAGCACCGCGTCGTTCAGCGAGCCCGGAAGGAGGCGGATGGAGAGCGCGAAGGTGCGCGAGACGCGCGGGAGGATCGCGCGGCAGAAGGCAAGGGAATCCGCCGGCGCCGGGACGGGCGGAACGCTCGTTGCCTCGCTCGGGGTGACGTCCGGGGCGATTTCGTCCGGGGCGGGATACGGCGGGATCGGCACGATACCGGAAGATAACGGCAACCGCTCTCCAGCGGCCGCACGCGAGGCACGAATGGCGACGAAGCTCGACAGGGCGCTCAAGCGGGAGCTCGAGCACGACGGCAGGCTCTACACGGTGACGATCTCCCCCGAGGGGATCAGGGTCGTCGAGAAGGGGAAGCGGAAGGGCCACGAGCTGCCGTGGAGCGCGATCATCAGCGGCGACGCCGCGCTGACGCAGGACCTGAAGATCTCCCTCGACGCGCTTGCGCTCGAGTAGCGCTCAGATCCCCAGCGCGGCGGGACGCGGCGGCTCCGACGAGTAGTCGTAGAAGCCGCGGCCGCCCTTCTTCCCCGTCATCCCGGCGAGGACCATCCGCTTGAGCAGCGGCGGCGGCGCGTAGCGCGTCTCGCGATACTCGTCGAACATGATCCCGGCGATGCGGTAGAGCGTATCGAGTCCGACGAAATCGGCGAGGACGAAGGGACCCATCGGGTGGCCGGCGCCGAGGGTCATCCCCTTGTCGATGTCCTCGATGCTCCCGATCCCCCGCTCGAGCGCGCGGATCGCGTCGAGCATGTAGGGGACGAGCAGGAAGTTCACGACGAACCCCGAGTTGTCCTTCGCCGCGATCGGCTCCTTGCCGAGCGCGCGCGCGAAGTCGAACGCCGCGACGAAGGTCTCGTCGCCCGTCGTCACCGTGCGCACGACCTCGACGAGCTTCATCAGCGGAACGGGATTGAAGAAGTGCAGACCGACCATCCGGTCGGGACGCCCCGACGCGATCGCCATCTCGGCGATCGTGAGGCTCGAGGTGTTCGACGCGAAGATCGTCTTTCCGCCACAGAGGCGACCGAGCTCCGCCCAGAGCGCGTTCTTGACCGCGAGCTCCTCGACCACCGCCTCGATCACGATGTCGCAGCGCGCGACGCTCGCGAGCTCGGTGGTGAATTCGAGCTTCGCGAGT
>JABFXC010000118.1 GCA_013361935.1 Gemmatimonadaceae bacterium
GCGGGGGGTGGGGGCCGGTGAGGTGGGACGTGGGACGTGGGACTCCCGGCCCCACGTCCCAGGTCGTCGCCGCATCCCCTGCTCGCTCCCCCGTCACCATGTCCACTTCCACGTCGCCGTGGAATACCTGGAATATCTGGAATACCGCGCCGACCCCACCAAAACGAAGCAGCCCCGCCGGCTCGCGCCGGCGGGGCTGCCTTCCATACGGCACCGATCAGAGCTTGGGCAGCTCGTCGAGATCCTCGTCGACCAGCTGCGGGAGCAGTGCTTCCTGCGCCCGGAGCTCCGCGGCCGCGATCGCCTCGGGCTGCGCGCCCGCGTCGACGTCGACCTCGTGGTACCGGTACATCCCCGTCCCGGCCGGGATGAGATGTCCGATGATGATGTTCTCCTTCAGGCCGAGCAGGTCGTCCCGGCTCCCGCGGATCGCCGCGTCGGTGAGCACGCGCGTGGTCTCCTGGAACGACGCCGCCGAGATGAACGACTGGGTCGTGAGACTCGCCTTCGTGATGCCTAGCAGCAGCGGCTCCGACTGCGCCGCCGTCTCCTTCCGCTTCTTCGCCTTGTCGTTCACCTCGCGGAAGACCTGCTTGTCGACGTGCTCGCCCTCGAGGAACTCCGTCTCGCCCGGATCCATGATCCGGACCTTCTGGAGCATCTGCTTGACGATCACGCCGATGTGCTTGTCGTTGATCTTCACGCCCTGCAGGCGGTAGACCTCCTGCACTTCGTTCAGGAGGTACTCCTGCACTGCGCGCGGTCCCTTGATCCGCAGGATGTCGTGCGGGTTCACCGGACCTTCCGACAGACGGTCGCCGGCGCGCACGCGATCGCCCTCGTGCACGCGAAGGTGCTTGCCGGCCGGGACCTCGTAGACCTGACGCGGCTGCGTCTCGTCCACGGTGACCTGACCGCCCGTCACCGTCGTCGGCGTGACGAAGATCTCGCGCTTGCCGCGCTTGATCTCGCCGAAGCTGACGATGCCGTCGATCTCCGAGATCGTCGCCGGATCCTTCGGCCGCCGCGCCTCGAACAGCTCGGCGACGCGCGGCAGACCACCGGTGATGTCGCGCGTCTTGTACGCCTCGCGACCCACCTTCGCGATCGTCTCGCCGGCGTGGATCTTCTGGCCGTCCTCGACGATCAGCTGCGCGCCCACCGGGATGACGAAGTCGCGCACGCGCTTCTCCTTCCCGCCCTTCTCCTGCCAGATCTCGATGTGCGGGTGCAGCCGCTTCTCGCGATCCTCGATGATGACGCGCTGGCGCAGACCGGTGAGCTCGTCGAGCTCCTCGGACACCGACTCGTCCTCGACGATCTCGACGAAGCGCACCGTGCCCTCGGTGTCGGCGATGATCGGGTTCGTGTACGGATCCCAGGTGAAGATCACCTGGTCCTTCCGCACCTCCGCCCCATCCTCGACCATCAGCGTCGCGCCGAGGGGCACCTGCAGACGCGCTCCCACCGCGCCGGTCTTGTCGCCGGTCGGCCGGATCACGATCTCACCCTCGTACGACGTCACGATCTTCTGACCCTGCGGATTGGTCACCGCGATCAGGCGATCGCTGTACTCGATGCTTCCCGCGACCTTGCTCTTGCGCGCCGTCGCCTCGGCGATACGAGCCGCCGTGCCGCCGATGTGGAAGGTGCGCAGCGTGAGCTGCGTGCCCGGCTCGCCGATCGACTGCGCGGCGATGATGCCGACCGCCTCGCCGATGTCGACGACGCCCATCGTCGCCAGGTTGCGTCCATAGCACATCCGGCACAGACCACGCTTCGCCTCGCAGGTGAGCACCGAGCGGATCTTCACCGTCTCGATCCCCGACTCCTCGATCGTCTGCGCGATCTCCTCGTCGATCAGCTGGCCGGCCTCGACGAGCAGCGTGCGCCGCCCCGCCTCGTCCGTCTCGTGCGGATCCTCGACGTCCTCGGCCGCGAAGTTGCCGACGATGCGCTCGCCGAGCGCCTCGATGACGTCCTCGCCTTCCTTCAGCGCGCCGACCTCGAGGCCCATGATCGTGCCGCAATCCTCTTCCGTGATCGTCACGTCCTGCGCGACGTCCACGAGGCGGCGCGTGAGGTAGCCCGCGTCCGCGGTCTTCAGCGCCGTGTCGGCGAGACCCTTGCGGGCGCCGTGCGTCGACGTGAAGTACTCGAGCGGGGACAGCCCCTCGCGGAAGTTCGACTTGATCGGGCTCTCGATGATCTCGCCGATGCCGCCGGTGAGCTTCTTCTGCGGCTTCGCCATGAGGCCGCGCATCCCCGCCAGCTGGCGGATCTGGTCGCGGCTGCCGCGCGAGCCGGAGTCGAACATCATGAACACCGGATTGAACCCGTTCTTCGACGCGCGCATGGTCTTCACCATGGCGTCGGCGATGTCCGAGTTCGCGTGCGTCCACGTGTCGATGACCTTGTTGTAGCGCTCGCCGTTCGTGATGTTGCCCGTGTTGTACGCCCGCTGGAAGCGCTCGACGCGCTGCTCGGCTTCCTCGAGCAGCGTGCGCTTCTCGTCCGGGATCTCGAGGTCCTCGATCCCGATCGAGATGCCGCCGCGCGTCGCGTGCGCGAAGCCGAACTCCTTGAGGCGGTCGAGGAACTGCACCGTCGCGGCGAGCCCCGCCTGACGGTAGCTCTCGAACACCAGCTCGGAGAGCGCCTTCTTCTTCATCTCGCGGTTCTGGAAGCCGAGCTCGCGCGGGACGATCGCGTTGAACAGCACGCGGCCGACCGTGGTCGCCTCCCAGCGCGCCCCGTCCTCGTCGTCGACGAAGAAGTGGATCGGCGTGTGGAAGGTCACGCGCTTCTGCGCGAGCGCCGTCTCCACCTCGGCGACCGTCACGTAGCGCTTGCCCTGCTTCACCTTCTCCTCGAAGTCCGACCCCGCCTTCGTCGCGAAATAGCAGCCGAGCACGATGTCCTGGCTCGGCTCGGCGACCGGGCGGCCGTCGGAGGGCTTGAGGATGTTGTTCGACGACAGCATCAGCAGGCGCGACTCGAGCTGCGCCTCGAACGACAGCGGCACGTGCACCGCCATCTGGTCGCCGTCGAAGTCGGCGTTGAACGCCGCGCAGACGAGCGGATGGATGCGGATCGCCTTCCCCTCGACGAGCACCGGCTCGAACGCCTGGATGCCCAGGCGGTGGAGCGTCGGCGCGCGGTTGAGGAGCACCGGGTGGTCGCGGATGATCTCCTCGAGGATCTCGTACACCTCGGGGCTCTCGCGCTCGACGATCTTCTTCGCGCGCTTGACGGTCTCCGCGATTCCCTTCTCGACCAGCTTGTGGATGATGAACGGCTTGAAGAGCTCGAGCGCCATCAGCTTGGGAAGCCCGCACTGGTGCAGCTTGAGCTCCGGGCCGACGACGATGACCGAACGGCCCGAGTAGTCGACGCGCTTGCCGAGCAGGTTCTGGCGGAACCGGCCCTGCTTGCCCTTGAGCATGTCGGACAGCGACTTCAGCGGACGTTTGCCGCGGCCGCGGATCGCCTTGCTGCGGCGCCCGTTGTCGAACAGCGCGTCCACCGCCTCCTGCAGCATGCGCTTCTCGTTCCGGAGGATGACCTCCGGCGCGCGATGCGAGATGAGCTTCGTGAGGCGGTTGTTGCGGTTGATGACGCGACGATAGAGATCGTTGAGGTCGGACGTGGCGAAGCGCCCGCCGTCGAGCGGCACGAGCGGCCGCAGGTCGGGCGGGATCACCGGCACGACGTCGAGGATCATCCACTCCGGACGGTTGCGGACGTCGCCGCCCTCACCGCTCGTGCGGAACGCGTCGACGATCTTGAGCCGCTTGAGCAGCGCCTTCTTCCGGTGCTGCGACGTCTCGACCGCGACCTGCGCGCGCAGCTCCTCGGCCGTCTTGTCGACGTCGAGACGCATGAGCAGCTCGCGCACCGCGGGGGCGCCGATGTCCGCCCTGAACGCGCCGTCCCCTTCCTCGCGCGCCTTCGTGCGCAGCGCGAGGTACTCGTCCTCGTCGAGCAGCTGGTTCGGCAGCACTTCCTGGTTGCCCGGCTCGATGACGACGTACGCCGAGTAGTACACGACCTTCTCGAGATCACGCAGCGTGAGGTCGAGGAGGTTGCCCATCGGCGAGGGCAGGGTCTTGAAGAACCAGATGTGCGCGACGGGAACGGCGAGCTCGATGTGACCCATGCGCTCGCGGCGCACCTTGCTCAGGGTCACCTCGACGCCGCAACGGTCGCAGATCACGCCGCGATAGCGGATGCGCTTGTACTTGCCGCAGTGGCACTCCCAATCCTTGACCGGACCGAAGATCCGTTCGCAGAAGAGGCCGTCCTTCTCCGGCTTGAACGAGCGGTAGTTGATCGTCTCCGGCTTCGTGACCTCGCCCCAGGACCACCAGGTGCGAAGCCCGCTCAGCTCGAGACGCTCGCGCTCCTTCGGATCGCGAGGGCCGCGGATCTCCTCTGGCGAGGCGATCCGGACCTGGATGTAGTCGAACGCGGATGCGCGCGCGTCGCGCACGCTACGAAAATCGATCATGTATTAACCCTCGCCTCCAGTCCCGAAGCCCGCCCCGTTGCCGTTGCCGGCGCCATTCCCGCCGCCGAACCCGTCGCCACCATTGGTCGAGCCGAGCGTCACCTTGATCCCGAGCGCCTGCAGCTCCTTCACGAGCACGTTGAACGACTCGGGGATCCCCGGATCGGGGAGGTTCTGTCCCTTCACGATCGCCTCGTAGACGCGGCTTCTGCCGTTCACGTCGTCCGACTTGACCGTCAGGATCTCCTGCAGCGTGTGCGCGGCGCCGTACGCCTCGAGCGCCCACACTTCCATCTCTCCGAAACGCTGGCCGCCGAACTGCGCCTTGCCGGCGAGCGGCTGCTGCGTCACGAGCGAGTACGGTCCGATGCTGCGCGCGTGGATCTTGTCGTCCACGAGGTGCGACAGCTTCAGCATGTAGATCTCGCCCACCGTCACGGGGTTGTTGAACGTCTCCCCGCTCCGGCCGTCACGCAGCCAGATCTTCCCGGCCGGCGTGATCCCGGCGAGCCGGAGCAGCTCGCCGGCCGCCGCGTCGACGTCGCCCTCGCTCTTCTTCGCGAGCATCTGCGCGAGCGCCCGGAACTCCATCTCCTCGAGCAGCTCCGACGCGGCCATCCCGCGGCGCTTCTCCAGCTGCTTGATCGCGGCCTTCGCCTCGGCGCGCCGCGAGGCGCTCTCCGACTCGTCCCCGCTCACGGCCTCGTGATACGAGATCTCGAAGCCGACGTTCTCCAGCTCCCGCTCCGCGAACTCCTTCGCCGCTCCCGCGATGTAGTCGCGGACGCGGTGGAAGATGTCGCGCACCTCCTGCGACATCCCGCGCGCGCCGAGATCGTTCACCGTCGCGTCCTGCAGCAGGATGAACTCCTCCTTCCCCGGCGCCGGCTTGATGTCGGCGAGGATCGTCCGCACGTCCGCGTCGTCGATGACGAGCGCGTCGCCGCGCAGCGCCAGCGCATCGCGCAGCTGCGTGAGCGCCGCGAGCTTGAGCAGGAGGGAGATCTCCCGCTCGTTGGCGCCCTGGAACACCGGAGTCTTCGCGTAGAAGCCGAGCAGCTTCGCCGCCCACCCGAGGTGGGTCTCGAGAATCTGCCCGACGTTCATGCGGCTCGGCACGCCGAGCGGGTTGAGGACGATGTCCACCGGGCGCCCGTTCGGGAGGAACGGCATGTCCTCCTCCGGCACGATGCGCGCGACGATGCCCTTGTTCCCGTGGCGGCCCGCCATCTTGTCGCCGACCGAGATCTTGCGCTTCTCGGCCAGGTACACCTTCACCAGCTGGATCACGCCCGGCGGAAGCTCGTCCGGCTGCAGAATGCCGTCGATCCGCTCCTCCGCGCGCTCCTCGATCCGCGACTTCTCCTCGTCGGACGCGTCGATGATCTCGCGCATCCGCTCGTTGATCTTCTTGTTCTCGACGCGGAAGGTCTTCAGGTCGAGCGACGCGATCTTGAACTCGCGCAGCATCGCGGCGGCGAGCTTCGTCCCCGCGGGGATCGCCTCCTCCACCGTGCCGCTCTTCAGCGCCAGCGCCACCGTCTGCCCGTCGAGCAGCTCGACGAGCTCGGCGTCGCGCACCTCGTTGACGCGGAGCTTCTCCTCGCCCTCGAGCCGGCGCACCTCGCCGATCCGCTCGCCGCGATCCTTCTCGACGACCGAATCCTCGATGCGGCTGAAGATCTTCACGTCGATCACGACGCCTTCCATGCCCGGCGAGACCTTCAGCGACGAGTCCTTCACGTCCTTCGCCTTCTCGCCGAAGATCGCCGTGAGCAGCTTCTCTTCCGGCGACAGCTCCGTCTCGCCCTTCGGCGTGATCTTGCCGACGAGGATGTCGCCCGGCTTCACGTGCGCGCCGATGCGGACGATGCCGCGCTCGTCGAGATCGAGCAGCGCCTCTTCCGAGACGTTCGGGATCTCGCGCGTGATCTCTTCCTGGCCGCGCTTCGTGTCGCGGACGTGCAGCTCGAGCTCCTGGATGTGGATCGACGAGTAGACGTCGTCCTTCACCAGACGCTCGCTGAGCACGATCGCGTCCTCGAAGTTGTGCCCGTACCACGGCATGAACGCCACCGTCACGTTCGAGCCGAGCGCGAGCTGCCCCATCTCCGTCGCGGCACCGTCGGCGAGCACGTCGCCGACCTTCACCTTCTGGCCGAGCCGGACGAGCGGGCGCTGGTTGATCGCCGTGTCCTGGTTCGTGCGCCAGTACTTCTTCAGCCGATAGCGGTCATGCTGCGTCAGGCGCGCGAGCGGACGATCCTCGTCCCCCTTCTTCGCGACGCGCTCCGCCGGCCCCGCGTCGACGATGATCTCGTCGGCGGTGACCCGCGTGACGACGCCGGCCCGGCGCGCGATCACCACCGCGCCCGAGTCCACCGCCACCTTCTCCTCGAGCCCCGTGCCGACGAGCGGCGTCCGCGGGTTGAGGAGCGGCACCGACTGACGCTGCATGTTCGAGCCCATGAGGGCGCGGTTCGCGTCGTCGTGCTCGAGGAACGGGATGAGCGCCGCGGCGATCGAGACGAGCTGCTCGGGCGCGACGTCCATGTAATCGATGCGATCGGGCGGCACGAGCGGCACGTCACCCTGCTGCCGCGCGAGCACGAGCTCGTCGACGAAGGTGCCGTCCTCGTTCAGCGGCGCGTTCGCCTGCGCGATGATGACGTCCTCCTCGCGGTTGGCGTCGAGCCACTCGAGGTCGCCCGTCACCTTGCCGTTCTTCACGACGAAGTACGGCGTCTCGACGAAGCCGAGGTCGTTCACACGCGCGTAGCACGCGAGCGACGTGATGAGGCCGATGTTCGGACCTTCCGGCGTCTCGATCGGGCACATGCGCCCGTACTGCGAGTAGTGCACGTCGCGCACTTCGAAGCCGGCGCGCTCGCGCGTCAGACCGCCCGGTCCGAGCGCCGAGAGACGACGCTTGTGCGTCAGCTCGGCGAGGGGGTTGGTCTGATCCATGAACTGCGACAGCTGCGACGAGCCGAAGAACGCCTGGATGACCGCGCTCACCGTCCGCGCGTTCACCAGATCGTCGAGCGAGATCTTCTCCGGATCGGTGTTGATCGACATGCGCTCCTTCACCAGGCGCGCCATCCGGGAGAGACCGACCGAGAACTGGTTCGCGATCAGCTCGCCCACCGAGCGGATGCGCCGGTTGCCGAGGTGATCGATGTCGTCCACGTGCCCGCGACCCTCGTGCAGCTCGACGAGGTAGCGGATGATCGCCACGAAGTCCTCGCGCGTGAGCACGGTGACGTCCGCCGGCGTCGCGAGGGCGAGCCGCTGGTTGATCTTGTAGCGGCCGACGCGGCCGAGGTCGTAACGCTTCGGCGAGAAGAACAGCCGCTCGAGCGCCTGCTTCGCCGTCTCCATGTTCGGCGCGTCGCCGGGCCGGAGCAGCGTGTAGATCTGCTGGAGCGCTTCCTTCTCGTCGCTCGTCGGATCCTTGGCGAGCGTGTTCTTGATCAGCATCGACTCCGCGCGGCCCGAGGCGACGAAGACCTGGACCTTGTTCACCTCGGCCTTGCGCAGCTTCTTGATCAGCGTGTCGGTCAGCGACTGGCCGACGTCGGCGACGACCTCGCCCGTCTCCGGGTCGACGGCGTCGACGGCGATGACGCGGCGCGTCGGGCGCTCGCCGCGCTCGATCGCGTCGACCTCGTCGCGGAGGTCGATCGTCATGTACGACGCGAACACCTTCACCGTGTCGATCTTCTGGCGGCGGAGGCGGTTGAGCACCTCCTCGGTGAGCTCGTCGCCCTCCTTCACGAGGAGGATGTTCTCGGCCCGCTCGCGCTCGGCACGCGCCTTCTTGGTGCGCGCCTTCGGCGCGTCCTCGGCGGTCGCCTCGCCCGGGAGGGCGATGTCTTCGGCGATGATCGCGCCGAGCACCTCGCGGATGTCGCCGCGGCTCTCGCGCTTCTTGGTGAGGTCGAGGTCGCGAACGGCGAAGAAGAGGCGCAGGATATCCGAGTTGTTCCCGTAGCCGAAGGCGCGGAGGAGCGCGGTGGCCGGGAACTTCTTCTTCTTGTCGATGTGCACGTAGACGACATCATGGATGTCGACCGTGAACTCGACCCACGAGCCCCGGAACGGGATGATGCGCGACGAGATGAGCCGCTGCCCGTTCGGGTGCGTGCTCTCCTCGAAGACGACGCCCGGGGAGCGGTGCAGCTGGCTGACGATGACCCGTTCGGCGCCGTTGATGACGAAGGTGCCGAGCGAGGTGAGGACGGGCAGCTCGCCGAGATAGACTTCCTTCTCGATGATGTTCCGCGGGCGCTTGACCCCGTTGACTTCCTCGTTGATGACGAGCTGCAGCGTCGCCTTCAGCGGGGCGGAATAAGTCATGTCGCGCTCGATGCACTCCTCGACCGAGTACTTCGGCTCGCCGAGGTGGTAGCGCACGAACTCGAGGGAAAAGTTTTCGTGAACGTCGGTGATCGGGAACAGGTCCTTGAAGACCCGTTCGAGACCGACGTCCTCGCGGTCGTGCGAAGCCGCGTCCAGCTGCAGCAGCGCCTCGAAGGCGCGCGTCTGGATGTCGAGGAGATGGGGCATGTCCATCCCCTGCTCGAGCTTCGCGAAGGAAATCTGCTTCATCTGACTAGGCATGTCTCACCCGCGGGCAGGCCAAAAATGCTCCGCAACCCCCGCCGCCAGGCACAGCCGTGGCGCGGGGGACGGAGCTCTCAATTGCTTCGATTGTGTTCCGAGTGGAACTGATCACAGTGGCAGCCGGGTGAAGTGAGGAGTGGGGCCTGGCCCGGATGAGGGATCTTTCTCCCCGCATCCGGGAGGCCCGCGTCCTTTCTTCACCTCGACGACCGCGCCCTGCTCTTCCAGCTTCGTCTTGATCTGGTTCGCCTCGTCCTTCGAGACGCCCGCCTTCACCGACTGCGGGGCGCCATCCACCAGGTCCTTCGCCTCCTTCAGGCCGAGACCGGTGATCTCGCGGACGACCTTGATGACCTGGATCTTCTTCGCGCCGGCGTCCTTGAGCGTGACGGTGAACTCCGTCTGCTCTTCGACCGCCGCCGCCGCGCCCCCGCCCGCGCCGCC
>JABFXC010000116.1 GCA_013361935.1 Gemmatimonadaceae bacterium
GCGGCGAACCGCTATCTGCGCGCGCGCCCGGTGACCGTCACGGCGGCGCGGGCCGCGCGCAGCGCCGGGGGGGCGCACGATTTCTATTCCGAGGGCGACTACTGGTGGCCCGATCCGGCCAGCCCGGACAGCCCGTACGTGCGCCGCGACGGCGAGACGAACCCGGCGAACTTCGTCGCCCATCGCGACGCGATGCGGCGGCTCAGCCAGATCGTCCCGGCGCTCGTCGTGGCGTACGAGCTCACTGGCGACGCGCGCTACGCGCGCGCCGCGTCGGCGCACCTGCGCGCGTGGTTCGTGAGCGAGAGCACGCGGATGAATCCCCACCTGCTCTACGGACAGGCGGTCAAGGGACGCTTCACGGGGCGCGGGACGGGGATCATCGACACGATCCATCTCGTCGAGGTCGCGCGCGCCGTGACAGTGCTCGAGTCGATGGGGGCGATCGATGGCCCGACGCTCGCCGGGACGCGCGACTGGTTCCGCGCCTATCTGGAATGGATGACGACGCACCAGTACGGCATCGACGAGCGGAACGCGGGGAACAATCACAGCGCGGCGTGGGCGCTGCAGGTGGCCGAGTTCGCGCGACTGGCCGGCGACAGCGCGCGGCGTGAGGAGATGCGGCGCTTCTTCCGCGAGACGCTGGTGCCCGCGCAGATGGATTCGGCGGGCGGCTTCCCGCGCGAGCTCGCGCGCACGAAGCCGTACGGCTATTCGCTCTTCCAGCTCGACGTGATGGCGATGCTCGCCGAGTCGCTGAGCGGGCCGGGGAACGACCTCTGGACGTTCGCGACGCCCGACGGGCGAGGAATGCGCCGCGCGCTCGCCTTCATGTTCCCGTACATCGAGGACCGGCATCGCTGGCCGAAGCCGCCGGACGTGATGTACGACGACCAGTGGCCGATCCGTCACCCCGCGCTGTACTTCGGCGGGCGCGCGTTAGGCGAGCCACGCTATCTCGCGCTCTGGCGGCGGCTCCCCGCCGACCCGACGGTGGACGAGGTGATCCGCAACTACCCGGTGCGCCAGCCGCTGCTCTGGCTCCCGGTACCGACGCGTGGAGGCGCGCCGGGCGCGCCGAGCGTGCGGGGGGCGACCGCGGCGCGCGGCCTGGCCCCGACGCCGCCGATGGGGTGGAACAGCTGGAACAAGTTCCACTGCGACATCGACGAGCGGCTCATCCGCGAGACGGCGGACGCGATGGTGGCCTCGGGGATGCGCGACGCGGGCTACGTGTACCTCAACATCGACGACTGCTGGGAGGCACCGGCGCGCGACGCGAGCGGGAACCTCGCGGTGGACTCGGTACGCTTCCCGGGCGGAATGAAGGCGCTCGCCGACTACGTGCACGCGAAGGGGCTCAAGCTCGGCATCTATTCCTCGGCGGGGACGCTCACCTGCCAGAAGCGGCCGGCGAGCCTCGATCACGAGGCGGCCGATGCGCGCACCTTCGCCGCGTGGGGGATCGACTACCTGAAATACGACAACTGCAACAACGAGAATCGCCCCGCCGTGCAGCGGTACGCGGCGATGGGAGACGCGATCCGCGCGAGCGGGCGTCCGATGGTCTATTCGCTCTGCGAGTGGGGACAGAACAGGCCGTGGGAGTGGGGGCGCGCCGCGGGGGCGCAGCTCTGGCGAACGACCGGTGACATCAGCGACCGCTGGTCCTCGGTGATGCGGCTGCTCGATCGCCAGGTGGGGCTGGAGCGCTATTCCGGGCCCAACGCGTGGAACGATCCCGACATGCTCGAGGTGGGGAACGGGCGGATGACGGACGACGAGTACGTCGCGCACTTCAGCCTGTGGGCGCTCCTGAACGCACCGCTGATCGCGGGCAACGACCTGCGCGCGATGAGCGACGTGACGAAGCGGATCCTGATGAACCGCGAGGTGATCGCGGTGGACCAGGACTGGGGCGGGACGCAGGGATTCAAGCTGCGCGACGACGGGCAGCAGGAGGTGTGGATGAAGCCGATGTCCGACGGGGGACGGGCGGTGGTGCTCCTCAACCGGGACACGGCCGCGGTGTCGATCGCGGTGACGACGGCGGAGCTGGGGCTGGGCGGGGGGCGGCATGTCGCGCGCGATCTGTGGGCGGCGCGGGAGGCGGAGGTGCGCGGGACGGTGCGGGCGACGGTGCCCGGTCACGGCGCGGCGATGTATCTGGTGCGACGCTGACCGGGGTGGCATCGTAGGGGCGGGCGGTGGTGCTTGACAGGGTTAAACGTTAAAGCTATCGTCGCCGCCTCAACTCCTGCATCGACTCCCTCCGCCCGGAATGCCCGCCCTCACCCTCAAGGACGTCGCCCAGCGATGCGGCGTGTCGACAGCGACCGTCTCCGCCGTCGTCAATGGCGCGCCCTGGGTCTCGGACCTCACCCGCGGCCGCGTCCAGCGCGCCGTCGACGAGATGGGCTACCGCCCCAACCAGTTCGCGCGCGGCCTCAAGACGCGCCGCGGCTACGCCGTCGGCGTCATCGTCTCCGACCTCACCAACCCGTTCTTCACCGAGGTCGTTCGGAGCCTGGGCCACGCACTCCGCGAGGACGGATGGGCGCTCTTTCTCTGCGATTCAGACCACCGCTTCGATCTCGGCGACGGCAACCTCCGGCGGCTCATCGACGGCCATGTGGTCGCGCTCGTGCTCATCGGTGACAGCGTGCGCGAGGAGACCGTGCAGCGCTACATCGCCCGCAAGGGCCACGTTCCCATCGTCGCCATCGAGCGCGACTACGACATCGAGGGCGTCAATCGTCTGCTCGTCGACTCCGAGCACGGCGCCCACACCGCGACCAGGCATCTCATCGCGCAGGGCTACCGCCGGATCGCGATGATCGGCGGCCCCCGCCAGGGTGCCGGCAGCGCGACGTATGGCCGCGAGCAGCGTTACCTCGGCTACCGTCGCGCGCTCGCCGACGCGGGGCTCAAGCCCGACCCGAAGCTCCTCGCCGAAGGCAACTTCCGCTACGCCGGCGGGCAGGAGGCGATGCGGCGTCTGCTCGCCGGCCGCCAGCGCCCGGAAGCGGTGTTCGCCGCCAACGACATGATGGCCTTCGGCGCGGTGAGCGTCATCCACGAGGCAGGGCTCCGCGTCCCCGACGACATCGCCGTCGTCGGCTTCGACGACGTGCCGAGTGCGGCGCTGACCTCGCCCGGCCTGACCACGATCGCGATGCCGAAGATCGATCTCGGCGCCGCGGCCGCCGCGATCATCGGACGGCACATCGCCGCGCCCGCGCGCGCTGAAACCGTGCGGCGGACGTTCGGCGCGGAGCTGGTCGTCCGCCAATCCTCTCTCCGGCCGATCGGCCGATGATCCTCACGCGATGACGGGCGAGCGCCGCTTCGGCTACCGATGGACCGTTTGCGCGCTGCTCTTCGCCGCGACGACGGTGAACTACATCGACCGGCAGGTCCTCGGGATCCTGGCGCCGACTCTCCAGCGCGAGCTGCACTGGAGTGAGACGCAGTACGGGGACATCGTCTCGTGGTTCAGCCTCGCCTACGCCGTCGGCTTCCTCGTCGCCGGGCGGCTGCTCGACCGCTACGGGACGCGGCGCGGGTTCGCGGCGGCGATCGTCGCCTGGAGCCTCGCCGCGATCGGGCACGCGTTCGCGCGGACGGCGACCGGATTCTCCATCGCGCGGGCGATGCTCGGCCTCGGCGAGTCCGCGAACTTTCCCGCGTCGATCAAGACCATCGCCGAGTGGTTCCCGAAGCGCGAGCGCGCGCTGGCGACGGGGATCTTCAACGCCGGGACGAATGTCGGCGCGATCGTGACCCCGCTCGTCGTGCCGTACATCGCGCTGCATTGGGGATGGCGCGCCGCCTTCGTCGCGACCGGAGCGCTCGGCTTCCTCTGGCTCTTCGCCTGGCTGGCGATGTATCGCCAGCCCGAGGTGCATCCCGCGGTGACGCCGGCGGAGCTCGCGCTGATTCGGAGCGATCCGGCCGACCCCCCGGAGCGGATGTCGTGGTGGAGCCTCCTCGGCTACCGCCAGCTCTGGGCGGTCGCGGTCGGGAAGTTCATGGCCGATCCCGTGTGGTGGTTCTATCTGTACTGGCTCCCGAAGTTTCTCGACGCGCGCTACGGCATCAAGCTCGGCCAGATCGCGCTGCCGCTGATCGCGATCTACCTGCTCGCGGACGTCGGCTCGGTGGGAGGGGGCTGGCTGTCGAGCGCCTTCCTCGCGCGGGGCTGGAGCGTGAATCGGGCCCGAAAGACCGCGATGCTCGCGATGGCGATCGCGATCGTGCCGACGATGCTCGCACCGCGCGCGGCGAGCGTCTGGACCGCCGTCGCCGTGGTGAGCCTCGCCGCGGCGGCGCACCAGGGATGGTCGGCAAACGTGTACACGCTGGCCAGCGACATGTTTCCGCGGCGGGCCGTCGGGTCGGTGATCGGGATCGGGGGATTCGCCGGCGCGATGGGGGGCGTGCTGTTCCAGCGCGCCACCGGCCGCGTGCTGCAGGCGAACGGCAACGACTACGCGCCCATCTTCGTGGTCTGCGCGCTGGCCTATGTCACTGCCTGGCTGATCATCCATCTCCTCGCGCCGCGGCTTGCTCCGGCCCGCATCGCGAACAACGCTCCCTCGCAGTGACCATCGAGGCACGGCGCGCCGCAACAGCGGCGCGCCGTGCCGCTTTCACCCTCTTCGACGTGCGCAGCCCGATGCCGAATCCACGACCCGCCCGCCGCATGCATCCCCTGCTTCTCGCCGCCGCGACCGCGGCCCTCGCCGCCTGCGCAACGACGGCCGCCTCCACGCCTCCCGCGGCAGCCACCACGACCCCCGTGGCGAGCGCGCCCGTGGCGAGTGTCGGCGCGCCGAACTCGCTCACCGCGGCGGAGCGTGCCGACGGGTGGACGCTGCTCTTCGACGGCAGCACGCTCAACGGATGGCGTGGGCTCGGCTCGAGTGGCGTCCCCGCGGGGCACTGGGTCGTGGAGGATGGCGCGATCCGGAAGATCGCCAGCGGGAAGGTGCCGGTGCAGGCGGACGGCCAGCCGCTCGCGGGGGGCGACCTGATGTCGGAGGGGACGTACCGCGACTTCGAGCTGAGCTGGGACTGGAAGGTGACGCCCGGCGCGAACAGTGGCGTGAAGTACAACGTCTCCGAAGCGCTGTCGGTCGCGCTGCAGCCGATCCACGCGGCGAAGGGGTTCGAGTACCAGATGATCGACGACGATCGCCACGCCGACGGGAAGCTCCCGACGCACCGGAGCGGCGCGCTCTACGACCTGATCGCCCCGAACGAGCGGAAGTCGCTGCGCCCGGTGGGCGAATGGAATTCCTCGCGGATCGTGCTGAAGGGGAACCACGGGGAGCACTGGCTCAACGGCGCCCTCGTCGTCAGCTACGACCTCGGCACCCCGGCGATGGATTCGGCGCTGACGGCGAGCAAGTATCACGGGTGGCCGTGGTTCGCCGATCGCCGTGCCGGGCACATCGTGCTCCAGGACCACGGCGACGAAGTGTACTTCCGGAACATCAGGATTCGCGCGCTCCGCTAGCGCGCCGTCACGGCGCGGCCGCCCTCGCTTTCTCCAACCCATACCGGACCGGATATGCCGCCCACGGATTCGAAGTTTGATCGCCGGACCTTTCTCAAGGCTTCCGCCGTCGCGGGCGCGGGGTTCTTGATCGAGAAGCGCTCGTCTCCCCTCCTCGCCTTCGACGGCTCGCCGAACGAGAAGGTGGTCGTCGCCGTGATGGGGCTGAACAGCCGTGGCGAGGTGCACCTGCAGAACTATCCCGTGCTGCCGAACACGGAGATCGCGTACGTCTGCGACGTGGACGAGCGCGCGCTGGCGAAGGGCGTGGCGATGGTGGGGAAGCTGCAGGCGCGGGCGCCGAAGCCGGTGAAGGACTTCAGGCGGATCCTCGAGGACAAGAGCGTCGACGCGCTGGTGATCGCGACCCCCGACCACTGGCACACCCCGGCCGCGCTGCTCGCCCTGGCGGCGGGGAAGCACGTGTACGTGGAGAAGCCGTGCGGCCACAATCCGCGCGAGGGGGAGATGCTCGTCGCCGCGCAGCGCCGGTACGGGAAGGTGGTGCAGATGGGGAACCAGCAGCGGTCGGGGCCGCGCTCGATCGAGGCGGTGGAGGCGATTCGCGGCGGGGCGATCGGGCGGCCGTATCTGGCGCGTGCCTGGTATGGCAACACCCGCGGCAGCATCGGCACGGGGAAGCCCGCCGCGGTGCCGGCGTGGCTCGACTGGGAGCTCTGGCAGGGGCCGGCGCCGCGCACCGCGTTCCGCGACAACGTCGTCCACTACAACTGGCACTGGTTCGCGCGCTGGGGGACGGGAGAGGTGTGCAACAACGGCACCCACGAGATCGACGTCTGCCGCTGGGCGTTAGGCGCGGACTACCCCGTCAAGGTGACGTCGAGCGGCGGGCGCTACGCCTTCGAGGACGACTGGGAGTTCCCGGACACGCAGGACGTCAGCTTCGAGTTCCCCAACCGGAAGGAGATCGTCTGGCAGGGCCAGAGCTGCAGCGGCTTCGCGCCGATGGGGAAGGGACGTGGGTCGACGATTCACGGGACCGAGGGCACGATGTTCATCGATCGCAGCGGCTACACGCTCTACGACGCGAAGAACAAGGTGTTGAAGGAGTCGTACGGCGATGAGAAGGGGAGCGGGATCGACACGAAGGCGCCTGACCGGCTGACCGGACTGCACATCGCCAACTTCCTGGACGGGATCCGCACCGGGGCGCCGCTCCACTCGCCGATCGAGGAAGGGCACAAGAGCGTACTGCTCTGCCATGTGGCGAACATCGCCCAGCGGCTCGCCCGGCCGGTGCTGATGGATCCGGCGACGGGGCAGCCGGCGGGAGACGAAGATGTGCGCCAGCTCTGGGGGCGTGCATACGAGCCCGGGTGGGCCCCGGTGACCTGAGCGGGGGCAGCGCGCCGGCGCGTCCACCCCGTGCCGCCGAGCCTCCGTATTGACGCCTTCAGCTTAAACGTTATAGTCGATGCCCTCCTGCTTCCCACATCGCCGTCCCCCACCGCTTCCCGGAACTCCTGGCGCGCGCTCCAGGCGTGCGCTCGCTCCACGACATCCGGCACGGCCTCGGCCGACGCCGCGCACCGCACCCCCTGCAGCACCATCCGTCGCTGCACTCTCACCCATTGGGGAGGGTTCCCACTCATGATTCGCTGGCTCGTCCTCTGCCTGCTCGCCCTCGCCGCGCTGCCCGCGCGCCCCGCGGCGGCCCAGGCCCCGTCCACCGGTCGCATCACCGGCGTCGTCACCGCCGCCGAAGGGGGCCGCCCCCTCGTCGGCGCACACGTCGTCGTCACCGGCACGCGCAACGGCGCCGTCACTGGTGCCGACGGCCGCTACCTCCTCACGCTCCCGGCGGGGACCTATTCCCTCCGCGCCTCGATGATCGGCTTCGGCTCCGTCATCATGGAGGGAATCCCGGTCGCCGCGGACTCCATGACCACCGCCGACTTCGCCCTCAAGCACCAGACGGTCACCCTCGAGCAGGTCGTCGTCGTCGGCTACGGCTCCCAGGCGAAGAAGGACGTCACCGGCTCCGTCGCCGTCGTCTCCGGCGAGGATCTCAACAAGCAGGCGACGAGCAACATCGCCGACGCGCTGAAGGGACGAGTCGCCGGGGTCGACGTGGTCACCACCGGCAACAAGCCGGGCGACGGCGTTCGCGTGCGCATCCGCGGCGACCGCTCCCTCAAGGCGTCGAACGACCCTCTCTACGTCCTCGACGGGATCCCCATATCGGGCGGCATCGGCGACCTGAACAGCGGCGACATCGAGTCGATCCAGATCCTCAAGGACGCCTCCGCGACCGCGATCTACGGCTCGCGCGGCGCCAACGGCGTCGTCCTGATCACGACGCGAAGCGGCAAGGCCGGGCGGTCGACCTTCACCTACGACACGTACGCCGGCTACCAGAAGGCGAAGCGCGAGGTCGACATGATGACCGGGCCCGAGTTCGCGCAGATGAAGCGCGAGGCGTTCCGCACGGTCGGCTCCTACAAGTGCGACCCTGGCGTCGTCGCCTGCGACTCGGCCGACGCAAAGCTCTTCTACCCGCAGGAGCTCGCAGCGCTGCGCGCCGGCCTGTCGACCAACTGGCAGGACCTCATCCTGCGCACCGGTGCCCAGGTCAGCCACCAGCTCCGCATGCAGGGCGGCGACGAGAAGTCGCGCTTCGCGCTCAGTGCGAGCCAGCTCCAGCAGGAGGGGATCATCAAGGCGCAGGACTTCACGCGCCGTTCGATGCGCCTCAACTTCGACCATCACGCGTCCCCCCGCTTCCACGTCGGCAGCTCGACGACGCTGATGCGGAGCCTCCAGAACCTGGGCCGTGGCGACGGCGTCTACGGGGAGGCGCTGGGCGTGAATCCCCTCGGGATGCCTTACGACTCCGCGGGGCGGATCCTCTTCAAGCCGGTGCCGGACGGCCAGCGCGTCAACCCGCTCTCCGACATCGCGAACTACAAGGAAGACCGCTCGCGGACCCGCGTCTTCGGGACGCTGTTCAGCGAGTACGAGGCCATGCCGGGTCTCACCTGGCGCCTCAACTTCGGGCCTGACCTCACGTTCTATCGACGCGGCCAGTACCTCGGCCCCGAGACCTCGGCGAAGCAGGGAAGCGGCGCCGACGCCGAGATCGAGGAGAGCAAGACCTTCGCCTACGTGCTCGACAACATCCTCACCTATCGCCAGACCCTCGGCCGCGACCACCGCTTCGACGGGACGCTTCTCTACAGCATCGAGAAGAACCGCAGCGAGGGCCACTTCACCGGCGTCACCGGCGTGCCGTACGAGAGCCAGCTCTACTACAACATCGGAACGGCGCTCAACGTCAACGAGGTCTCCAGCGGGCTCAGTCAGTGGGCGCTGCAGTCGTACATGGGGCGGCTCAACTACGCCTTCAAGGATCGCTACCTCGCGACGCTGACGACGCGCATCGACGGCTCGTCGCGCCTCGCCCCCGGCCACAAGTACTCGACCTTTCCCTCGATCGCGCTCGGGTGGCGGCTCAGCGACGAGCCGTTCATGCAGCGGTGGAACCTGTTCAACGAGCTGAAGCTGCGCGGCAGCTACGGCCAGACGGGGAACACGTCGATCAACCCGTACCAGACCGAGGGCGCGCTCACGCGGACGATCTACAGCTTCGGCGACCTGCCGGCGATCGGCTTCCGTCCGAGCCTGCTGCCCAATCCGAATCTGCGGTGGGAGAACACGCGGCAGTACGACGCCGGCGTCGAATGGGCGGCGTTCAACAGTCGCGTGAGCGGAACGCTCGACGCCTACTGGGCAAAGACGACCGACCTGCTGATGGACCGGCAGCTCCCCGGCTCGACCGGGTACAGCAGCATCGTCCAGAACATCGGAGCGACGCGCAACACCGGCGTCGAGATCGGGCTCTCGACGGTCAACCTCACCGACTGGCACGGGCTGCGCTGGACGTCGGAATTCAACTGGGCGGCGAACCGGAACCGCATCGTCAGCCTGTTCGGCGGGAAGGACGATCCCGGGAACGCGTGGTTCATCGGCCGGCCCATCAGCGTGTACTACGATTACCGCTTCATCGGCATCTGGCAGACCGCCGACTCCGCGCTCGCCTACTCGTACGGCAAGCAGAAGCCCGGCGAGATCCGCGTGCAGGACGTGAACAACGACGGCACGATCAACGACAAGGACCGTGTCATCCTCGGCTCCAACTTCCCGGCGTGGACGGGGAGCGCGAGCACGCGCCTCGAGTATCGCGGCTTCGACCTGTCGGCGATGGCGGTGACGCGGCAGAAGGTGATGGTGAGAAACACCTTCCGGACGAGCAACAGCCAGCTCTTCGGGCGCTACAACAACCTCCGCGTCAACTACTGGCTGCCGACGAACCCGAGCCAGACGGACCCGCGCCCGAACTCGAACCAGGAGTCGCCGGCCTACGGCGACACGCGCGCCTACGAGGACGGGTCCTTCGTGCGCATCCGCAACATCACGCTCGGCTACACCGCGTCGCCGGCGCTGGCGAACCGGCTGCGGACGCAATCGCTCCGGGGCTACGTCACGGCGCAGGACCCCTTCCTCTTCACGCACTTCCGCGGGCTCGACCCCGAGTCGCGGACGAGCAGCGGCGTGCCGAGCTACTACACGCTCCTCGCCGGCGTGACGCTCGGCCTCTGATGCGCCCGACCACGACGAAATCCACAATGGAGATGGCCATGCAGAAGAGATTCATCCTCGTCGCCGGGGGGGCGCTGCTCGTCGGGGTCGCCGCCTGCGTCGACCTGAACGAAGACGTGATCGCGGGGATCACTCCCGGCTCGTACGGCACGCAGCCGGTGTTCGAGGGAATGGTCAACGGCGCCTACTCCGGGCTTCGCGAGTTCTACGCGCAGGAGCGCGGCTTCACGGTGACCGAGTTCGGCACCGACATCTACACGAAGGGGTCGGACGGCAGCCACAAGTACATCAACGACTACACCTCGCAGCTCAACGCCGGCGACTCGTACTTCCGCGAGAACTGGGACTTCCTGTACCGCGGGATCAACAACGCCAACTCGGCGATCGATCAGGCGCCGCGCGCGCAGATGGACACGACGCTCCGTGCGCAGCGGGTAGGCGAGGCGAAGTTCCTCCGCGCGCTCTACTACTTCGACCTCGTGCAGATGTACGGCGCGGTTCCGCTGTCGTTGCACGAGACCACCGCGCCGTCGACGGTCGCGACCAGAGCGCCGGTGGACTCGGTGTACGACGCGATCACCCGCGACCTGCTCGATGCCGAGGCGGTGCTGCCGGCGACGCAGATCAAGGACTACGGGCGCGCGACGCGTGGCGCGGCGCAGCACCTGCTCGCCAAGGTGTACCTCACGCGCCCGCGCGGGGCCGACTCGCTCTCCAACGAGACCGCGAAGAAGGCAGCCGGCGACTTCGCCAACGCCGCGGTCTACGCGCAGAAGGTGATCAACTCGGGGCTCTACTCGTTGCTCCCGCGCTTCGCGGACGTTTTCGATTTCCGCAACGAGCGCAACAAGGAGGTCGTCTGGTCGATCCAGTACACCGCCGACCCGCTGACGACGGGGAACGGGAACCAGGGCCACCTGTTCTTCCTGATGGAGTACGACGCGCAGCCGGGGATGATGCGCGACATCGCCAACGGCCGCCCGTACAAGCGCTTCCGGCCGACGACGTACTACCTCAACATGTTCGACCGGACGAAGGACTCGCGCTACGACGCGCAGTTCACCCGCGTCTGGTACGCGAACAACGCGGCGACGATCCCGAAGGACGCGAACGGCGTCCCGAAGTACAAGGTCGGCGACACGGCGATCGTCGTCCTCGCGAGCAACGCCGATACGTTGCAGTACATCGGAAAGCCGTACCTCGTCATCCCGCCGAAGAAATACACCAGCAAGCTCTTCCCGTCCCTGAACAAGTTCATGGACCCGAACCGGTCGAGCGTCAACGAGACGCGCGGCTCCCGCGACTTCATCGTGATGCGGCTCGCCGAGACGTATCTGATCGCCGCGGAAGCGCTGCTGCGCGACGG
This sequence comes from Gemmatimonadaceae bacterium, assembly GCA_013361935.1. Classification (GTDB taxonomy): domain Bacteria; phylum Gemmatimonadota; class Gemmatimonadetes; order Gemmatimonadales; family Gemmatimonadaceae; genus JABFXC01. The sequence goes on from JABFXC010000116.1 coordinate 11,550, forward strand.
ACGGGCGGCGGAGGGGCTTCCCTACATCAACGCCGTGCGCACGCGCGCGGCGATCCCGGGGCAGGAGGCAGCGATGCAGCTCACGCTCGCCCAGTTCACCCTCACCGAGCTGCTCGACGAGCGCGCGCGCGAGCTGGCGGGGGAGATGATGCGCTGGTTCGACCTGACGCGCACCTGGACGCTGCTCTACCGGGGCAAGCTGGGGAACTCGGACATGAAGCCGAACGTGCAGCAGTTCCACATGCTGCGGCCGATCCCGACGACCCAGATCGATCGTACCAGCATTCCGTTCCCGCAGAACCCGGGGTACTGAGCTGCGCGCGAGGGTGAGCGGTGCGCGCAGTCGCGCGCCGCTCGCCGTCGCGCCTAACGATGGGCGCGCCGGGTGGTGATGAGGATGACGCCGTTGGCGCCGCGCGAGCCGTAGACCGCGGTGGAACCGGCGTCCTTGAGGACGTCGATCCGTTCGATGTCCTGAGGGTTGATGTCCTGGAGGGAGCCGCCGACGTTGTGGAGCGGAGTGCCGTCGACGACGAAGAGGGGATCGGAGGAGCCGAGGAAGCTGCGGCGGCCTCGGATGCGGATGCTGACGTTGCCGTTGGGCTGGGGGAGGACCTCGACGCCGGGAAAGCGGTCCTGGAGCATCTCGGCGACGGTGCGCGCGTTGGTGCGTCGCGTGTCGGCGCCGTCGACGGAGGCGATCGCGCCGGTGACGGAGGCGCGGTCGGCGGTGCCGTAGCCGACGTCGACCTCGCGCGGGGCGGGGTCGCGCGGCGCCTCGCGGTGGTGGCAGGCGCCCGCGGCGAGGGCAAGGGCGAAGGGAAGGGCGGCGGCGGCGCGTCGCGGAGTACGCGGAGGCGACATGACGGGCCTCATGGTTCGGGCGACGGGAAGGCGGCCGCCGTTCGGCGGCCGGAATTCGCTCGCCGGCGGTGCACTCCAGTGAGCTACAACAAGCTGGAGGGGGCAGCAAGGGTGGCGCCGTCGCCAACGTTTGGCGGCGTGGGCGCGTAGAAGGCAGGGTGACGGCGGCGGCGCGCGGTGCATCGTGGTGCGTCGCGGGGGACGACAGCGGCGCGCATTGCCGGTCACCGATCGTGGCAGTACATTGGCGCTCCGTGCACTTAAACGTTTAAGTACGGACGGATGCCGCTCCACCGACCCGGGAGATCTCGCATGGACGACTCGCCGCTGCAGCGCCGCGCCTTCCTCGCCCTCGCCGCCGCGGGAGTCGCGGCGGGAGCCGCGGCCGCCGCCCTCGACGCCCCGCGCGTCGCGCTCGCCGCACCCCCCGATCCGCGCGACGACGACGATCACGACCACACCGCGAAGACCGGCCCACTGCTCAAGCTCGGCGTCGCCAGCTACTCCCTGCGCAAGTTCCCGCGCGACCGGATGATCGAGATGGTCAAGGCGCTGCGGACGCCGTACGTCAATCTCAAGTCGGTCCACCTGCCCTACGAGCTCTCCCCCGCCGACCTCGCCGCGGCGCGCAAGGAGATCGAGGACGCCGGCCTCCAGATCGTCGGTGGCGGAACCATCACCTTCGACAAGGACACCGACGAGGACGTCAAGCGCTACTTCGACTACGCGAAGGCCGCGGGGATGCGGACCATCGTCTGCACGATGGACCCCGCGATCCTCCCCCGCGTCGAGCGCTTCGCGAAGCAGTACGACATCCTCATCGCGATCCACAATCACGGCACCGAGGACAAGCGCTTCCCGTCGCCGTACGACGTCCTCAAGCACGTGAAGTCGATGGACCGCCGCATGGGACTCTGCATCGACATCGGCCACACCGTGCGCACCGGCACCGACGTCGTCCAGGCGGTCGCCGACGCCGGGCCGCGCCTCCATGACATGCACGTCAAGGATCTCAGCGACCTCCGAGCCAAGGACAGCCAGGTGATAGTCGGCGAAGGCGCCATCCCCATCGCCGAGATCTTCCGGCAGCTCGTCGCCATGCGCTACCCGGGCTACGTCAACCTCGAGTACGAGATCGACGCCGACGATCCGCTCCCCGGCATGAAGCAGTCGTTCGCCCACATGCGCGGCATCCTCGCCGGACTCGAGGCGAGCCGCGTCCGCCCCCGCGCCCCCCGCCGCGCCGCCGCGCGTTAGGCGCGGCCCCGCCGGCGGCTCCGCATCCGTCCACTACCAGTCACTCACTCGAGGTGAAGGCCATGTCCGACCAGCAGCAGCCCGGCGGCGCCAGCGCGCAGCCGGAGCAGGAGCTTCCGCGGCGCGACTTCCTCCGCGCCGCCGCCCTCGGCGCCGCCGGGCTCGCCGTTGCGGGCATCCCGGGGGTGAGCCGGGCCGCGTCACTCCCCGCCGCGAGCTACGCGCGCATCCTCGGCGCCAACGACCGCGTCCGCGTCGGCATCGTCGGCTTCTCGGACCGCTTCCGCCAGGCCCACCTCCCGGTCTACGCGAAGCTCGGCAAGGAGACCAACTTCGAGATCGTCGGCCTTTCCGACATCTGGAGCGTCCGCCGCGACGAGGGCGTCGCGAAGATCCAGCAGGCGACCGGCTCGAAGGTCCGCCCCTTCCGCAACAACGAGGAGCTCTACGCGTCGAAGACCACCGACGCCGTCGTCATCTCGACCGCGGACTTCCAGCACGCCTACCACGGCGTCGAGGCGATGCAGGCGGGCCAGGACGCGTACATCGAGAAGCCGCTCGCTCACACGATGGCCGACGCGATCGCCATCCGCGACGCGGTGAAGAAGTCCGGCCGCATCGTGCAGATCGGCACGCAGCGCCGCAGCGCCGCGAACTACAAGCAGGCGAACGAGTATCTCCGCTCCGGGAAGTTCGGCGACATCGTGATGGCCGAGATGACGTGGAACGTCAACCAACCCGGGCGCTGGCGCCGCCCGGCTCTCGTCGCCCAGATCCGCGAGCAGGACACCGACTGGAAGCGATACCTGATCAACCAGCCGTGGGAGGCCTGGGACCCGCGCAAGTATCTCGAGTACCGTCTCTTCTGGCCGTACTCGTCCGGCATCCCCGATCAGTGGCTGGTCCACCAGATCGACACCGTGCACTGGTTCACCGACCTGCCGCACCCGCGCAGCGTCGTCGCCAACGGCGGCGTCTATCTCTGGAAGGACGGCCGGAAGAACTGGGATACCATCACGATCGTGTTCGACTACGGCCCGCTCGACGATCCGACGAAGGGGTTCCAGGTGACCTACTCGTCACGCATGACCAATTCGGCGGGCGAGACGAAGGAGTACTACTACTCGAACGGCGGGATGCTCAACCTCGACACCAACGAGATCACGCCGACCGGGGGACTCGGCGCGAGGGCGGCCGCGGAGATGCAGATGGCGGCGAACCAGCTGCCGGCCTCGAAGCTCTCCGAGGTAGTGAAGACGGAGACGAGCGCGAACACCGGCGCCGATCCCTCGACCACTGCGCACATCCGCGACTGGATGGAGAGCGTGCGCGCGCGGCGGAAGCCGAACGCGGACATCGAGGCAGGCTACAACCACTCGGTCGCGCTCTGCATGACGATCGCCGCGATCCAGACCGGCAAGAAGGTCACGTTCGACGACGTCCAGCAGCGCGTCGTGACCGCCTGACGACGCATCCGGACGGCGTGGCGCGCCGCGCCGTCCGGCCCTTCACCCTCACGCGATCTCCGACCGATGCGCTGCACGCTCGCTCTCTCCGCGCTGGCCGGCGCGCTGGCCTGTGCGCCGGCGGCGGCGCCCCCGCTTCCTTCGCCCACCGCGACGACCGTGACGACCTCGTCGTCCAAGCCGCGCGTCGAGCTCGTGGCCGATGACGCCAACCGCCGGATCGACGTGGTCGTCGGCGGCCGGCCGTTCACCTCGTACATCTACCCGGCGGTCCTGAAGAAGCCGGTGCTCTTCCCGATCCGCACCGCGACGGGCCTGGTCGTCACCCGGGGCTGGCCCCTGGAGCCGCGCCCCGGCGAGCGCGTCGACCATCCGCATCACGTCGGGCTCTGGCTCAACTACGAGAACGTCAACGGCCTCGATTTCTGGAACAACTCCGACGCGATCAAGCCGGAGAACGCGTCGAAGATGGGGACCATCGTCCATCGCTCGGCGATTCCGACGAGCGGCGACGGCGAGGGCTCGCTCGACGTCACCGCCGATTGGGTGGACGCGCAGGGAAAGGTTCTCCTCCACGAGCGGACGCGCTATGTGTTCCGGGCGGCCGGGAACGTGCGCGCGATCGATCGCACGACGACGCTGACCGCGGCCGAGCAGCCGGTCGCCTTTCCCGACGCGAAGGACGGGATGCTCGGTCTCCGCGTCCGCCGGGAGCTCGAGCTGCCCTCGACGAAGGCGGAGGTGTTCACCGACGCGAGCGGGCGGGCGACCCCGGTACCCGTGCTGAACAACGAGGGCGTCACCGGGAACTATCACACTTCCGAAGGCGTCGAGGGTGAGGCGGCGTGGGGCACGCGTGGCCGCTGGGCGAGCCTGTCCGGCGTGGTGGAGGGACAGCCGGTCACCATCGCGATCCTCGATCATCCGCGCAACGTGGGATTCCCGACCTACTGGCATGCCCGCGGCTACGGACTGTTCGCGGCGAACCCGCTCGGCCAGAAGATCTTCAGCAATGGGAAGCAGGAGCTGGGCTTCGCACTCGCCGCCGGCCAGTCGACGACCTTCCGGTATCGCGTCCTGATCGTCTCGGGAGCCATGACGCCGGCGTCGATCGAGCAGGAGTACGCCGACTTCGCGGCCAGCGCGCAATGACGACGGGCGCCACGCGCGCGTCGCGCGGCGGTCGGGGAAAAGTTCGTTCCGGGGCGTCCGCGGCGTTCCATGGCGATCCCGCGATGTATCATCAAGGAGCGGCGCCGCGCCGACGCGACGCACCGCTCGGTCTCTCGACGGTTGAATGACGGCATGATGGATGATTCCCGATCGGATGGGCGGGGCACTGGTCGCGGCGCCGAGCCGCTGGTGCTGCACGACGATCGTTTCTTCGATCCCGACCCCGCCGTCCGTCGAGCGGCCCGCGCACTCTACGAGGAGACGCGCCACCTGCCGCTCGTCTGCCCGCACGGCCACGTCGATGCACGGCTCCTCGCCGCCGACGAGCCGTTCCCGGAACCGACGGCGCTGCTGATCATCCCGGACCACTACATCTTCCGCCTGCTCTACGCCCGCGGCGTATCGATGGAGTCGCTCGGAATCCCGACGCGGGACGGCACGCCGGTGGAGCGCGACCCGCGCCGGATCTGGCAGCGCTTCGCCGACCACTACTACCTGTTCCGCGGCACGCCGACGGGCATCTGGCTCGACGCGGAGCTTTCGGAGGTGTTCGAGGTTCGCTCGAAGCTCGGCCCGACGACGGCGCAGGCGATCTACGACGAGATCCACGAGCGGCTCGCGATGCCGGAGTACCGCCCGCGCGCCCTCTTCGATCGCTTCAACATCGAGGTGCTCGCCACTACCGACCGGGCGAGCGACCCGCTCACCCACCATCTCGCGATTCGGGACTCCGAGTGGGAGGGGCACGTCATCCCCACCTTCCGTCCCGATGCGGCGTTCCGTATCGCCGACGGCGGCTGGCGCGACGAGATCGCCGCGCTCGCCTCGGTGAGCGGCGTCGACGTCGGCGACTTTTCCTCCTTCGTCCGCGCGCTCGAGGAGCGCCGCTCCTTCTTCCGCGAGATGGGAGCCACCGCGACGGACCACGCCATGGTCGCGCCGTACACCGAGCGGCTCCCGCCCGCCGAGGCCGAGCGGCTGTTCGCGCGCGCGCTGCGCGACGAGGCGACGGCGGACGACCAGGCGCGCTTCGAGGCGCACATGCTGATGGAGATGGCGCGCATGTCGACCGAGGACGGGCTGGTGATGCAGCTGCATCCCGGGGCGCTTCGCGACCACAACGACGCCGTGTTCGCCCGCTTCGGCATCGACAAGGGCGCGGACATCCCCGTCGCGACGGAGTACACGCGGAACCTGCGCGCGCTGCTCAACGCGTACGGCAACGACCCGCGCCTGACGCTCGTGCTCTTCACCCTCGACGAGAGCACGTACACGCGGGAGCTCGCGCCCCTCGCCGGCCACTATCCCGCGGTGCGTCTCGGTCCGCCCTGGTGGTTCCACGACTCGCCGGAGGGGATGCGCCGCTTCCGCGAGCGCACGACCGAGACGGCGGGAATCTGGAAGACCTCCGGGTTCAACGACGACACGCGCGCCTTCTGCTCCATCCCCGCGCGCCACGACCTCGCGCGGCGCATCGACGCAAACTATCTCGCCGGCCTCGTCGCCCGGCACGTGATCGACCTCGCGGATGCGCGCGTCATGGCGCGCGCGATGGCCTACGACCTGGTGCGGGAGACCTACCGGCTCGGCGCCGACTCGCCGGCCCGCCGGCCCGCAGCGAGCGCGGAGCGCGCGTGACCGCAGCGCTCCCAACGGCGGTCGCGACGCGTCCCGACGCGATTCGCGTCTCCCCGGCCGACGACGTCGCGGTCGCCACACGGGCGTTAGGCACGGGGGAGAAGATCGCGGTCGGCGAGGAGCGTGTCGTGGCGCTGCAGGAGGTGCCCGCGGGTCACAAGATGGCGCTGCGCGACGTCGCGCCTGGCGAGCCGGTGACGAAGTATGGCGTCCCGATCGGCGTCGCGACCGAGGCGATCGCGCGTGGCGCGTGGGTGCACTCGCACAACCTGAAGACGCGCCTCGAGGGGACGATCGAGTACCAGTATGCGCCGGCGACCCGCGCCGCGGCGTCCGCAGGCTCGATGCCGACCTTCGCCGGCTACCGCCGCGACGACGGCCGCGTCGGGACGCGCAACGAGATCTGGGTGCTGAACACCGTCGGCTGCGTGAACTTCGTCGCGGAGGGGATCGCGCGATTGTCGAGCGAGCGCTTCCGCGGCGTGATCGATGGCGTCCATGCGTTCGGCCATCCCTTCGGTTGCAGCCAGCTCGGCGACGACCTGAAGAACACGCAGAGAATCCTCGCGGGCCTGATGAGCCACCCGAACGCGGGCGGGGTGCTCCTGCTCGGCCTCGGCTGCGAGAACAACCAGATGGAGAGCCTGCTGGAGCTGGCCGGCCCGATGGATCGGAGCCGGCTGCGCTTCTTCAACTCGCAGGACGTGGTGGACGAGCGCGAGACCGGGCTCGCCGCGGTGGCGGAGCTGGTCGCGCGGATGGAGGGCGATCGCCGTGTCGAGTGCCCGGCGTCGGAGCTGGTCCTGGGCCACAAGTGCGGCGGGTCGGACGGCTTCAGCGGCATCTCGGCGAACCCGCTCGTCGGCCGGATCGCCGATCGCCTGACGGCGCTGGGCGGCGGCGTGATCCTCACCGAGGTGCCGGAGATGTTCGGCGCCGAGCAGGTGCTGATGGACCGCGCGGCGGACCGGGAAGTGTACGAGCGGATCGTGACGATGGTGAACGACTTCAAGGAGTACTTCATCCGCCACGGCCAGCCGATCTACGAGAACCCGTCGCCGGGGAACAAGGCTGGCGGGCTGACGACGCTCGAGGAGAAGTCGCTCGGCGCGATCCAGAAGGGCGGACAGGCGACGGTGACGCGCGTGCTGCGCTACGGCGAGCGGGCGACGACGGGCGGCCTCTCGCTGCTCGAGGCGCCGGGGAACGACGGCATCTCGTCGACCGCGATGACGGCGAGCGGGGCGACGATCCTCCTCTTCACGACCGGGCGCGGCACGCCGTTAGGCTTCCCGGCGCCGACCATCAAGATCTCCTCGAACAGCGAGATCGCCGCGAAGAAGCCGCACTGGATCGACTTCAACGCGGGGGCGCTCCTCGACGGGACGACGACGCCGGAACGGCTCGCCGACGAGCTGTTCGCGTACATCCTCGACGTCGCGTCGGGGCGGACGGAGACGAACAACGAGAAGACGGGCCATCGCGAGATCGCGATCTGGAAGGAAGGGGTGACACTCTGATGACGCTCCCCCGGCTGACGAAGGCGCTCGTCCGCGAGGGACGAATCGGCGGCGGCGTGCTGCGTCCGTCGCCAGCGGTGCTCGAGCTTCCCGAGCGTGTCGTGCAGTTCGGCACCGGCGGCTTCCTGCGCGGCTTCGTCGAGTACTTCATCGACGAGGCGAATCGGAAGGGCATGTTCGGTGGCCGGATCGTCGCCGTCGGCTCGACGGGGAGCGGTCGCGACGCGCGGATCAACGACCAGGACGGGCTCTACACGCTCGTCACGCGCGGCGTCGCGAACGGCGAGCGGCGCGAGGAGCGGCGGGTCGTCGCCTCGCTGAGCCGCGCGCTCTCGGCGCAGAGCGAGTGGGACGAGGTGCTCGCGCTGGCGCGGAGCGCCGACCTGCGACTCGTCGTCTCGAACACGACCGAGGTGGGGATCGCGCTCGATGAGAGCGACACCGCCGAATCGTCCCCGCCGCGATCGTTTCCGGGCAAGCTGGCGCGCTTTCTCGTCGAGCGCGGGCGCGCCTTCGAACATGCGACGGACGCGGGGGTCGTCGTCATCCCCTGCGAGCTGATCGAGCGCAATGGCGCGCGGCTGCGCGAGATCGTGCTCGCGCACGCGCGGCGCTGGGGCCTCGAGGAGTCGGCGCGGTGGATCGAACAGTCGGTCACCTTCTGCGACACGCTCGTGGACCGCATCGTCCCCGGCGCGCCGGCTGCCGAGGACGCGGCGGCGCTGCGCGACGCACTCGGCTACGACGACGCGATGCTCACGACGGCGGAGACGTATCGCCTCTTCGCGATCGAGCGCCCGAAGGCGGCGCACGGAGCGGCGGCGCTCGACGCGCTCGGCTTCACGCGCGCCGACGCGGGGATCATCGTCGCCGACGACATCGCGCCCTATCGCGAGCGGAAGGTGCGATTGCTCAACGGCACGCACACGATCATGGTTCCGCTCGCGCTGCTGCATGGGTGCGAAACGGTACGCGAGGCGGTCGAGCACGAGGGAGTGGGGCGCTTCGTGCGGCGGGTGCTGTTCGACGAGATCGCGCCGAGCACCGAGGCGCCGGGGGTGGAGGCGTTCGCGCGCGAGGTGCTGGATCGCTTCGCGAATCCCTCGATCCGCCACGCGCTGATCGACATCACGCTGCAGGGGACGATGAAGATGCGCGTGCGCATCGTGCCGCTGATCGAGCGCTACGCGGCGCGCGGGGGGCGGGCGCCGGCGTCGCTGGCCTTCGGCTTCGCGGCGTATCTGCTCTTCATGCGCGGCGACGTGCAGGAGGCGCGTCGCGCGGCGGGGGAGCGCGTTCCGGCGGACGATCACGCCGACGCGCTGCGCGCCCTCTGGGGGCGTCATCGCGGCGGGACGGATGCGGGGATTGCGCGGCTCGTGGACGAGGCGTGCGCCGACGAGCCGTCGTGGGGGACGGACCTGCGTCGCATCGCGGGCTTCCCCGCGGCGGTGACGGACAACCTGACGCGCATGGTGCACGACGGCATTCCCGCCGCGCTCGAGGCGCACCTCGAGGAGGCCACGGTATGACCAAGACGCCGCCGGCGCGGACACGACAGGCGCTCACCGAGGAGATCATCGCCTGCGGCGCGATCGCGGTGGTGCGATTGAAGAGCGCCGACGGCGTGCTGCGCGCGATCGAGGCGATCCGCGAGGGCGGTGTGCGCGCGATCGAGCTGACGATGACCACGCCCAACGCGGTCGGGCTGCTCGCCGAGGCGCGTCGCGCCTTCGGAGACGACGTGCTCGTCGGGATCGGCTCGGTGCTCGACGTGGAGCAGACGCGGCGCGCGGTGGACGCGGGAGCGCGCTACGTGGTGAGCCCCGTGTTCCGGCGCGCGGTGATCGACGAGGCGCACCGGCTCGGCGTGCCGGCGATGCCGGCGGGGTTCACGCCGACGGAGATCCTCGATGCGCACGAGGCGGGAGCGGACATCGTGAAGATCACCCCGGCGGAGGTGCTCGGCCCGGCGTTCATCAAGGGTGTGCTGGCGCCGATGCCCTTCCTGCGGGTGATGCCGACGGGCGGGGTGACGACGGAGAACGTCGGCGAGTGGCTGCGCGCTGGCGCGGTCGCGGTGGGAGTCGGCAGTGCGCTGGTCGACGCGAAGCTCGTGGCGGCCGGGGAGTTCGCGACGCTCACCGAGCGCGCGCGGCGGATGGTGGCCGGGGTGGAACAGGCGCGGCGCGGAGGGGCGCGGTGAAGCGCGTCGTCAGCTTCGGCGAGATCATGCTGCGGCTCTCGCCGCCGGGGCACGAGCGCTTCTTCCAGTCGCCCGAGCTTCGCACGTACTTCGGCGGCAGCGAAGCGAACGTCGCGGTGAGCCTGGCGCACTTCGGGGTGCGGAGCGACTACGTGACGCGCGTGCCCGCGAACGCGTTAGGCGACGGGGCGATGCGCGCGCTGCGGGCCGAGGGCGTCGGCGTCGAGCACGTGGTGCGCGGCGGCGCGCGGCTCGGGATCTATTTCGTCGAGTCGGGGGCGGATCTGCGCCCGATGCGCGTGGTGTACGACCGCGCGGACTCGGGGTTCGCACGGCTCGATCCCGCCGAGTTCGATTGGGCTTCCGTTCTCAAGGACGCCGACTGGCTGCACCTCTCGGGGATCACGCCGGCGTTAGGCGACGGGCCGGCGCGCGCGGCGCAGCAGGCGGCGACGGTGGCGCGCGGGATCGGCGCTACGGTGAGCCTCGACCTCAACTACCGGCCTGCGCTCTGGGCCGGCAGGGACCCGAGCGCGGTGATCCGTCCCCTCGCCGAGTCGTCGGACGTCCTCATCGCGAACCCCGGCGCGGTGGACGCGATGCTCGGCATCCGCGTCGACGGCGCGCTCGAGTGGGAGAAGCGACTCACCGCGATCGCGGCGCGGGTGCACGAGGAGCTCGGCTGCGGTCAGGTCGCGATGACGCATCGCGAGGTGCTCTCCTCCAGCGAGCATGGCTGGAGCGCGGCGCTGTACGAGGCGAGTGGAAAGAACGCGCACGCAAGCCGCCGCTACCAGGTGCGGATCGTCGACCGCGTCGGCGGCGGGGACAGCTTCGCGGCGGCGCTGATCTTCGCGCGGTCGAGTGGCCGCGCCGGGCTCGACGCTGTCCGCTTCGCGACGGCGGCGAGCGCGCTCAAGCTGACGATCCCGGGCGACTTCAACCGCGTGTCGGCCGAGGAGGTGGACCGCCTGCTGGAGGCGAGCGAATGACGCGGTCAGCGCACGGCGTCGAGGAGTGAACGGATGCAGATGACCTTTCGCTGGTACGGGGTCGACGATCCCGTCTCGCTGCAGAACATCCGCCAGATCCCGGGGGTGCGCGGCATCGTCAGCGCGCTCTACGACGTCCCCGTCGGCGAGGCGTGGCCGCTCGACCGGCTGACGCGGCTCGCCGAGCGCATCGACGACGCGGGGCTGCGCTTCGCCGTGGTCGAGAGCATCCCCGTGCACGAGGACATCAAGCTCGGGCGGTCGACGCGCGACCGGCTCGCCGACCAGTACGCGGAGAGCATCCGGGCGATGGGAGCGTCAGGCATCCCGGTGCTCTGCTACAACTTCATGCCGATCTTCGACTGGACGCGCACCGACCTCGCGATGCCGCTCCCCGACGGATCGACCGCGCTCGCCTACGACGACGCGGCGCTCGCGCGGATCGACCTCTCGCGCGGCACCGGTGATCTTCCCGGCTGGGCCGCCGCCTACGACGGCGCCACGCTCGCCGCGCTCCTCGCCGCCTATCGCGACGTGGACGAGGAGCGGCTCTGGGAGAATCTCGCCTGGTTCCTCGAGCGCGTCGTTCCAGTCGCCGAGAGCGTGAACGTGAAGATGGCGATCCACCCCGACGATCCGCCCTGGTCGATCTTCGGGCTGCCGCGCATCGTGACCAACGGACCCGCCCTCGAGCGGCTCGTGAAGCTCGTCGACAGCCCGTCGAACGGCGTCACCTTCTGCACGGGGTCGCTCGGCGCCGACCCGGGGAACGATCTTCCGGCGATGGTGCGCCGGCTCGGTGCGATGCAGCGCATCAACTTCATGCACTGCCGGAACGTGAAGATCACCGGGCCGCGCCGCTTTCACGAGAGCCCGCACCCCACTGCCTTGGGTGACGTCGACATGGCGGGGGTGATGCAGGCGCTGCACGACGCCGGCTTCACGGGTCCGATGCGCCCCGACCACGGGCGGATGATCTGGGGCGAGCGCGGGCGCCCGGGCTACGGGCTGCACGACCGCGCGTTAGGCGCGACGTATCTGCAGGGATTGTGGGAAGGGATCGCGCGAGCGAGCGCGCAGGGGTCCGGGCTCAGGGGTCAGGGATCGGCCACTGCCACGAAGCAGTTGCAGACCCCTGACCCCTGACCCCTGACTCCGCTCAGGACTTCCGCTCGTCGAGGAGCTTCTGCGCCGCCATCATGTGGCCCTGGAACGCGGGCGCGACGGTGGTCTCGAGGTTCTTGAGCTCCTCGTTCTGCGTCGCGGGGAGCAGGGTGCCCTTCACCGCGTCGAGCACCGCCTTGTGGAAATCGACTTCGTGCTGGAGGAAGACGCGGTCGAACTCCGCGCCCTTCGCGTGCTTCAGCTCGCGCAGCGCCTTCAGGTGCGCCTGGTAGAGCGCGAAGTCCTTGCCCGGCGGGGTCGGCGTGACCTTCAGCTTCGCCGCGAGGTCGCGGCCCTGCTGGCGGACGACGGTGTGGTCGTGGACGAGCATCTTCCCGAAGTCGCGCACCTCCTTCGTCGTCCCCTTCTTCGCCGCGATGCGGCCCGTCTCGATGTCCCAGCTGTTCGCGGCGTCGAAGATGGCGACGATGGTCGGATCGTCGATCGCCGGCTTCGCCGATGCGGCGGGGGCGGATGAGCCTTCCGCGCGTCCCTGGGCCCCGAGCAGCAGCGGGGTGATGGTCAGGGCGGCGGCGATCGCCGCGCCTCGGAAGGTGAGCGTGACCCTCTGCATGAACGTGCTCCTGTTGGAGAAAGTGGCGACCTCGCGCGCCGGCGGCGCCTCCGGTCGTTCCCGGAGCATACGAGCGGGTCCGTAATTTGTCAATATTTTCTTTGACTTATTGTTCGCGGACCGTTCCGGTGCTATTCTTCCGGAGGCCGCGACGGGAGGGACGATGAGCTGGTGGACGCGACATTTCGGCGGGACGACCCGGGGGCGCATCGTCGCGCTGCTCCGGCGCGGCTCGCGCAGCGTCGAGGACCTCGCAGCGGAGCTCGGGCTCACCGACAACGCCGTGCGTGCCCAGCTCGTCACCCTGCAGCGCGACGGGGTCGTCGCGCCGATGGGGATTCGCCGCGAGGGGACGGTGGGGAAGCCGGCGACAGAGTACGGGATCGCCCCCGACGCGGGCACTCTCTTCTCGAACGCCTACGCCCCCGTCCTCGTCTCGCTCCTCGACGTGCTTGGCGAGCGCCACACCCGGCAGGAGCTCGTCTCGCTGATGCGCACCGTCGGCCGCCGGCTCGCGCCCGAGGGCGCGGCGAAGGGCTCGCTCGAGAAGCGCGCCAAGGCCGCCGCCTCGATGCTCGGGGAGCTCGGCGGGGACGCCGACCTCGTGCCCGTCGACGGAGGCTGGGACATCCGCGGCCACGGCTGCCCGCTGGCGAGCGCCGTCGTCGGTCATCCCGAGACCTGCCGCGCCGTCGAGACGATGCTCGCGGAGGCGACCGGGACGACGGTGCGCGAGCACTGCGACCGCTCCTCCGGCGCGCCCTGCTGCCGCTTCAACATCACCGCGGCCTGACGCATTCGCGGCCCCCCCGACCCTCGACCCCCGACCCCCCCGACCCCGTGCAGACCAAGTTCTTCCGCTGGTCCGACATGCCGAAGGAGCGCGTCACCGACCAAATCTCGCGCCGGCTCGTGACGGGGGAGCGGATGATGCTCGCCCACGTCTACCTGGATAAAGGGAGCGTCGTCCCGAAACACTCCCACGAGAATGAGCAGCTCACCTGGATCCTCGAGGGGGCGCTGCACTTCTGGATCGGGGAGGAGGGCGAGGAGGAAGTGGTGGTGCGCGCCGGCGAAGTCCTCTGGATCCCGTCGAACGTTCCGCACAAGGCGCAGGCGCTCGAGGACACCCTCGACGTCGACGTGTTCAGCCCTCCGCGCGAGGACTGGCTGAACCACACGGACGGCTACTTCCACCGGAAGTAGCGCGGTGTCCTCACTCCCCGCCTGGACCCATGCGCTCCCCGCCCACACCCTCGTCTCCACGCTGGGCATCGAGCTCGTCGAGCTGACCGACGAGCGCGTCGTCGCGACGATGCCGGTCGACGACCGGACGCGGCAACCCTACGGCCTGCTCCACGGCGGCGCGTCGCTCGCCCTCGCCGAGACCGTGGCGTCGCTGGGCGCGGCGGGGCGCGTCGACCGCGAGCGCTTCGCGGTGGTCGGCCAGGAGATCAACGGCAACCATCTCCGCGCGGTGAAGGACGGCGTCGTCCGCGCGGTCGCGACGCCGCTGCACGTCGGCCGCACCTCGCAGGTCTGGTCGATCGAGATCAGGGACGAGGCGGGGCGGCTGGTGTGCATCTCGCGGTGCACTCTGGCCGTCGTCGAACTGAAGGGGTCAGGGGTCAGGCGTTAGGCACGGCGGCAACGCCGTCAACGCAGTTCCTGACGCCTGGCCGCTGACCCCTCTAGATTCCGGCGAATGGATCTCGGACTGAACGGCAAGGTCGCCCTCGTCGCCGCGTCGAGCAAAGGGCTCGGGCGCGCGGTGGCCGAGGAGCTCGCGGCGGAGGGGTGCGACCTCGTGATGTGCGCGCGGGGGAAGGAGGCGCTCGAGGAGGCGGCGAGCTCCATCCGCGCGTCGTCGAAGCGGAAGGTGGTCGCCCTTTCCGCTGATCTCTCGAAGCCGGAGGACGTCAGCCAGGTGGCGGCGCGGGCGTTGAACGAGTTCGGCCGCGTCGACATCCTCGTGACGAATGGCGGCGGGCCGCCGGCCGGACCGTTCGAGAGCCACTCGATGGAAGCCTGGCACGCCGCCGTCAGGCAGACGCTGGACAGCGTGGTCGAGCTGACGCGCGCGGTGCTTCCCGGGATGAAGGAGCGGCGCTGGGGACGGATCGTCAACGTCACCTCGATCGCCGTGAAGCAGCCGGTGGACAACCTGATCCTCTCGAACAGCGTCCGCGCCGCGGTGACGGGGTTCGCGCGCACGCTCGCGAACGAGGTCGCCCCTTTCGGGATCACGGTGAACAACGTCATGCCTGGCTACACCCGCACCGACCGGGTGACGAGCCTCGCCGCGAAGAACGCGCAGCTCCGCGGCTCGACGATGGAGGAGCAGCTGGCCTCCTTCGAGAAGCAGATCCCGATGGGGCGGCTGGGCGAGCCGCGGGAGCTCGGGGCGATGGTCGCCTTTCTCTGCTCCGACCGGGCGAGCTACACGACCGGCGCCTCGATCCCGGTGGACGGCGGGTGGATCCGCGCGCTGCTCTAGCGAGCGGTCGCGGTCCCTGACCGGTCGGGCAGGCCCGAACCGACACGGGACACAAGACCGGTGTTGCGCGGATCACCGTCGGGTGTAATTTCGTCCGCGCTGCATCTAATTCCTCCCGGCCCCCGAACCACCGCAGTTCCCGACCCGACCCGACCCCCGCCAGCCCTCCCGGGCAGGGTCGCACTCTCCTCACGAAAGCTCCGATGCGCTCGCGCGGCCTCCGGTCCAGCGCGATGCCGCTCGTATTTCTTCAGCTCGCCGATGTGGGTGAGCCGCGTTTGTCGTCCGTAGTCCTTCACGTCATCGCAGGGTTTCACCAGAGGAGTGTCGCATGGTTCGTAGCAACAAGTGGGTGTCCGCGCTCGCCATCGTCGCCGGGGCCGCCGCAGCCGCGTGCGCCGACAGCACCATCACGCAGCCCGCCGCCAGCGCGGGGCCGCAGCTGAGCATCGCCGGCGCCGCGGTGGGGTCGAAGCAGTACGTCATCATCGGCACGCCGAGCAACCTCGCGGCGCGCGTTACGGCGCTCGGCGGCACGCTCACCGCGAGCTATCCGCAGATCGGCGTCGCGATCGTCGAGGGCGACGACGTGTTCGCCGCCGCGATGGCGGAGCAGAAGGGCGTCGAGACGGTCGTGCAGGACGTGATGTTCGAGCAGGCGCAGCCGAAGGCCGTCGATCTCGACGAGAGCGCGGTCGTCGCCAGCGAGGGCGTCACCAGCTCGACGATCGCCAATACGTACGCGAACCCGTACTACTTCGCCGAGTGGGGCCCGCGCGCCATCGGCGCGCCCACGGCGTGGGCGGCCGGCTATCGCGGCGCCGGGGCGCGCGTCGCGATCCTCGACGGTGGTCTCTACGCGGCCCACCAGGACCTCGCGGGCGCGGTCGACGTCGCGCACTCGGTCTCCTTCGTCCCCGGCCAGCCGTTCAACGCGGACGTCGGCACGCTGTGGCATGGGACGCACGTCGCCGGCATCGTCGGCGCGCGCGACAACAGCGTCGGCGTCGTCGGCATCGCGCCGGAAGCGACCCTCATCGGCGTGAAGGTCCTGCACAACGGCGGTGGCACGTTCGGCTGGGCGATCAAGGGGATCATGTACGCCTCGACCCCGATCGCGGAGGGTGGCGCCGGCGCGCAGATCATCAACATGAGCCTCGGTGCGTTCGTCGATAAGGGCCAGCCGGGCTTCTCGGACGCCGGGCTTCGCTCGCTGATCAAGGCGATCGATCGCGCGACGGCCTACGCCTGGGACCACGGCGTCACGGTGATCGCCGCCGCGGGCAACGACGCGACGAACCTCGACAACCGGCAGTACATCAACATCCCCGGCGAGAACAACAAGGTGATCGCGGTGGCCGCGACCGGCCCGCTCGGCTGGGCGCACGGAGCGACGGACTACTCGCGCCAGGCGTCGTACACGAACTCGGGGAAGGCCGGCGTCGATCTCGCCGGCCCGGGCGGCGACTTCGCCTACCCGACCAACGAGCTGTGCACGGTGTTCAACCCGACCCGGACCGCGGGCCTCCGCACGAGCTG
This sequence comes from Gemmatimonadaceae bacterium, assembly GCA_013361935.1. Classification (GTDB taxonomy): domain Bacteria; phylum Gemmatimonadota; class Gemmatimonadetes; order Gemmatimonadales; family Gemmatimonadaceae; genus JABFXC01. Next base: position 28,440 of record JABFXC010000116.1, read on the forward strand.
CTGGGTCTTCGACATGTACCTGAGCACGAGCCGCGGCGGCACGGCGGCGGGCGGCTACTCGTGGGCGGCCGGTACGAGCATGGCCTCGCCGGCGACCGCCGGCGTCGCGGCGCTGATCGTCGGCAAGTACAGCGGGATGATCACCCCCGCCGGCGTCCGCGCGAAGCTGCAGCAGAGCGCCGAGGACCTCGGCAAGCCGGGCAACGACGAGGTGTACGGCATGGGCTGGATCAACGCCGGCCGCGCGGTGCAGCAGTAAGAGGGGGTCGGGGCTCGGGGGTCGGGGGTCGGCGACTGCCGGTCGCCGGCCCCGGTTCCGGGTTCCCGGTTCCGGGCCCCCAGGCGCCAGGCGTTAGGCACCGCGGTCGAGAGGGCAAGGCAAGGGCGGGAGCTGCGGACCATCGCAGCTCCCGCCCTTGTCGTTACGCCGTGCCTAACGCCCTACCCCAGACCACCGACCTCCCGACCCCCGGCCCCCGCCCCCTACCGCGGGTCCGGCTCCATCGGCAGGTCCTCCTCCTCCACTTCCTCGCTTCGCACCTGACCGCCCGGGGCGCTCGCGGTGCGCTCGACGCGAAGCACCTGCTGCAGCTTCTGGCCGCCGGCGACGAGGGTGACGAGGTAGTCGCCGCTCTCCACCGGGGGCGGGCCGCCGCGGCCGAAGCCGCCGCCCGTCTGGATCCCGGCGCGGCGCATCGCGGTGAAGACCTCGCCCAGCAGATCGCGATCGATCTCCCCTTCGCCCGCCGACTCGCCCGCCGCGGCGCCGCGACCACCGCGTGCGGCGGTGTCGCCGGGCTCGCGGCGACGTGCGGC
>JABFXC010000128.1 GCA_013361935.1 Gemmatimonadaceae bacterium
CGCCGCGCGCGCCGCGGCTGGCCGGCGCGTGGGCGGTCGCGTGCATCGCGATGTTCGTCTGCCTGACGCTCTTCGCGCATCGCCTCTCGATCGCGGCGAGCATGATGGGCATCCTCGTACCGGTCGCCCTGCTGATCTATCTGTGGCGCTCCGGGGGAGGCGTCGCGCGGAACGTGGCGGCGCGCTGACGCGCGCCGATCACTGCTTCGTCGTGACGAGGATCGCGCCGCCGACGTTGTCGCTCCCGAAGCGCTGCTGCGCCTCCGGTCCCGTGATGTACCGGATGGTCGCGACGTGCGAGGCCTCGATCCCGACGAGCGTGCTGATGTCGCCGTAGCGCACGCCGTCGAGGTAGACGACCGGGGTCGTCGGTCGGGTGTCGACGATCGAGGTCGGGCCGCGGGAGACGAGGAAGTGCGGGCGCAGCCGCTTCACCACGTCGTACGCGGTCATCGCATTCACCGTGGAGATCTCGTCCGCGGTGATCAGGTTGGGGTCGTGCGCGAGCCCAGGCGCGTTCCTGCGGCCGGCGCCCGCGCAGGCGAGGGCGAGCGTCGCCGCGACGGGGAGAACGAGGCGTGCGGCGCGCGTCCGGATCGCTCGCATCTCAGTGGCGGGTGGCGACGAGGATCGCCCCGCCTTCGTGGCCGAGCCCGAAGCGCATCCCCGCCTCGATCGAGGGGAGATACTGGATCGTCAGGATGCCGAGCGCGGGGATCGTCTCCAGCGAGCGGATGTCGCCGTACTTGATCCCGTCGAGATAGACGATCGGGGTCGGCGGATTCTGATCCTGGATCGAGATCGGCCCGTGCGTCGTGAGGAAGGCGGGACGCAGCCGCTCGATCGCCTCGCGCGCGTTGGTCGCGTTCGACTTCGTGATCTCGTCGGCGGTGATGAGGTTGCGATCGCGCTTCGGCGCGCGCGACCCCGAGCTCGCGCAGCCCGCCGTCACGAGCACCAGGGCGAGTGCGGCGTGCGCCAGGATTGATCTACGCATGTCTGCTCCTGTTCGGTCGTCGCGAACATACGTCGCGGTGCCGCGCCCGGCGAGAGCTACAGGAAGGACTCCCCGTCGAAACGGGCCGTGGTGGTGATCCCCAGCACGTCGAGAGCGCTCGGCATCACGTCGACCGTCCGGCGAGGCTTGCCGGCGGCGGGCTGATTCATGACGAGGGGGACGAGCATGTGCTCGCGGTGCAGCGCGCCATGCGACGAGAGGTGCGGGATCGGCTCGAAGCGCGCCCGGAAGTCCCACTCCCGCGAGGCCGACAGCACGATCTCCCCCGCGCGCGCCGAGCCGGCGAGATGCGCGATCTGGACGATCGCGTCGGGATAGTCGCTGTCGATCGTCGCTTCCCACGCCTCGTCCGCACCGGCGCAGCGCAACACGCCGAGGGCGAGCGGGTCGCCGGTCTCGGGCTGGTAGGAGTAGCGCGGGCGCCCCTCGTGGTCGGTGGCGAGGGTGATGGTCGCGCGGCCGCGGCCTCGTCCGAGGACGGCGCAGCGCGTCGGCGATTCGGGGAGCAGCGCGATGTCGACCGAGGGACGCTCGAGCAGGGCGTCGACGAGCGGCTGCCAGCGCGCGGCGAGCGCGGGCCACCACGGCCGCTCGCGCGACCCGAGCTCGAGATACAGATGCGCCATCGCATTCCCGCTGACCATCACCGCGACCTCCGGCCGCACGCGCAGCACCCACGGATGCGCCATCGTGCGGTGCCCGAACGACCGCACGAGCCGAACGAGATCCTCGTGCTCCCGCACGGGAGAATGCCCGTGGTCGCTGACGATCCAGAGGTGCGTGCGATCCCAGCTCCCGTCGCGCTCGGCGTCGTGCCGGATCTCGGCGGCGACGTCGTCGACGATGCGCATCGCCGCGCGCACGGTGCCCTGGTCGTGCCCCTCGGCGTGCGAGGTCTTGTCGATCCCGGTGAGCGCGGCGAAGACGAAGCGCGGCCGCTCGCTGCGGATGCGGCGCGCCACCTCCGCGCCGATCGACCGATCGATCGCCAGCCAGCCCTCGACGTTGCCGGAGAAGTGCGTCCGCGCCGCGCGCACGGCGAAGCGGAGATCGTTGCCCAGGCGCTGCCCGCGGCCGAGCCCGCGCGTGATCACGCTCAGTGCGCCGATCGCCGGCTGGGCGAGCTCGAAGAGCGTCGGTGAGCCCGCGTCGAGATCGCGGTCGACGTGGCGCATCTCGTGGCCGACGTAGCTGCGCGTGCGATGCGGGAAGGCGGCCTGCGTGCGCGCGCGATCGTACCAGCGCAGCGCCGGCAGCCCGACCGGGCCCGGGTAGCGGCCGAGCAGAAAGGGCGCGTACGCCGGCCCCGTCACGGACGGGAACGCCGACGTCACGACGTGGCTCCCGCCGTCCGCGCGCAGACGCGCGAGCGCGGGAAGCGAGCCGTCATCCATCGCCGCTGCGAGGGTATCGGGCCGCGCGCCATCGGCGACGAGAATTATCACGGGCACATCGAGAATCTAAGTCAGGGGCCAGGGGCCAGGCGTGAGGAACTGCGCTGACTGCAGTCGACGCCGTTCCTTCCACCTGGCCCCTGACGGCTGACCCCCGGCAGTTGTAGTGGCGGGCTACACGGAAGTACGTTCCACCCTCACCAGTCCGTCAGCAGACATGCCCCCACGAAAGAAGTCGAGCGCCAGGAAGGCCGCGGTCGCGAAGGCGAAGAAGGCGGGAACGCCGCGCACCGCGTCCGGCAAGAAGATGAACGCCGAGCTCCTCCAGGCGGCGCAGGAAGATTCCCATCTCGGGTTTCGCGAGCGCACCGAGGAGGGCCATCTCGCCGCGGGGCGCACGCCGCCGTCGCACATCCAGGAGAAGCGTGTCTCCGGCGCGCGGCAGGTCATCATCGACGACGCGATCCGCGACTGGCGGCCCGCCGTCACCGAGGACGAGAAGCTCCTCGCCGGCCCGGGCCGCGAGGGCGAGCGGCGCGACTTCACGCGTACCGACCCGTGGCGCGTCATGCGCATCACGAGCGAGTTCGTCGAGGGGATCGACTCGCTGAACATCGTCGAGCGCGGCGTCTCCGTCTTCGGCTCGGCGCGGACGCATCCCGACGATCCGCAGTATCAGCAGGCGATGGAGGTCTCGCGCCTGCTCGCCGAGGCGGGGTTCTCGATCATCACCGGCGCCGGCCCGGGGATCATGGAGGCGGCGAACAAGGGCGCGAAGGCGGGAGGCGGGAAGTCGATCGGCTGCAACATCGAGCTCCCCTTCGAGCAGGGCGCGAACCCCTACGTCGACACGCTCGTGAACTTCCGCTACTTCTTCGTGCGGAAGACGATGTTCATCAAGTACTCGGTCGCGTTCATCATCTTCCCCGGCGGCTTCGGCACCCTCGACGAGATGTTCGAGGCGCTGACGCTGATCCAGACCGGAAAGATCTACCAGTTCCCGGTGATCCTGTTCGGGCGGCACTACTGGGCGGGCCTCGTCCGCTGGCTGCAGACGCGCGTGCTCGGCGAGCGGAAGATCTCCCCGGGCGATCTGGACCTGATGTTGCTGACCGACGATCCCGCCCAGGCGGCGCAGGCGGTGATCACCGCGTTCGAGGCACAGACGAAAACCGCGGAAGCGCGGACGGAGTCGGCGTGATGGCGAAGAAGAAGAGCGGAGAGGACAAGGGCGGCGCCGATCGCGAGCGCAGCGGCTTCAAGGCGTCGCGTCACGGCGACGGCAAGCGCGCGTCGGCCGCCGGCAACAAGAGCGAGCAGAAGCGGCTCGCGGAAGAGCGCGAGCGCGCTCTGCGCGGACAGGAAGCCAAGGAGCGCGGCGAGGCCGTGCACACCACGCACGAGAAGAGCCGCTTCCTCCGCGGCCAGCGCATCGACCCGCGGCGCATCGACGGGAAGGAGACCGTCGCCGAGCTGATCGAGGGGACCTTTCTCGCCTACAACGCGGCGCGGCTGCGCGAGGCGGCGCAGCTCTTCACGAACAAGATGCTGCAGCCCGACGTCACCATCGGGCTGACGCTCACCGGCGCGCTCACCCCCGCGGGACTCGGGATGGCCGCGCTGATCCCGCTCATCGAGGCGGGGTTCGTCGACTGGATCATCTCCACCGGCGCGAACCTCTACCACGACACGCACTTCGGCCTCGGCCTGGCGATGCATCGCGGCAACGCGCAGGAGTCCGACACGGTGCTGCGTGAGGAAGGCGTCGTCCGCATCTACGACATCTTCTTCGACTACGACGTCCTTCTCTCGACCGACGCCTTCTTCCGCCAGATCATCCGCGCGCCGGAGTTCCAGCGGACGATGTCCAGCGCCGAGTTCCACAACCTCTGCGGGAAGTACGTCGCCGAGCGCGAGAAGGCGTTGGGCATCGGGACCAAGTCGCTGCTCAGCGCCGCCTACGCCGCCGGGGTGCCCATCTACACCTCGTCCCCCGGCGACTCGTCCATCGGGATGAACATCGCCGCGCTGGCGCTCGAAGGGGGCAGGTGCCTCATCGACCCGAACCGCGACGTCAACGAGACGGCGTCGATCGTGCTCGGCGCGAAGCGCGGCGGCGGGAAGAGCGGCGTGATGATCCTCGGCGGCGGCAGCCCGAAGAACTTCATGCTCCAGACCGAGCCGCAGATCCAGGAGGTGCTCGGCATCGACGAGCGCGGGCACGACTACTTCCTCCAGGTCACCGACGCGCGCCCGGACACCGGCGGCCTCTCCGGCGCGACGCCGGCGGAGGCGGTGAGCTGGGGAAAGATCGACCCCGACCGCCTGCCCGACGCGGTGGTCTGCTACCTCGACTCGACCGTCGCGCTCCCGCTGCTCACGAGCTACGCGCTGGCGCGGACGCCGAAGCGCCCGCTCAAGCGGCTCTACGACCAGCGCGAGCGGAACATGAAGGTGCTGCTCGACGAGTTCGCGCGGGCGAGCGAGGAGCCGCTGGAGGCGGAGGCCACCGACACCAAGCTGCCGATGCACCGTTAGGCGGGAGGGCCGCCGGCTCAGCGGCCCTTTCGCGTCGGTCGCGGCCCGCGCTTCGTCCAGACGACGACCGCGCCGCACCCGCTGAACCCCTGGTACTCGACCGGCGTCTCGGCGGCGCTCCGATAGACGGCGATCGCCGAGATGTCTTCCGGCCGCACCACGTCGTCGAGCGTCGTGCTGTTGTCGAAGCGCATCCCGTCGACGACGATGGATGCCGGGCAGCCACCACGAACGGTCACCACGCTCCCCGAGCCGAACGACCGCTGGTTGACGGTCACGCCGGGCACCATCCGCAGCAGCTCGGCGGCGTCGAAGACGTTCCGGCGCTCGATCTCCTCCGGTCCGATGAAGTAGCCGAAGCCGCGCTTCTTCGCCCGCTCGAACTCCTCGATGCCACGATCGAAGACGACCGTCCCCTTCACCTCGACGGTCTCCAGGATCCGTGCCGCCGAGTCGAAGCGGATGTCGAAGGTGACCGGCTGCCGCGCCGAGAGCGTGACCGTGCGCGCGATGGGGACGAACCCGATCGCGCGCGCCTCGAGGGAGAAGGTGCCCGCCGGGAGGTCGACGAGCGCGTAGTGCCCCGTCTCGTCGGAGACGGTCTCGCGATCCGCCTCCGCGATGCGGACGCGCGCGCCGGCGATCGGCGCGCCGCCCGGGAGGCGCACCACGCCGCTCACCCGCGCGCTTCCCTGGCGCGGGGCTCCCTGGGCGACGAGCGTGTCCGTGGGGTCGAGCGCGAGGGTGAGCGGAACGACCGCGACCGGGGTGAGGTCGACGTGGATCGTCCCCGTCGACGCGTGGCCGGCGGTCGCCCACACCGCGACGCTGGCGTCGCCGGGAAGGCCGCAGAGCGCGAAGCGCCCCGCGGAATCGGTGAGCACCCGCGACACCGGCGTCGACTGGACGAGGCCCGTGCTGCCGAAGGTCAGCTCGAACCACTGTGCGGTGACGGTCGCGCCGCGGATCCCCTCCGCGCCGTCCACGCGCGTCAGCGTGCCGACGATGACCGCCGTCGAGTCACCGCGCGCTCGCGGTCCGCAGAGCGCCGCGCGCACCGCCTGACGCCCCGGGATCGCGAAGCGGAGCGTCGTCGGGTCGGCGTCGGCGCGCACGACGCGGATCGCGGCGGTGACCCCCAGCTCGTCGAGCCGCGGGTGGTAGAAGGTGGCCAAGTACTCGCCGCGCGGAACGTTCGCGATCCGGAAGGCGCCCATCGAGTCGCTCTCCACGGTGAACGTCGGACCACCGGTCGGGTCGGTGCGCGATGCCATCTGCACGACGGCGCCAGCCAGCGGCGCGCGCGCGGTCGAGTCGTACGCCGTCCCGACGACCGTGACCCGTGTCGTGTCCGCGCTCTGCGCGGATACGCGGCCCGCGGTGATCGCGGCGAGGGCGAGGAGCGCGGCGCAGCGGATGAAGAGGCGGTGGGCAGCCATGCGAAGAGGATTTGGGGGAATGCCGGTGACGGCGTCGCCTCCCCTGATACTGCGTGCGTTAGGCGCGCGCGCAAGAGGCCGCCTCGGCCGCCCGGGGGCCGCTAGCGCTTGACCTTTCCGCCCCGCCTCGTCCAGATCACGATCGCCCCGCAGTCCCCCCCGGTCGCCCGGTAGAGCATCGGCGTCTCGATCCCGGTGTACACCGCCATCCCCGCGATCTCCTCGGGACGGACGACGCGGTCGATCTCGTTCGTCCAGTGCGGCCAGCGCGCTCCGTCGACGACGAGCAGCGGCGTACAGCGACCGTGCGGTCCGCTCACCGTGATCACCCGATCGGCGCCGCCGGAGGCGTCGACGTGGACGCCGCCGACGCTGCGCAGGAGGTCCGAGGGATCCACCGGGTCGCGCATCTCGATCGTCCTGCGGTCGATGAAGTGGCCCACGCCGCGGGAGCGCGCCGCCTCGAACTCGCGGAGCGCGCGGTCGTACACCACCTGTCCGGTCACCTCCACCGCGCGCAGCACCACCGTCGTCGAGTCGAAGTCGAGGTCGAGCGTCGTCACGCGGCCGGACGCGATCGTGACCGCCGAGTCCACCGGGACGAACCCGATCGCCCGCGCCTCCACCGACTGCGTGCCGACGGGCAGGCCGCGCAGCATGTAGCGTCCCCCGTCGTCGGCGAGCGTCGTCGCGTCGCTGCCGCGCAGTCCGACGCGCGCGCCGCGCAGCGGACGTCCGCGGACGTCCCGCACGACGCCCCGCAGCTCCCCGTCGCGCGCCGACTCTCCCTCTGCTCGCGGGCCGCCGACGTCGATCGACAGCTGCTCGGCGATCACCGCCGCTGGCGCGAGGTCGACGCGGATGATCCCCGTGCTCGCGCGCTCGAGCGTCGCCCACAGGTCGATGCTCGCTTCCGCCGGCAGCCCGCAGAGCACGAACCACCCGCGCGGGTCCGTCCGCGCGGTGATCGTCGGCGTCGAGCGCGAGATGCGGTCGCCGAAGCGCAGCTCGAACCACTGCGCGTGGATCGTCGCGTCGCTCACCGGGATCATCCGCGCGTCGGCGGTCGTCAGGTGGCCGACCACCACCGCCGCGGAATCGCCGGCGCGCGCGCCGCAGTGCATCGCGCCGATCGTCCGCTCCCCGGGCACCGCGAGCAGGACGTCGTCGCCCGCGGAATCGACGTGCACCGGCACCACTGCCGCGGCGATCGAGAGCTCGTCGAGCCGCGCATGGTAGAACGTCGCCGCGTAGTCGCCCGCGGGAACCCCCTCGATGCGGAAGGCGCCCGTGGAGTCGCTCATCGTCGCGAAGGAGCGGCCCCCCGCTGGATCGGCGCGCGTCACGAGCTGGATCACCGCGCCGGCGAGCGGTCGCATCGCCGAGGAGTCGTACACGGTGCCGCCGACGCTCGCCTGCGCGCGGGCCGCGGGCGCGCCGAGGTGCGCGGCGAGCGCGAGGGCGAGCGGTGCGAGCGTGGTTCCGATCGTGGAGCGCTTCATCGGCGGCGGGTTGGTGTGACGCGCGATTCCCAACCTTCCGCTCACCGCGACGCGGCGCAAGGCGTCAGCGTTTTGTCCGCCGGACCGCGCGGACGAAGCTGATCCGCGCGTACTCGCCCCCGGAGAGCCAACCGGAGAACGATTCTCCGCCGAGGAGCTCGTCGCGGATCGCCGCATCCTCCCACCCCTCGTCGATCCGCGCGTCGATCTTCGCGATGAGCTCGGCGTTCCACGCCGCCTTCGCGCGCAGCGCGTCGCGCGCGTTGGGCACCCGCCCGCGGTGCGCGTCGAAGAGCTCCGCCGGTTCCAGCGCGGCGATCGCCTCGAGCGTGCGGACGAGGAGGCGCGGATCCTCCTCGGGATGCGCGATGCGCACCTTCACGCCGAGAAAGAGATCGCCGCCGAAGAGGATCCCGCGCTCCGCGTCCCACACCGCGTGATGATCGGCGCAGTGCCCCGGCGTCGGGATCAGGGTGAGCCCACCAGGAAGCGCGGCGGCGGGAAGCGCGCCCGGCGGGCGCGGCGCCCCCCAGGTGATGCGGCGGTAGAGGGGCACGCGCGTCAGCGCGACGAGCGCGTCGCGCGTGGCGGGAGCCATCGCGACGCCGATCCCGGACGCGGCCAACGCGCCGACGCCCCCCGAGTGGTCCTCGTGATGGTGCGTGAGCACCGCCGCGCCGATCCCCTTGTCGCGCGCGAGCCGCGCGACGTCGCGCGCCGCCGCCGGGAAGCCGGTGTCGACGAGCGCGCCGCGATGCAGGTACGCGCTCACGTCGTAGCCGACGAGCCGGCTCCGCCAGTGGGAGAGCCGGACGCGGACAACCTCGCCGTGCGTCTCGAAGTCGAGCGCGGCCATCGGGGGTCGTCCGGCGCGCCTAACGGGCGCGCGGGCGCGTCACTTCCGCGACGATCCGCGCGGGGTGTTGCCGCGCCGCGTCCAGATCTGGATGACCCCGCAGGGACTGAGGTTCTGGTACTCCACCGGCGTCTCGCCGGGGCCGCGATAGACGGCGATGCCGGCGATGTCGTCCGGGCGCGCGAGGATGTCGAGGTCCGACGACTGCCCGGTGACCGGCATCCCGTCGATGACGATCCCCGGCTCGCAGCGCCCGCTGATCGACCCGACGCCGCGCATGGAGATCGACGATCCCCCTCCCGGATAGCCCGACTGCGTCACCGTCACTCCGGGCGCCATGCGCAGGATGTCGCTGGCGACGAAGGCGTTCTGCTCCTCGATGCGCTCGCGGTCGATGAAGTAGCCGAAGCCGCGCTTCTTCGCGGTGTTGAACTCCTGCGTCGCGCGGTCGACGACCGGCTTCCCGGTCACCTCCACGGTCTCGAGCACGTGCGCGGCCGAATCGAAGCGCACGTCGAAGGAGAGCGGACGCCGCGCGGAAAGCGTGATCGTCCGCGAGATGGGGGTGAAGCCGATCGCGCGCGCTTCCAGCGTCTGCGTCCCCGCCGGCAGGTCGACGAGCGAGTAGACGCCCCGCTCGTCGGAGACGGTCTCCGCCGTCGTCCCGCGGATGCCGACGCGCGCGCCGGCGAGCGGCGAGCCCGAGGGGCGGCGCACCACGCCGCTCACCC
>JABFXC010000052.1 GCA_013361935.1 Gemmatimonadaceae bacterium
AACGCGCGCGGGGAACGCGCCATCGCCGCCCTGTCGATCGAGAAAGGCGCGGAGCGTGCCCCGCGCGAGCGCGGGATCGCTCAGCCAGCGGAGCTCGCGGACCGCGGTGGCGATCGCCGCGGCGCGCGGCACGTGCATCGGCCCGACGCCCTCGCAGAGCGCCGGCTCGCGATAGGCACCCGCGGGTGTCGTGATGGCGTTGAGCCAGACCCCGCTCCAGCGATACCAGTAGCAGGTCTCGATGTACGGATCGGAGCAGCGGAGCAGCGGCGCCCTGTCGAGCAGCGCCGACCAGCGGCGGCGGCTCACGCCGCCTAACGTTCCCTGGCGGCCGGCAGCCGGCGGGGGCGCGGCTGCGGGCGCGAGCGCGGGCTGGGAGGGGACGACGCGCATCGCGAAGGTCGCCGACGCGCCGTTGCCGCCGACGGTGCACCCGCGATGGATCGCCGCGAGCAGCGTCCCGCCCGTGCCGTCGCGCGCGACACGGAGCTCGCGCGGCAGCCCGTCGCCGCGCCAGCGCTCGGGGAACTGCGTCAGCGCCCATCGCGGCGCGTGCGGCTCGCCGACGGCGACGTAGGCTCCCCAGCTCGTCGGCGCGCCGGGGGTCGACAGCTCGATGGTCACCGGCGTCGGGCGGCCGGCGTGATCGACCCCGGGGCGGCGGATCTCGATCGCGCCGCGCCAGTCGCCGCCTAACGCGGCGGCGGTGCCGTCGGGCTGCGCCGTCCAGGCGACGAGCTGCACCTCGGCGCGGCGCAGCGCGCGCAGGCGCCACTCGGAGACGAAGACGCCCCCCGGGTGCACGGTGCGCACCTCGCTCGCCGTGACGCCGTTGGAGAGCCGGTACTCGAGGGTGAGCTCGGCGGGGGTCCAGCGGCGCGACTGCAGCTTCAGCCCCAGCTCTCGCCCTTCCTCGTCGAGCGCCGTGACGGTGAAGAGCGGCGCGACGAGCGTCTGGTAGATCGTGCCGCCGTCCCAGAAGCCCGGGACGTCGAGCCAGCGCGGATCGAGCGGGGCGAAGATCGCGCCGTCGCCGCACCCGAGCTGCCACTTGTCGTCGCGAGCGAGCAGCTCGATCGGCTCGACCATCGCGGGTGCGTGCGGGTCGGCGCGCTAGGCCAGCGAGGCGATCGCCGCGAGCAGCTCTGTCGCGTCGCGCTTGTCGCCGAGCTTCGCCTCGACGTGCGTCCAGCGAACGACGCCGTCGCGGTCGATCAGGAAATAGGCGCGCTCGGAGAAGAAGGTGTCCTCGCGCAGCACGCCGTACGCGCGCGAGGCTTCGCGCTTGAAGTCGCTGAGCAGGTCCGTCTTCATCGCGTGCTTCGCCTTGAACTCCTTGAGCGTCGGCACGGAGTCGACGCTGATCGGGAGGACGGCGACGCCCTTCCCCGCGAAGCGGTCGAAGTTCTCCGAGAACTCGCAGAGCTCCGCGGTGCAGGTGCTCGTGAAGGCGAGGGGAAAGAACGCGAGCAGGACGGGCGACTTCCCGCGGAGCTCGGAGAGTCGCACGGTGGTGCCCGCCGTCGACTGCAGCGCGAAGTCGGGCGCGGCGTCACCGGCGGCGGGGATGCGCGTGGTGGTGGCGGTGGCGGTCATGCCGGAAGGTAACCCAGCGCCACGCGGTGGCGCGACCGCCGCCCCTCAGGGAGCCGGGGCGAGGACGCTTCGCACCTGCTCGCTGCGTTCGACGATCGCTTCGACGGGAATGCGGTCGTCGAGCTCCGGCAGCCAGACCTGCCGCGCGAGATGCGCCTGGAGCGCGTCGAGGAACGCCGCGCTCTCCGACGACACGCCCACCTGCTTCACCTCCACCACCCTGCCCCGCGCGTCGACGGCCACGAGATACTTGATGGTCGACGTCCGCGCGGCGACGGGCGAGATCGATCGTGAGGGCAGCGTCCCGGCGGCGACACCGGCGACCGTGTGCTCCGTGGCGGCCGCGGTCTCGACGCGCGACGGTGTCGGCACGGCCGCGCAGTGCTCGGCGCGCCCGACGCGATAGCGCGGCACCGAGTCCAGGTCCACGAGCAGACGTACGCCCCACTCGCGCCCCGGCAGCTGGGGCTGGATCGCGCTCAGCACCACCTGCTCGAGCACCCGCCCCGCGTCCTCGGCGAGAGTCCCCTCGATGACGCGCGCGCGCGCGACATGCCCCGTGCTGTCGAACTTCAGCGAGAGCAGCGCCGTCCCGCGCGACATCTCGATCCCGCCCTGCTTGAGCAGGATCGGCATGTCCCCGGTCGAGATGAGCGACTCCGCGGTGGGGAGAGTCTCCGGGTAGCGCGCGACGACGCAGCTCTGCGGCGTCGTCGGGCGCCAGCTGCTGAGGAGCACCTTGTCGCGATCGATGCCGCGCTCGTCGGCGTAGTCGGGAGAGGCGCCGGTGCGCGGCATGCCGGAGTGGCACGCAGCGAGGAGAAGCGAGGCGATCGCGAGGCGGGGGGAGGTGCGCATCGGGCTCCGGGGAGGTAGGCGAAGGGTCACCAATGATGGCGCCGACCTAACGGTTGCGCCAGAGCCCGCCGCGCGCGGCGACCAGGATCACTCCCGGGCGATCGCGTCCACCGGGGAGAGGCGGGCGGCGCGGCGCGCGGGGTAGGTCCCGAACACCAGTCCGACGGCGACCGCCGAGACGACCGCGAGGAGCGCGGTGTCGAGCTTCACGACGGGGTGGATGTCCGAGCCGAGGACGTGGCGGAAGATCGCGGTCCCGCCGCAGGCGAGGACGAGCCCCGCGACGAAGCCGATCGCCGCGCCGGCGCCGGTGACGGTCACCGACTCGACGAGGAACTGCGCCTGGATGTCGCGCGCCCGCGCGCCGACCGCCTTGCGGATGCCGATCTCGCGCGTGCGCTCGGTGACCGCGGCGAGCAGGACGTTCATGATCCCGATCCCGCCGACTGCGAGAATGAGGCCGACGAGCATGCCGAGGAGCAGCTTCGTGAGGAGCATCGCCTGGCGCGTGTTTTCCAGCTGCTGGGTGTTCACCGCGACCTGCAGCTTGTCGATCGCGCGGCCGTAGCGCTGCGCGAGCCAGTCGACGGTCGAGCGGCGGAGCGTGTCGACCGCCTCGATGCTGCGCGCCTTGAGACGAAGTGTGGGGAGCATCGGCGCGGCGGTGGCGTCGAAGAGCGCCGCGCCGCCGCGATACGGCGCGAAGGCGACGAAATCGCGCTCGCCCCCGACGGGCGCGGCGAGCACGCCGATGACTTCGCGACGTTCACTCCGCACCTTCACCGTCTGCCCGACGAGCCAGAGGGGATCGCGGCTCCCCGCGAGCTCCTCGGCGAGCTTGTGGCCGAGCACGACGACGGGCGCGTGATGGGTGACCTCCGGCTCGGTGTAGAAGCGTCCCGCGGCGATCACGAGTCCGGTGAAGTCGGCGAGACCGGCGGTGCTCGTGGTGAGGAGCACGCTCGCGCGCCGGTCGAGATATTCGATCGCGCTCTGGCCGGTGAGGGTGAGCGCCTGCCTGACGGCGCCGGGTACTTCCGCGGCTGCGGCGGCCGCGTCGGACTCGGTGAAGACCGGATAGCCGCGGATCGCGTAGCGGCGCCCGTTGATGGTGACGGCGGTGATCGGCGAGACGGCGACGTCCTGCACGCTCGACTCGCGCATGATGAGCTGTCGCGACCAGACGTAGACGCCGTCAGTTACGGCGAAGGCCGCGACGAGCGCGGCGACGCCGATGACGACGCCGGTGGTGGAGAGCAGCGTGCGCGTCGGGTTGGCGCGGAGCGCGTCGGCGCCGACGCGGGCGGATTCGAGGAGGGCTGCGCGGTTCATGGGGACCGGTGAGGGAGTCGTGGGACTCGCCCCTACGATGAATCGGCCGCCCGAGTGGCGAAAGGGGCCCGACGGCGTGCTGCCGTCGGGCCCCTCGATTGCGGAGTGGAGCGGAGGGGGATCGAACCCCTGACCCCCTGCTTGCAAAGCAGGTGCTCTCCCAGCTGAGCTACCGCCCCGTTCGTGCTGCGCCCTGAATATACTACGGCAGACCGTACGTTTGGAGGAGAAGAATGACCGCCCCGACCGATACCGAGAAGGCCGCCAAGCTCACCGTCCGCTGCCAGTTCTGCGAGGCCTGGAATCGGGTCGACGCCTCACGCGTCGCCGACCGGCCGAAGTGCGGGAAGTGCGGGAAGCCGATGCTCCTCGACCGCCCGCTCAAGCTCGACGACGAAAGCTTCCAGCGCACGATCGCCGAGAGCGACGTTCCAGTCTTCGTCGACTTCTACGCCGACTGGTGTGGCCCCTGCAAGGTGATGGCACCCGCGGTCGACGCGCTCGCCGCGAAGTACATGGGGCGCGCGCTCGTCGCGAAGGTCGATACGGACCGCGCGCAGCGCGCGGCGCAGCCCTTCGGCATCCGCGGCATCCCGACCTCCATCGTCTTCGCCGGCGGAAAGGAAGTCGCGCGCCAGTCCGGCGCGGTGCCGCTGCCAGCGCTCGAGGCTCTCGTCGCGAAGGGGTTGGCGACGCGGGGTAGCTGAGGCGGCGAGGCTTGCGGCTCTGCTAACTGCGCGGCTCTGCTGACTGCGCGGCTCTGCTGACTGCGCGGCTCTGCTGAGTGCAGGGGCTTTATAGGGTAACTGCAACTACATCAAGGAGTGCCCGAGCCGAGGAGGCCGGGGAGGACAGCCTCGGGGAGCATGCCGTTGCCAGAGCGATGGCTCCCGCTGTTCTCCCGAAACTCCCCGGCTCGGCGTACCAAAAAGTAGTTGCAGTTACCCTATTAAAGCCCTGGCTGTTGCCGAGCAGCCGTTGCCGGGAAGAGGATGAATCGCGGGTTCGACGAGGAGAAAGAAACAGCGGCTCGGGGGACGTTTCCCTCGAGCCGCTGTTCTTCGACCCTCCAGACTCCAGCCTACTCGTGCGCCGGAATGGGCTCCATGGTGCGCGCGTTCACCGGTACCTGCACCTCGTCGCGGTAGGGGCTCGTCATGAGCATGACGCGCAGCCGCGGGAAGGTGTTCATGAAGGCGAAGTAGCAGACGCCCCACAAACCGAGCACGCCTAACGTCACCGCGATCTCCCAGAGGCCGAAGGGGAGCAACGTCGTCGGGCCGTAGAGCGAGGGGTAGACCTCGAGGTAGCGGCAGAGCCACATCCCGATGAGCGAGCCGATCGAGATGGTGACCATGATCGCCGACCAGATCTTCGGCTTCTTCCCCATCAGGCCGAAGAAGGGGAAGACGAAGACGAGGAAGACCATCACCAGCGTCGCCGGCAGCCAGGCACCGATGAGACGGAGCCGCATGAAGTGCGTCTCCTCGCCCAGGTTGCCGTACCAGATGACGAGGTACTGGCCGAAGGTCAGGTAGCCCCAGAAGCAGGTCAGCGCGAAGGCGAGCTTGCCGATGTCGTGCAGGTTGACGTCGGTGATGATATGCGGGATCGCGAGCTGATTGCGCCACCAGCGGGCGAGCACGGCCATGCTCGTGAGCACGCAGAGCAGCGCGCCCATGAAGAACCACCACCCGTAGAGCGTGCTCTGGAAGTGGAGGTCGAGCGTCATCGAGAGATCGAAGGCGAGCGAGCACCACCCGTAGCCGAAGAGAAGCGCCATCCAGACGGCGAGCTTCCCCTGGAGCGAGTGCGCGGAGTGCAGCTCGCGGCGCTCGTCGCCGAAGCCGCGACGCATGCGCTCGCGGAAGCCCTTCCCCCAGCTCGTGCCCCACTCGTTGAGGATCCCGACGTCGAGCCGCACGCTCGTCCAGATGTACCAGATCTGCAGCGCGGTGAGCAGGCCGAAGGTGACCAGCGTCCGCGCGGTGAAGAAGGTCGGATCGAGCCAGATGGCTTTCTCGCGCACCGTCGGCGCCTCGATCGCCCACGGGAAGATGTGCCGGCGGCCGACGGTGACCATCAGCGCGAGGAGCACCCACGCGATGGGCATGAAGGCGACGTAGCCCTCGACGAAGCGGATGGTCGAGCGCGACCAGCGCGCGGTGGTGATCCGCTGCGAGGCGACGAACATCACGCCGGCGGAGGACAGCCCGGCGAAGAAGAGCCAGTTGTACAGCAGCGCGCGCCACGCGCGGTCGGGGCTCACGAAGAGCCCGACGACGAAGGCGATGAGACCGATCGCGCCGAGGGCGAGCGAGATCCGCGCGAGCAGCCCGGAGACCGGACGCTCGGCGATCTGCGCGACTTCCTCGCGCGTGGGAACGTAGACCGAATGCGCGCTCACGGCTGCGACTCCGGCGGGTTGGTGGGCGCGCTGGGCGCGGGGGCGGTGGCGCCCTGCGTCGTGGTCGTGGTGGTGTCGGTCGCCGAGGCCGGACTCGCGCCGTTGACGGTCTCGTAGCTCGAGTGGCCGTCGGGGCGCAGGTACGGCGCGGGGCGGGTCGGACCGGTGCGGGTGTAGCCCGGCACCGTCTTGCCCGTCTCGCCGGGCTTGCCGGCCGGCGTCACCGGCACGGTGACGTTAGGCTGCTGAAGCGCGCGGATGTAGTTCACGACGTCCCAGCGGTCCATCTCCTCGATGCGATCGTAGGAGGGCATGATGCCGCGCCCGTTGCGGATGATCCCCCAGATGTAGCCGTCGCTGAAGTTGCGCACGCGATCGGTGCGCAGGCTCGGCGGGTACATCCCGTACTTCGGACCGGCGACGGGCCCGTCGCCCATCGCGCCGGCGCCCGCCGCCGTCGGTGCGGCACCGCCGGCGAGGCCGTGGCAGACCTCGCAGTTGATCTGATAGTACTTGCGGCCGTTGTCGAGGGAGCGCGCGTCGGCGGGAACCGGGTTGCGCAGCGCGGCGAGAGTGTCGTCGAGGACCTTTCCGCCGTTCGCGTACGACGCCATGTAGCCGGGCGCGGTACGTCCGGTGACGGCGACGGAGAACTGCGGGTTGCCGCGCGCGCCGATGGTGTCGGCGGGCGACTCCCAGGGGTCGACGTCCGGCTGATCCTTGAAGTCGGTGAACCAGGAGCAGGCGGAGACCAGCGTCGCGCCCGCCGCGAGGAGGGCGAGCCGCCGCGCGCGGGCGAGCATGCGATCAGCGGGCACCCTGCACCTCCACGGCGCCCGCGCGCCGCATCGTGTCCTCGATGGAGCGCAGCTGCTGCTGCGTCCCCTCGGCGTAGACACCGTAGTTCCCCTGCGCGAAGCGCGGGTCGTAGCCCACCGTCATCACGAGCCGCGGGACGCGCGCGTTGGCGAACATCCCGAACACCGTGGACAGGCCGCCGATGAGCACCATGACCTCGAAGCCGAAGATCGTGTAGGGAACCCAGCTCGCGATCGGCTTGCCGCCGACCACGAGCGGCCAGTAGTCCGAGCACCAGATCGCGATCCAGTAGCCGAACGTCGCGCCGAGCAGGCCGCCGATGAGCGTGAAGCGGCGGACCGGGCTCGCCGGAGTGCCGAAGGCCTCCTCGAACTCGTGGCGCGGCGTCGGCGTGTAGGCGGTGATCCTGTCGATCCGCTCCTGGCGCAGCGCGCGAACCGCGTCGGTCGCCGCGTCGAGCTCGCGGAACACTCCCATCATTCCCTGCATCAGTGGGCCCCCCCGTGATGCCCGTGCGCGTGCCGCATCTTCGGCGGGACGATCTCCTTGATCTCCGAGATCGCGACCACCGGGAGCTGCTTGATGAAGAGCAGGAACCACATGAAGAACCAGCCGAACGAGCCGACGAGCAGCGAGATGTCCACCCAGCTCGGCGCGTAGTGCGTCCACTGCCAGGGCTCGAACTCGTGGCTGAGCGAGGGCACGACGATCACGAAGCGCTCGAACCACATGCCGAGGTTGATGAACAGCGAGAGCCCGAAGAGCCAGACCGTGTTGCGCCGCAGCTTCTGCGAGAAGAGCGAGAGCGGGAGGACGCAGTTGCAGATCAGCATGATCCACGCGGCCCACCACCACTGTCCGAAGACGCGGTTCCAGAAGTAGTTCTGCTCGACCTCGTTGCCGCTGTACCACGCCACCCAGAACTCCATGAGGTAGGCGCAGCCGACGACCATCGACGTGAACAGGCAGAGCTTCGCCGCGGCGTCGAGATGGTTGAGCGTGACGTAGTGCTTCAGGTTGAAGAACTTCCGGATGGGGATGATGATCGTGAAGACCATCCCGATGCCGGAGAAGATGGCGCCGGCGACGAAGTAGGGCGGGAAGATCGTCGTGTGCCAGCCCGGCGCCAGCGCCATCGCGAAGTCGAAGGACACCACCGAGTGCACCGAGAGCACCAGCGGCGTGCTGAACGCGGCGAGGAAGAGATAGGCGCGGGTGAAGTGGCGCCACTCCGAGTCCGAGTTCCGCCAGCCGAAGGAGAGCACGGCGAGCATCTGCTTGCGGACCGGGTTCCTCTCGCGGTCGCGCAGCGTCGCGATGTCGGGGATGAGGCCGACGTAGAGGAAGGTGCTCGAGATCGTGAGGTACGTGAGGATCGCAAACACGTCCCAGACGAGGGGACTCTTGAACTGCGGCCAGATGAGGCGCCAGTTCGGGTACGGGATCAGCCAGAAGAACTTCCACGGCCGCCCGATGTGAATGATCGGGAAGAGACCGGCCGTCATGACCGCGAATACGGTCATCGCCTCCGCGCATCGGTAGATCGTCGTGCGGAAGCCGGCGCGGAAGAGATAGAGAATCGCCGAGATCAGCGTCCCGGCGTGGCCGATGCCGACCCAGAAGACGAAGGTGATGATGTAGACGCCCCACATCACCGGCGGCGCGTAGCCCGCGTTCCCGAGGCCCCAGTAGATCTGGTAGATCCAGACGCCCGCTCCCCAGAGGAAGAGCAGGATCGCGACGCCCAGCGCGCCGAACCAGCCGAAGCTCGGCGCGAGCGTGCCGGCGATCTCGCGGTCGACCTGCTCGTAGTCGCGGACGGCGGGGAGCTGGATGTCGGCGGAGGCGATGTTCGGACGCCGCAGCGCCGCGTCGACGACGGGCTCGTCGTAGTTGCGCATCGCCATCAGCGATCCTCCTCGCCCGACCCGGCGTAGACGGGCTGGCCCGGTCCGGGGTGATTGACCTTCTTCAAGTAGACGACCGCGGTGAAGGTGTTGAGCTCTTCGAAGACGTGATAGCCGCGCGCATTCTGCGCGAGCTTCGCGACGGTCCACGTCGGATCGGCGGCGTCACCGAAGGTGATCGCGCGCGACGGGCAGGCCTGCGCGCACGCCGTCGTGAACTCGTCGGCGCGGACCTCGCGCCCCTCGAGCCGCGCGCGGTTCTCCGCCTCGCGGATGCGCTGGACGCAGAAGGTGCACTTCTCCATGACGCCCTTGCCGCGGACAGTGACGTCCGGGTTGAGCTGCCAGTTGAGCGGCTCGGGGAAGGCATACTGCCGGCGCGCCGGCTCGCCGAAGCCGAACCAGTTGAAGTAGCGCACCTTGTACGGACAGCCGTTCGAGCAGTAGCGCGTGCCGACGCAGCGGTTGTAGACCTGGACGTT
>JABFXC010000208.1 GCA_013361935.1 Gemmatimonadaceae bacterium
GTCCGGCGCGAAGCGTTAGGCGCGGCCGGCGCGGCGCCGCCCGCGCGCTGCGCCGCGTCGCGCTCCCGCCTCAGGAGCGCCACGGCGCGCTCGTGCGACCGGTAGTCCACGTTGAACTCGTGGTGCCCGTCGGGATGCGCGACGAAGTAGCGGTACGCCACCGACGCCGGGAAGAGCGAGGCGACGATCGACGCCCGCCCCGGCGAGGCGATCGGGCCGGGGGGAAGGCCCGCGTGCTCGTAGGTGTTGTACGGCGAGTCGACGCGAAGGTCCTTGTAGTACAGCCGCGCCGCGTGGGCGCCCCGCGCGTACTGCACCGTGGGGTCGGCCTGCAGCCGCATCCCGGTGCGCAGGCGGTTGAGGTACACCGCCGCGATCACCGGACGCTCCTCGGAGAGCTTCGCTTCCTTCTCCACGATCGACGCCAGCGTCACGATGTCGTGCCGCGTCATCGCCATCGCCTGCAGCCGCTCCTTCCATGCCGGGTCCCAGACCTGCTCGAAGCGGCGAACCATCGTCTGCACCGCGGAGCGCGCGCTCGTTCCGTCGGAGAACGAGTACGTGTCGGGAAACAGATAGCCCTCGAGCGTGGGAGTCGGAACGTCGAGTCGTTCGCGCAGCACGCTGTCGCGCACGGCAGCGAGCACGGAATCCTCCTCCACCCCGAGCGTGCGCGCGAGCAGCGGCGCGATGTCAGAGATCGCGTAGCCCTCGGGGATGGTCACGGTATGGATCATCCCCGTCCCGCGCGTGAGCGCATCGAGCACGGCGCCCCACGACATCCCGCGCGACATCAGGTACGTCCCCGGCCGGATCCGGCGGTCATGACCGCTGACCGACGCATACACACGGAACAGCCGCGCCGAGCCCACCACCTTCGCGCGCGCGAGCGAATCGGCGGCGGCGCGGAAGGTCGTCCCCGGCGGGATCACGACGCGCACCGAGCCCGCGCCACCGCCGCACGCGGCGACGACAGCGGCGAGCAGCAACGCGAGGATCGACTTATTCATCGACGGCCGCATCGCTCCGCTCGGCGCCCAGCTCAGTGCTGCGCAGCGCGTGCTGCAGGAGGACCGTGGCGGCGAGCGCGTCGACGTCGCCCTGGCGACCGCGAGTCTCCCCGCCCATCTCGCGCACGGCGCGCAGCGCGATCGCGGTCGTGTAGCGCTCGTCGACGAGCAGCACCGGCAGCGAGGTCCGCTCCCCGAGCGCGGCAGCCACGGCGCGCACCTCGCGCGAGCGGTCGGTCTCCCCGCCGCTCTCGTCGAGCGGAAGGCCGAGCACGAAGCCTCGCGCCTCGGCGGATTCGGCGCGCCTGATCAGCTCCGCGATGGGCGGACGCTTGCCGGCGCGCCGCACGATGTGTCCCGCGGGCGAGGCGATCGTGCCCGACGGATCGCTCACCGCGAGTCCGATGCGGCGCTCGCCCCAGTCGACCGCGAGATAGCGTCCGAGCCGCTGCATGACGGCGCGCGCGGCGGAGCCCGTCACCCCTGCGCCATGGCGACGAAGAACTCCTTGTTGTTCTTCGTCGCCGACATCTGGCGCAGCAGGAACTCCATCGCCTCCGCCTCGGGCATGTCGGCGAGAAAGTTCCGGAGGAGATAGACGCGGTTCAGCTCCGCCTTGTCGAGGAGGAGCTCCTCGCGGCGCGTCCCGCTCTTCTGGATGTCGATCGCCGGAAACACCCGGCGGTCGGCGATCTTCCGGTCGAGGACGAGCTCCATGTTCCCGGTGCCCTTGAACTCCTCGAAGATCACCTCGTCCATCCGCGAGCCGGTCTCGATGAGCGCGGTCGCCACGATCGTGAGCGATCCCCCGTCGTCGATGTTGCGCGCCGCGCCGAAGAAGCGCTTCGGCTTGTGCAGCGCCTGCGCGTCCACACCGCCCGACAGGATCTTTCCCGAGTGCGGCACCACGGCGTTGTGGGCCCGCGCGAGCCTGGTGATCGAGTCGAGGAGGATCACGACGTCGTGCCCATGCTCGACGAGGCGCTTCGCCTTCTCGATCACCATGTCGGCGACCTGCACGTGACGGTCGGCCGGCTCGTCGAACGTCGAGCTGATCACCTCGGCGCGCGAGCCGACATTGGCCTGCATGTCCGTCACTTCCTCCGGCCGTTCGTCGATGAGCAGGATGATGAGCGTCACCTCCGGATGATTCTCGAGGATCGCGTTCGCCATCTTCTGCATGAGGATCGTCTTGCCGGCGCGCGGCGGAGCGACGATCAGGCCGCGCTGTCCCTTGCCGATCGGCGCGAGAAGGTCGACGATGCGCATGCTGAGATCTCCCCCCTTCGGCTCGAGCCGGATGCGCTCGTCGGGATAGCGCGGCCGCAGGTTGTCGAAGCCGCCCCGCTGCTTGGCCTTCTCGGGATCGTCGCCGTTGATCGTCTCCACCTTCAGGAGCGCGAGATAGCGCTCCCATTCCTTCGGTGGGCGCACCTGTCCGGAGATCGTGTCGCCGGTGCGCAGATCGAAGCGCTTGATCTGCGACGGCGAGACGTAGATGTCGTCGGGGCCGTAGAGGTAGTTCCAGTCCTGGCTGCGCAGAAAGCCGTATCCCTCCGGCAGGATCTCGAGCACACCCTCGCCGGTGAGCACGGTATCGGAGTCGAGCAGGATCTGCTCGATCCGGAAGATCAGGTCCTGCTTACGCAGTCCGGAGGTGTTCGTGATGTTCAGTCCGTCCGCCATCTCCTGGAGCTGCGGGACCGACATGCGCTTGAGCTGTGCGATATCCACGAGGGGGGAGCTCCGGGACATACCTCGCGCGAGGTGGGATCGGCGGGCGTTCGAAACGCCGCGAGTGCGCGGCGTGGAAGGCGGGCAGGGCGCGCGACGCGCGCTGGGGGAAAGTCCCTCGAAGCTACTGGCGTCCGGAAACGAGGGCAAGAGAGTCGCGCCACCGGCGCATCCGGCGCGGCCTCGGAGCGTCGGCGTCGATCGCCCTCAGAAGACCACGTACCGGAGCGGGTGCGCGCGGAGGTCGGCGAGGAGGACGCCGAGCTCCCGTTCCGCGGCGCTGAGCTGGCGCGTCGCCGCGCTGTCGTGAAGCGCGCGGCCGGCGCTGCCTCGCGGCTCGTCGAGCAGCGCACGCGCGATCGACACCTCGTCGCGCAGCGACGCGACAGCGCGCACGAGCGAGGAGTCGCGACGAAACCTGCCGAGCACCGTCCGATCGGATCGCATGAACGTCCGCAGGCTGTCGACGCGCGCGAGCGCCGAGCGAGCGCGGCTCGCCGCTCCGGTCGCGCCGCCGGACAGCGCGTGGTCGACCGTGCCTCCGCCGTGCAGCGCGCGGTCGGCCAGGCGCGTGCCTCGCTCGAGCACGACGTCCACCTTCAGCGCGTCGTCGTTGAGGAGCGCGCCGCCGGTGCCGCGGGCAGTGGCGAGATCGGCCTGCAGGTTCTTGACGTTGTCGATGATCGCCGGAAAGTCCCGCGACGCGAGCGCGATCTGCGACGCGACGCCCTCCGGATCGCCTTGCGGAAGCGACCGCAGGGTGTCGCCGTCGTGGACGAGCCGAGCGCCGCGCGACGCGCTCGAGAGATAGATCACCGGCGCTCCGATGAGCGTTCCTCCCGCCCGCACCTGCGCCTGCGCGTCGGCGCTCACGTAGCGCGCGTACTTCTTCAGCACGTCCATCACGACGGCGACGTTCGCCAGCGTGTCGCCCGATGGCGGCAGGAAGTCCACGCGAGCGACCTGGCCGATCGTCTGGCCGTTCAGCCACACCGGCGTTCCCTTCATCACGCCGCGCGCCTCGGCCATCGTGCTGTAGACGCGGATGGTCGAACCGTGCAGCGCTCCCACACGCGCGAACGTCAGCACCACGACCGCGAAGAGCACGGTCGCGGCCAGCGCGAGCAGGCCGGGAAGAAGGGAGCGCCAGTTCTGGATGCGAGGCATGTCGGGGGAACCGTCGCGCTCGACAGGTGGCAAGTCACGAGCCAGCGACGGGGTTGCCCGGGAGCGGCCGCGGCGACGCTCCGTCGCCTAACGACGAAGCCCCGGCGGGGCCGGGGCTTCGCGGGCTGGGTTCACCGGACGTGCGCGAGGCGGGATTCGAACCCACGACCTTCGGCTCCGGAGGCCGACGCTCTATCCAGCTGAGCTACTCGCGCAAATACGAACGGGCTCGATCGAGCCCGTGTGAAGATGGTCGGGGCGACTGGATTTGAACCAGCGACCTCCTGCTCCCGAAGCAGGCGCGCTACCGGGCTACGCTACGCCCCGCCGACGCTCTTTCGATCCTGAAATCATGCACGGCACGCAGCGCGCCCGGAGAGACTCGAACTCCCAACCTTCTGATCCGTAGTCAGATGCTCTATCCAATTGAGCTACGGGCGCCTGGTACTGCGCGTGCCACGGAACTTCGATCGCCGCGAATTGCCGGCGCGGATCGTCCCGAGCAGGGGAATTCTAGTCCTCCCCTGAGGGTGCGTCAACCCCGCGCGCACCGTGTGCGGACGGCGCGGGATCGGGGGACGGCGGCGCGGCGCTCGGCGTCGCCGCGGACGTCGACTGCCGCGGCTCGACGACGATCTCGCGCGCCGTCGCGCTCTCGCCGGATGGGAAGGCGGGCATCGACGCGGATGGAGTGCTGTGCGGCGTCGGCGCGACGAGTGGAAGCACGAGACTGAAGCACGAGCCGTGGCCGACCTCGCTCGTCACCGTGAGCTCGCCGCCGAGGAGCCGGGCCAGCTTGCGCGCGATCGCGAGCCCGAGACCGGCGCCCCGCTGGATCGAGTCCCCGCGTCCATTCGGACGCACCTGCTCGAACTCCTCGAAGATCCGCTCCAGGTCGGGGCGCGCGATCCCGACTCCGGTGTCCTCGACGGTGATCTGCACCCCCGCGCCGGCGCGCCGCGCCACCACCGTCACCGCGCCGCGCTCGGTGAACTTGATGGCGTTCGCGGTGAGATTGAGCAGGATCTGCCGGAGGTGGCGCGGGTCGGTCTCGATCTTCGGGAGGTCGCGCGCCGCGACCACGTCCACGCGGAGGCCCTTCGCTTCGGCCGCCGGCTCGACGACGGTGGCCACGCTGTCGAGGATGCCGTCGAGGTCCACCAGTTCCACCTCGCGCTCCATGCGGCCGACCTCGATCTTCGAGAGGTCGAGCACGTCGTTCACGAGCCCGAGCAGGTGGTCGGCCGCCGCCTGGATCCGCCGGTGCGACGCGCGAAGCGCGGTCGGAACTTCCCCGTACATCCCGTCGAGCGCGAGCGCGTTGTAGCCGACGATCGCGTTCAGCGGCGTGCGCAGCTCGTGGCTCACGTTCGCGAGGAACCGCGACTTCGCGCGGTTCGCCTCCGCGATCTGCTGAGCGCGCTCCTCGAGCCGCATGTTGGCGTCGAGCAGGTCGCGCGACAGCAGCTCGAGGTCACGCGAGTACGCGGCGAACCGTCGGGCGCGCAGCTCCTCGCGCATCGCGAGGAACGCGACCAGCATGATCACGAGGATCCCGGTCACCCAGTTGATGGCGCGGGCCGTGAACGGCTGCATCGATTCGACCGCGACGTCGAGCCGCCAGCCGTGGCCGCCGGGGAGGGTGACGTCGCGCGCGATGTCGCGCGCGATGTGCGCCGGGTAGCCGGCCGAGGTGGCGATCACCTCTCCGCGCTCGTCGGACACGCGGTACGGGAAGCGCCCTCGCAGCTGGCCGGCGAGCGCGCGGGTGAACAGGCGCTCGTAGGCGAACGCGGCGGCGACGTAGCCGGTGAGCCGGTCGCCGTTCATGATCGGCACGTACAGCAGCGTTCCCGGTCGACCGTCGGAGAGTCGAAGGGGCGCCGTCGCGGCGGGAGCGTGCTCCTCCGCGGCCTGGCGCATGGCGGGTGCGCGCAGCGGAAAGGCCCGATGCGCGACGCCCGGATCGGGCAGCGCGTCCTCGCCGCGCGCGGCGCGGACGCCCCCGCGCGCGTCGAGCAGATATACCGTCGCGATGTCGGGCATCTCGCGGCGGATCTCGCCGGCGAGGACGTCGAAGCGCTCGGACTCGTCGACGGATCCGTGCGCGGAGCCGGTCAGCGCGGCGAGCGTCGTGAGCAGCTGGACGCGTTGCCGGATGAAGCCCTCGATGAGCGCGTCTCCCTGGATCGCCTGCGTCATCGCTTCCCGCTCGTACTCGCGTGTGAGCAGCGCGTCGATGCGGTGGAGGAGCGCGATCCCGCCGACGACGACGAGGGCGAGCAGGAGGCGCCAGCGCATCGGCCCCGCGAGTCCGCGCCGCAGCTCCTCGGGGGGACTCGCGCCCTGTCCGCTCATCGCGCGCTCGCTCGCTGCACGCGTGTAATCCATCGCCGCGGCGTCATGGCGACGGGTAGAGGCAAACGCCGCGCCGCCCAGCACGCCGGGGGGAAAAACAACCGCCCCACGGCGAATCGCCGTGGGGCAGTGCGCGGTACAAGACTCGAACTTGTGACCTCCACGATGTCAACGTGGCGCTCTAACCAACTGAGCTAACCGCGCGTTGCGCCGCCCGGGAGCATGGAACTTGAAGCATGCCGCGCCCGTTGTTCGCGTGGGGCCGTGGGCGACCGTTCGCGAGGCGTGCAGAGCGGGAAACGGGACTCGAACCCGCGACCCCAACCTTGGCAAGGTTGTGCTCTACCAACTGAGCTATTCCCGCATTGTCTACGTCCCGACACTTCACCGATCCGACCGATGTGGCCGGGCTTCGGCTGTGGAGCGGGACTGCCGGCGACCAGCCGCATCGCCAGGAGGTGGAGGCGAGGGGAATCGAACCCCTGACCTCGTGAATGCCATTCACGCGCTCTCCCAACTGAGCTACGCCCCCTCGGCCGAGCGGATACAACTGTTCCGCCAGGAAACACGAAGTGTAGTCAGGGGTAGGTACGATGTCAAGAAATTCAGGGCTGGCGCAATCGCTTCGGGCCAGTATTTTGCAGCGCTTTCACCCTCGATCCGGGGAGCAGTCTGGAGGGCAACCGGCCCTCCAAGTTCCTGATCGAGGTCGCAGCACGACATGAGGCGACGCGATCGCATCGCTCACCAATACATCATTCACGCGCAGTAAGTTCGAGGGCATTACACATGACCGAAGTGAAGCGCCGCCGCCGGTCCGCACCGGCTGGCATTGCGCCCAACGAGCCCGAGCGCGACATCCTCGATCAGTACCTCTACGAGGTCAGCACCTATCCGCTCCTGAAGGGCGCGGAGGAGATCGAGCTCGCGAAGAAGATCCGCGCGGGCGATCAGGACGCGCTCCAGGAGCTGGTGAAGCGGAACCTCCGCTTCGTCATCTCGGTGGCGAAGAAGTATCAGAACCGTGGACTCCCCCTCATCGATCTCATCGGCGAGGGGAACGTCGGGCTGCTCACCGCTGCCCGGAAGTTCGATCCCGACCAAGGCGTGAAGTTCATCTCGTACGCGGTGTGGTGGATCCGCCAGGCGATCCTCTCGGCGCTCGCGCGCCAGGGTCGCACGGTTCGCGTTCCCCTCAACCGCACGGCCGACCTCTCGCGCATCATCAAGGCGTCGGAGATCCTCCGCCAGAAGCTCAATCGTGAGCCGACGCCCGAGGAGCTCTCGCAGCTCACCGGGCTCTCGACGGAAGTCGTGCAGTCGCTCGCCGCGCTCAACACGAGCGACGTGCGCCTCGACGCGCCGATGGATCCGGATGGCGATCGCTCGCTCATCGAGCGCTTCGTCGCCGACGAGATGCCCGATACCGAGGAGGAGGCGATGAACCGCTTCCTCACCGACGAGATCGAGCAGGCGCGCGGCACGCTCCCGCCGCGCGATGCGAAGGTCCTCCGTCTGTACTTCGGGCTCGAGGGTGGCCGTGAGCATACGCTCGAGGAGATCGGGTCGATGCTCGGCGTCACGCGCGAGCGCGTTCGCCAGCTGCGCGATCGTGCGCTCAAGCGCCTTCGCGAGGGCGACGTCGGCCGCGCGCTGGGCTCCTTCGCCGCGTAGCCGCGTCACGGACGAATTCGCAGCGGGCCGCTCCAGCATCTGGAGCGGCCCGCTGTGCGTTCATCCATGCCGTGCCGTCAAGTCTTGCCGGGCGCGCCGTCGCGATCACAAATTGTCTCGATGATCCGACTCGTCGACGTCTACAAGGCATTCGGGCCGAAGCAGGTGCTCAACGGCTTCACCCTGGATGTCCGCGAGGGCGAGACGATGGTCATCATCGGCTACTCCGGAACGGGGAAGTCGGTCGCGATCAAGCACATCGTCGGGCTGCTCGAGCCGGACGCCGGCGAGGTCTGGGTCGACGACCTCGAGGTGCCGCAGCTCCCGCGCCGCGAGCTGTACAAGCTCCGCGCGCGCATCGGCTATGTCTTCCAGTTCGCCGCGCTCTTCGACTCGCTGACCATCGGCGAGAACGTCGCGATGGGGCTCCGCAAGCAGGGAGAGCTGGACGAGCGGGAGATCGCGGAGCGCGTCGCCCAGTCGCTCGATCTCGTCGATCTGCCGGGCGTCGAGGGAAAGTTTCCGGCCGAGCTATCCGGGGGAATGCGCAAGCGCGTCGGCATCGCCCGCTCGGTGGCCCTGCGCCCCAAGTACATGCTCTACGACGAGCCGACGACCGGACTCGATCCGGTGACGAGCGCGGTCATCGACGACCTGATGGTCCGCATGCGCGACAAGCTCGGCGTCACGAGCATCGTCATCACGCACGACATGCGCAGCGCGTACACCGTGGGCACCCGGATCGCGATGCTCTACCAGGGCAAGGTGCGGCAGGTAGGGACCGTCGCCGAGATCCAGCAGTCGCGCGACCCAGTGGTGCGCCAGTTCATCGAGGGGCGCGCCGAGCTCGACACCGATTCGCTGCTCACCGCACGATGACGGCGCGGGCCCGCGCGACTCGTGAGACGTCCGCTGGCGGCGTTGTGTTCCGCGCGCCCGCCGGCGGCGACCCGCTCTTCCTCCTCATCCGCGACAGCTATCGCAACTGGGGCTTTCCGAAGGGTCACCTCGAGAACGAGGAGCTGCCGGAAGCGGCCGCGCTGCGCGAGGTGCGCGAAGAGACGGGGCTGGTCGGGCTCGAGCTGCGAGGGGAGATCGAGACGATCGACTGGTACTTCCGCTTCCGCGGCCGGCTCATCCACAAGGTCTGCCACTTCTACCTGATGGAGACCAGCGCCGCCGAGACGAGCCCGCAGCGCGCCGAGGGGATCACCGCGTGCCGCTGGATGCCGATCACGCAGGCGTTGGAGACGATCTCGTACGCGAACGCGAAGGCGGTGCTCGAGCGCGCGCACGCGATGGTCGGTGCGGCGCTCGCGCGCCGTTAGGCGATGGCCGGGAGAGCGCAGGACGTCGTGCCGGGCGAGGACGCTGCGGCGAGAGCCGGGGACGAGGCGTCCGCGCTCGCGC
>JABFXC010000090.1 GCA_013361935.1 Gemmatimonadaceae bacterium
CTTCATGACGCCGACGGCGACGACTGCCTCGTCGTCGCGGACGTCGACCACGCGACCGGTGCGGCCGCCGAGCGTCGCCACCTCGACGACGTCGCCCTCGCGTACCGCCCCGTCGCCATTGCCGCCGCGCGTCGCACGATCGGCGGCCCGCGCCGCCGCGTCCATACGCGTGAGCGCCTCGCCCTGCTCCTGCGCCATCCGCTCGACTCGCTGCCGCGCCGAGCGCGCCGCGTCGTCGGCGGCGTCGCTCGCCGTCCGCTTCAGCTCCGCGATCGTCCGCTCGATCTCGGCGCGCGCGTCCAGCAGGTAGCGGCGCGCCTCCTGGCGGGACTGCCGCTCCATCTCCCGCTCGCGCTCCCGCACCCGCTGCTCCCGCTCGGCGAGGCGCTGCGCGCGATGCCGCGCGTCCTCGGCCATCGCCGCGGTCTCGCGCTCGCGCGCCGTGAGCTCCGTATCGCGCCGCTCGAGCGACTCGATCAGCGCCGTCGCGTTCCGCTCGTCGATGGGCAGCCGCTCCTCGGCGCGCCCGATCACGGCGTCGGGAAGGCTCAGCCGCCGCGCGATGCTGATGCCGTACGACCGGCCGGGAATCCCCTTGATGAGCCGGTACGTCGGCGCGAGCGCCACCGCGTCGAACTGCAGCGACGCGTTGACGACTCCCTCCACCTCGCCGGCGAGCTGCTTCAGCGCGCCCAGGTGCGTCGTCGCCAGCGTGAGCACCCCGCGCGCCGTCAGCGCTTCGAGGATCGCCCCGCCTAACGCGGCGCCCTCCACCGGGTCGGTCCCCGACCCGAGCTCGTCGACGAGGGCGAGCGAGTCGCTCGTCGAGCGGCGGAGGATCTCGGCCAGGTTGCGCAGGTGCGCGCTGAAGGTCGACAGCGAGGCCTCGATCGACTGCTCGTCGCCGATGTCGGCGAAGACGTCGTCGAACACCGCGAGGCGCGTCCCCGGCTCGACCGGCACCGGCGTCCCGCACTGCGCGAGCATCGAGAGCAGCCCGACCGCCTTGAGCAGCACCGTCTTCCCGCCCGTGTTCGGACCGGAGACGAGCAGCGTCCGCTCGCCCGGCGCCATCGTCAGGTCGAAGGGCACGACCTCCACCCCCTGCGCGAGCAGCAGGGGATGCCGCCCGCCGACGATCGTGAACCCGTCGCGGGGCGCGCCGAGATCGGCGCTCGCGCAGCGGAACTCGATGGCGTAGCGCGCGCGCGCGTACAGCGAGTCGAGCGCGACGAGGGCGTCGAGCGCCGCCCGCAGCTCTTCGGCCAGGGGACGCACGCGGTCGGTGATCTCGAGCAGGATTCGGTCGACCTCGCGCTGCTCCTCCGCCTCGAGCTCGCGGATGCGGTTGCCGAACTCGATCGCCGCCGGCGGCTCGACGAAGAGCGTGGCGCCCGTCTGCGAGCTGTCGTGCACGATCCCGCCCACCGCGACGTGGCCGCCGCGGCGCACGGGCATCACGTAGCGCCCGTTGCGCACGGTGACCGAGGCGTCGGCGACGCGGTGGTGCTCCTCGAGCCGGCTCATCTCCCGCTCGATGATGCGGATCAGCTCACCGTGGGCCGCGGCTAGCTCGCGGCGGATCCGCCGCAGCGCCGGCGACGCGTCGTCGCGGACGCGGCCCTCCTCGTCGATGGTCCGCTCGATCGTGTCCTCCGACGCGCGGTTCTCGACGAGCAGCTCGCGAAGCCGCGCCAGCACGGCCCGCCCCGCCGCCGGGCGCTTGTCGTCGCCAAGCGCGTCGCGCGTCCGCCGTGAGGAGCACAGCACCACGAACACGCCGAGCAACTCCTGCCCGTTCAGCCCCGCGCCGACCACGCGCAGCCGCCGCAGCGCCGGTTCGACGTCGACGATGCGCTCTGGCGACCACGGCTCGTCGCCGCCGATCAGCGCCCGCATCCCCGCGACGCGTGCGTGCTCCGCCTCCAGCCACTCGCGATCCGTCGCCGGCTCGAGCGCGCGCACGTGCGCCGCGCCGAGCGACGACGACGCGCGCTCCGCGACCACCGCGAGCGCGCGCGGCAGGTCGAGGAGAGCGAGGGCGTGGGGGTTCATGGGCACGGGTCGCGGCGGGGCTGTCTCAAGATACTCGCCGGACGGACGGCATGGATCAGGGGCTAGGCGGAAGGAACGGCGTTGACGGGAGTTGACGCACTTCCTTCCGCCTGGCCCCTGGCCCCTTGACCCCGACTCCTTACTTCCCCCCGAGCTCCTCGCGCGCGATGGCGTTGATCGCGCTCCCGTCGGCGCGTCCCTTGAACTGGGGCATGACCTTGCCCATCACCGCGCCGATGTTCGTGGCGCCGGCGGCGATCGCCGCCTTCACCGCGGCGCGGAGCTCCTCGGGATTCACCTGCGCCGGGAGGAACTTCTCGAGCGCGGCCACCTCCGCGCGCTCCTTCGCCGCGAGCTCCTCGCGGCCGCCCTTCTCGTACATCTCGACCGATTCCTTCCGCCGCTTGATCCCCTTCCGGATGACGTCGATGACGTCGTCGTCGGTGAGGTCGCGCATCAACTCGATCTTCCGGTTCTTGGCGTCGGAGATGATGGTCGAGAGGAGCAGAGTCTGCGGCTTGTCCTGCGCCTTGCGCGCGGTGGCCATCTCGGCCTGGAGACGATCGAAGAGTGCGGACATGGAAGCAATTCTAACTACCATGGGGCACAAGGCTAGTGTCATGTCAGGCGGCACGAGTCACTTGGCAGAGGGGCCATGTGGCAGTTGCCCTGCTGCCCCATGGCCCTGCTGCCCCATGGCCCTGCTGCCTCATGGCCCTTCTGCCCCATGCCTCATGCCTCAGCAGTCATGACACTAGCCTCGTGCCACATGGCCGTCATTCCTTCCCCGTGAACTCCCATCGAATCGTCCGCGCGACCTTGCATCCCCGGATCGTCGACGGCGAGAAGCGCCAGTGAGGGAGGACGGCGAGCACCGCGGCCGCGTAGTCCTCGTCGGTCGACGAGAGGATCACCATCGACGACGAGTCCACCGCGCCGAGCGAGTCCACCGTGAACGCGGCGATCACCTGCTGGCCGGCGCGCTTCTCCGGCGGGTAGTCCGGCTGCGGGTTGTCGCGGGCGGGCTTCGGCGGACGGACGACGCTGTACCACGTCTGCACGATCGCGTTCTCGATGTCCTGCGCGCCGAAGCGCACGAGCGCGTCGAGCGTGTCCGGCTTGTAGCGCGCCGGGATCGGCCAGAGCGTGTCATTCACCGCGGCGCGCACCGCCTCCAGGGCGCGGCGGTCGAACTCCCGGATGTGCGAGGGGTGGACGATCTTCGGATCGAGGGCGCGACCGTCGCGGAAGATGGTGAGCGACACGTCGACGCTCAGCCGCGGCAGCGGGAGCGTCACCGGCCAGTTGCGGGCGATCTCGCCGAGGATCGGGCGGAGCCAGAGCGAATCGCGGAAGCTCGTGTCGCGGACGACGATGGTCACCGCGTAGTCTTCCTGCGTCGGCACGAAGCACTCGAGCGACGCCTGCGCGGGGAACGCCGCCATCGGCGGCGTCTTCGTCGCGTGCGTACAGGCGGCCATCAGCGCGGCGAGAGCGCCGGCGCCGCAGAGTGCCGCCCGGCTCCGCGCCTTGCGCGTCATCCCGGCGGCCACCCCATCTGCCGGCCCCCGAGGAGATGCAGGTGCAGGTGGAACACCGTCTGCCCCGCGTCCGCGTTCGTGTTGAACACCGTGCGGTAGCCGCCGTCGGCGATCCCCTCCTCGCGCGCGATCCGCGCCGCAAAGAGCGCGAGCCGGCCGACGAGCGCGGGGTCCTTCGCCTCGTTCAGCGACGCGACATGCTCCCGCGGCACGACGAGCACGTGCGTCGGCGCCTGGGGATTGATGTCGCGGAAGGCGACGCAGTGTTCGTCCTCGGCGACCTTCTTCGCCGGGATCTCGCCGCGGACGATGCGGCAGAAGAGACAACCGTCAGCCAATCGTCGGCTCCGATGAGCGGTCGAGCGCCGCGCGGGCGATCGCCAGTGCGGCGATCCCGGCGGTCTCGAAGCGTAAGGTGGTGCGCCCCACCGCCACCGGCAACCACCCGGCCGTCAGAAGCAGGTCACGCTCGTCCGGCTCGATCCCCCCCTCCGGGCCCACCGCGATGCACAGCGGCGCGATCATCTCCGTGCCGACCATCGAGTCGCCCCCGGCGTCGAGCACCACCCGCGCCCCGCGCGGCGCCGCGGCGATGGCCCGCTCCACCGTCGCCTCCGGATACATCGCCGGCAGCCAGGCGCTGCCGCTCTGCTCGAGCGCGCCGATCATCCGCGCGCGCACCTTCGCGTGAAAAGTCATCCCCTCCCCGCGCGGCGTCACGCTCCGCGATCGCCGCCAGAGCACCGGCCGCCAGCTCGTCGCGCCCAGCTCCGCGCACTTCTCGGCGAGGAGGAGCATCCGCTCGCGGTCGGCCACCGGCACCAGCATGTGCACCTCCGGCGGCGCGTCGGCCGTCTCGCTGCTCGAGACCTCCACCTGCATGTGCGCCTTCGCCAGGCGGACCAGCGTGCCGTGCGCCACCGTCCCCGCCCCGTCGAGCAGCCGGATGCGATGGCCGACGTCGAGCCGGCGCACCCGCGCATGGTGCGCCGCGTCCTCGTCGAGCGATACGGTGCCCCCCGCCGCGATGGGCTCGGCGGCGAAGAAGGTCGCGATCGGGACGCGCGGCTCGCTCATCGCCTGCCTAACGGGGGACGATCGCGACGCTCCACCACTGCCCCTCGCGGGACTCGTCCTCCACCACCCAGTGCTCGTCGAGCACCGCGAGCATGTGGTCGCGCTCGTCGTGGAGGATGCCGCTGAGGATCGCCCGGCCGCCGCGCGTCAGCGCGTCGCGGATCGCCGGCAGCAGCTCGATGAGCACCGACGAGATGATGTTCGCGAGCACCACGCGCACCGGCGCGACCAGCGGGAGCAGCACCCCCGCGTCCCCCTCGATCACCGTCACCCGGTCGGCGACGCCGTTCCGCTCGACGTTCTCCTCGGCGTTCTCGATCGCGTCGGGGTCCATCTCGATCGCGGCCACGCGCGCCGCGCCGAGCTTCGCCGCGGCGATCGCCAGCACCGCGCTCCCCGCGCCGAGGTCGGCCACCGCGTCGCCGCGGCGGATGATCGGCTGCATGAGCCGCACGACGCAGCGCGTCGTCTGATGCTCGCCCGTCCCGAAGGCCATCCCGGGGTCGATGACGATCGTGGTCGCCGGGTCGCGCCCCTCGGCGAGCCAGGGCGGGACGATGGCGAGACCGCCCAGCTCGTGCGCGCCGACGCCGTGCTTCCACGCCTCGCTCCAGTCCACGCTCGCGGTCTCCGTCACCTCGATCGTCGCCCCGGCGTCGGCATCGCGCACCGCGGTTC
Organism: Gemmatimonadaceae bacterium; assembly: GCA_013361935.1. Taxonomy (GTDB): domain Bacteria; phylum Gemmatimonadota; class Gemmatimonadetes; order Gemmatimonadales; family Gemmatimonadaceae; genus JABFXC01. The sequence goes on from JABFXC010000090.1 coordinate 5,352, forward strand.
GCACCGCCTCGATGTCCGTCTCCGGGGGGAAGTGCGTGACGAGCGAGTCGCCGTCCTCGTGCAGCCCCTGCGAGCCCGCCGCGAACAGCGCCGCCGCGACGACGTCGCGATCGCCGGTCGGCCGGACGCGGAGCGAGTGCCAGTGGGTCATCGGGATTACGCGCCTAACGCTTCGCGCATCTTGGCCCAGAAGCCCTTGTCCCTGCTCTCCGGCGGCTTCTTCTCGAACGCGGCGAGCTTCTCGAGCAGCTCGCGCTCCTCGCCGCTCACCGAGTCCGGCGTCCACAGCTGCACGCGCACGTGCAGGTCGCCCACCCCGCCGGAGTTCACCCGCGGCAGCCCGCGCCCGCGAAGGTGGAAGACCTGGCCGCTCTGCGTCCCCGCCGGCACCCGAAGCGTGATCGGACCGGTGACGTTAGGCACCTCGATGTCCGAGCCGAGCACGAGCTGCGGATAGGAGACGAGCACCTCGGTGTAGAGGTCCTCCCCGTCCCGCTCGAAGCGCGGGTCCTCCTCCACGTCGAAGACGACGACGACGTCGCCGCGCTCGCCGTTCCGCGGCCCCGCGTTCCCCACGCCGCGCAGCGTCATGTACTGCCCCGTCGCCACCCCGGGCGGAATGCGGACGTTGATCGTCTGCTCGCCGCGCACCCGCCCCTCGCCCTTGCACTTCTTGCACGGCGACGCGATCACCGTCCCCTGCCCGCTGCACGTCGGGCACGGCGAGACGCTCACGAACTGCCCGAAGAACGACCGCTGGGCGCGGCGCACCTCGCCGCTGCCGTTGCACGTGGTGCAGCGCTGGGGCGTCGTCCCCGGCTCGGCGCCCGACGCGGCGCAGCGGTCGCACGGGTCGAGCAGCTTGATCGGGATCGCCCGCTCGACGCCGGTCGCCGACTCCAGCAGCGTCAGCTCCACGGTGACCTTGATGTCCGCGCCGGTGCGCGACGTCCCGCCGCCTCGCCGACCGAGCATCTCGTCGAACCCGCCGAAGCCGCCGAAGTCGCGCATGAAGATGCTCAGCGCCTCGGAGAGATCGACGTGGTGGAAGCCGCCCATCCCGCCGCCGCCGCGCAGCCCCGCCTCGCCGTAGCGGTCGTAGGCCGCCCGCTTGTTCGGGTCGCGCAGGACGTCGTACGCCTCGCTCACGACCTTGAAGCGCTCCTCCGCCTCCTTCGAGCCGTTGTTGCGGTCCGGGTGGTACTGCATGGCCATCTTGCGATAGGCCTTCTTGATCTCGTCGTCGCTCGCGCCGCGCGCGATGCCGAGCACTTCGTAGAAATCAGCCATGTTGCCTGACGGTCAATCGAGGAGGTCGGTGAGAAGCTGCGAGGTGTGGCGGACGAGCGAGACGACCTTCTCGTACGGCATCCGGGTCGGTCCGATCACGCCGATCACGCCGCCCAACGATCCGGCGCGATACTCGGCGGTGACCACGGTGAAGCGCTCGAGCCGCGGGTCGGCGTGCTCGTTCCCGATGGTCACCGAGATGCCCTGCGTCCCATGCCGCCGGCGGAGCACCTCGGCGAGCCGCTCCGGGGTCTCCGTGAGCTCGATGAGCCGCCGCATCTGCGGCGCCTGCGCGAACTCCGGCTGCTCGGCGAGCAGGCTCGCCTGGCCGAGCACCACGGACGGCTCGCGCGCCGGCGCCGGCGTGTCGAAGAGCTGCTCCCCTTCCTGGACGAAGATGTTCAGCAGCTCGCGCGTTCCCGCCCCGCCGCCGTCGCCCCCGCTCGCGTCCCGCAGGCGGGTGCCCAGCGACGCGCGGATCTCCTGCAGCGACAGCCCGCCCAGCCGCTCGTTCAGCACCAGCGCCACGTGGGCGAGCGCCTGATCGGCGATCTCGCCGGGCACCTCGACGAAGACGGTGCGCACCACCCCCGCCTTGAGCGTCAGCACCATCAGGATCCGCTCCGTCGACAGGCGGATGAGCTCGATCCGCTCGAGCAGCGCCTCGTCCAGCCGCGGCCCGAGCGCGACGCCCAGCTCCTGCGTCAGCACGCCCAGCGACTGCGCCGCGCGGGCGATGATCGCCTCGATCGCCGATCCCCCGCTCCGGATCTGCTCGTGCAGCCGGACGCGCTCGCCCTCGTCCACCGGCGGCGTCGGCAGCCGCATCAGCGAGTCGACGTAGACGCGGTACGCCATGTCCGTCGGCACCCGGCCCGCGGAGGTGTGCGGGTGGAAGAGGAAGCCCTTTTCCTCCAGGTCGCTCATCGTGTTCCGGATCGTGGCCGGAGACACGCCGAGCCCGAACCGTCGGGACAGGGTGCGCGACCCCGCTGGCTCCGCGGTCTGCACGTATGTCCGGATGACGGCCTCGAGAACTCGTCGCTCGCGATCGCTGAGCTCCGGAATAGGCATAAGTTGAAATATGCTAACGACTTCGGAACGCCGTCAAGTCGGCCGCGAGGGCGTCGAGCCGCAGCCAGCCGAGGGGGGTCAGGCGGAGCGTCGGGGTGCCGCCCGGGCCTTCGGTGAGTGTGCCCCACCCGGCGTCGACCCACCGGCCCACCCGGTCGGCCTCGCCGTCCCGCAGGGCGAGCCCTTCTCGCGTCCGCAGCCCGAGATACACCTCTTCGGAGACGCGGTTCTCCGCGCTGAGCCGCTCCTCCCCGGCCACCGGGTCGCGCCCCTCGCCCAGCGAGCGTACCCAACCCGCGTACGCGCCGTCGTTCCACCGCCGGTGATGCTCGCCCCCGCCCGCACGGAGCTCGTGCGCGCCGGGCCCCAGCCCGGCGTACGGCACCTGCCGCCAGTACGCGGAGTTGTGGCGCGACCGCAGCCCCAGGCGCCCGAAGTTGGAGACCTCGTAATGCTCGAGCCCCGCCGCGGTCATCGCCGCGTGCGCGTGGAGGAAGTCCGCCTCGTAGCGCTCCTCCGCCGCCTCGCTCACCGCGCCGCGCGCCCGCGCCCTGCCTAACGGCGTGCCTTCCTCGATCGTCAGCCCGTAGAGCGAGACGTGCGCCGGCTCGAGCGCGAGCGCGCGCTCGACGTCGCGCTCCCACGATCGCGCACCGGCCTCGCCGGGGAGCGCGAAGATGAGATCGAGCGACAGATTCGCGATCCCCGCCGCGCGCAGCTCCCGCACCGCACCCTCGGCGCGCGACGCGTCGTGCACGCGGTGCATCCAGGCGAGCGTCTCGTCGTGGAAGCTCTGCACGCCGAGCGAGACGCGATTCACCCCCGCCGCGCGCAGCCCCCGGGCCTCCTCGGCCGAGATGTCCTCCGGGTTCGCCTCGACGGTGATCTCCGCGTCGGGAGCGAGCGTCGCGTGCTCGCGCACGAGCGCTATCGCCCGCGCGATCCCCTCCGCGCCGAGCCGAGAGGGCGTCCCGCCGCCGAAGTAGAGCGTGTCGAGCGTCCACGGCTCGGCGCCCTCGCCACTGCTCTCACGCGCCTGCGCGCCCCATCGCATGTCGAGCTCCCGCCGCAGCGCGTCGAGATACTCGTCCACCGGCACCACCCGCCGCACCGCGATCGCGAAATCGCAGTACGTACACCGCCGGGCGCAGAAGGGAACGTGAATGTAGGCGTGACGAGGAAGCACCCACCAAAGCTAGCGTCGCGACCACCCGTCAGATTCTACGGCGACTGCGGAACCGCTCCCCACCTCCCGTCCTCCACGCGAATTCGGAGATCCCGGACCGTCGCGGAGTCAGTGCGCACGGTGCGTCGCGCCGTGCGCCGGGACTCGTGCCCCCGCGAGCTGTCGTCTACGTCGCGGGGAGGTCGGGAGAATGGGAGGGTCGCTCAGTCGCGGAGGGAAATTTTGTGGGTTGGCTCATCGGCGTCGGATCTCTCCCGTGAGCGCGCATTCCACAGCCCCGCTCAGCTCGAGTCGGGTTACGGCGGCGAGCACTTCTCGTGCTGGGAGGGCGGTGGTGCTTGCCAGGGTATCGAGGTCGAGGGCGCCCCTGCCTAACGCGTCCCAGACGGCGCGGTC
>JABFXC010000106.1 GCA_013361935.1 Gemmatimonadaceae bacterium
TCATGAGAAGTCGCGACGCCTGCGGCGTCGCTCCTCCCTCCTCTCGCAGATGCCGCAGGCGCAAAGCCCACGGCGGGTATTTCATGAGAAGTCGCGACGCCTGCGGCGTCGCTCCTCCCTCCTCTCGCAGATGCCGTAGGCGCAAAGCCCACGGCGGATGTTTCATGAGAAGTCGCGACGCCTGCGGCGTCGCTCCTCCCTCCTCTCGCAACTTCTGCGATCAGCTCCTTCAACTGTCAAACAGCGCGCGCCGGGGCGCTTCGATCTCGATCCACCGCACAGGCCCGGAGGGAATCGAACCCCCAACCGCCGGTTTTGGAGACCGGTGCTCTACCAATTGAGCTACGGACCTACGTCTCAGGCCGCGTGCCTCACGGCGCGCCTGCCGCTTTCGCCAAGGGTGACCGACGGGAATTGAACCCGCAACCCCCGGAGCCACAGTCCGGTGCTCTGACCAATTGAGCTACGGTCACCATGTGGCCGGCGTTGTCCCGCTCGCCGACCCGCCGTGCCGTCCCCGCGATGCCCGGCGGAGACCTGCATTGTAACGGGAACCCGAACGCATTTCAACTGCTTCGCCCGCTCTCCCGCCCCTGCCCGCCGCGCCCGCGATCGCGGCCGCGATCGCTCCCGCAATGCGCGCGCCTCGCCGTCGCTGTTCGCCTACTTCGCGCGGTCGAGATACTCCCCGGTCGTCGGGTTGACGCGGATCTTCTCCCCCGTGCTCAGGAACTCCGGCACGTTCACCGTCACCCCGTTCTCCAGCTTCGCCGGCTTGCTCGACGCGTTCTTCGTCGCCGTCTTCATCACCGGCGCCGTCTCGACGATCTCCAGCGTCAGCGTGTTCGGAAGACGGATGCCGATCGGCTTCCCCTCGTAGAACTCCGCCTGGATCCGCATCCCCGGCTGCATCCACTGCGCGTTGTCGCCGAGCGCCTCGTCGTCCATCTCGAGCTGGTCGTAGTTCTCCGTGTTCATGAAGTGGTACGTGTCACCACCCTGATACAGGAACTCCAGATCGTGCGTCTCCATCGACGCCGGCTCGACGGAATCGGCGGCCCGGAAGCGATGCTCGAAGCTCGACCCGCTCTTCAGGTCCTTGAGCTTCGCCTGCACCATCGCGCGCAGGTTGCCGGGCGTGTGATGACGGAACTCGATCACACGGCACGGCTTTCCCTCGAACACGAGGACCATGCCGCGACGAATCTGCGTGGCGGGAATCGCCATAGGAAAACGCTGACGTTGAAGGGGACGGATCGGCGCGGGAGCGCGGAGGCCGGCGACTGTAACTCGCTGGCAGCCATGAATTTTAGCGGATTTCCCCCACCTCGCGCAACACCCGGCCCGCGGTCAGGCTCCAGGGGCCAGGTGGAAGGAACTGCGGTGACTGTCGTCGACGCCGTTCCTCACGCCTGGCTCCTGGCCGCCGAACTACAGATACCGCTCGCGGACGACCTCGCGATGGTGCACCTCGTGCCCCGCGGTGATCCAGGCGAGCGCGCGCACCGACACGGTCTTGTCGCTCGCCGTCCCGCGGCGGTCCCACGCCTCCGTCGGCAGCCCGGCGAGCAGCTCCAGCGTCGCCTCGCGAACCGCGAGCAGCTCAGTCAGCAGCGCGTCCATCGAGCGGGCGTTCGCGCCGGCCATCGGCGTGTATGCGTTCTCGTCGAAGCTGGCCAGCGGCGTCGCGTCCCCGCGCGCGATCCGCAGCGCCCGATACATGAAGATGCGCTCGGCGTCGGCGATGTGGAGCACGACGTCGCGGACAGTCCACTTGCCCGGCGCGTAGCCCCTCGTCGTGCGCTCGGCGGGGATCTCGCGCAGGAAGTCCACCGTCTCGACGATCTGCGACGCGAGCGTGGCGACGATGTCGCCCGGCGCGACCTGCGCGACGTAGCGACCGTAGTACTCGAAGAACTCGTCCGGCTTCGGGGGCTGCGCGCGGCGCTCGATCGCCGCCGGGCTCGGGGCGCGATAGGGCTCGCTCTTCTCGGTGCGCTGGGACATGACTCTCCCGTCGGGCTCAGTCGTCGCTGTCGACGAGCGGTTTGCGGACGAGCGCCCGGAACACGGTGCGCGCGGCGATGCGCGCCCCCGCGACGTTCGGGTGTATCCCGTCCGGCTGGTTCAACGAAGGATCGCCGGCAACCCCCTCCAGAAGGAAGGGCACGAGCTCGACGCCGTTCCGTCTCGCGAGGTCGGGAAACATGGCGTGGAAGTCCGTGGTGTAGCGCGCGCCCAGGTTCGGCGGCGCCTCCATCTGGACGAGGAGCACCCGCGCGGCGGGGCGCACCGTCCTGATGCGGTCGAGGATCGCCTGGATGTTGTCGCGCGCCGCCTGCACGGAGAGCCCGCGGAGCCCGTCGTTCGCGCCCGTCTCGACGACGATGACGTCCGCGGGATTGCGCAGGACCCAGTCGATCCGCGCGCGGGCGCCTGCCGACGTCTCGCCGCTCACGCCGAGGTTGACGATGCGCGCCGGCATCCCGGCTGAATCCAGCATCCGCCCCACGACGTTCGGGTACGCGTCCTCGGGGTCGTCGAGGCCGTAGCCGGCGGTGAGGCTCGTGCCGATGAACAGCACGGTCGGCTCGGAGTGGGCGCGCGATGTGGCGGCCGGTCCGTTGCGGGGTGCTGGTTCGGTGGCGAGACTCCTCTCGTCGGCGGCCGTCGCGGTATCCGCGCGACGCTCGCGGGCCGCCGCGCTCTCACCGCGCGCGCAGGCGGCGACGAGCGTGAGGAGCAGCAGTCCGAGCCGCAGCGCGCTCCCGGACACCTTTCGAATCCCGCGGCCGTTCACCGGCGGCATCTCCTTCGTCCGCATCATCATGCTCGAGGCTCGTTCCCTCACCAAGGATTATCCCAGCGGCGACCAGCGCCTCACGGTGCTGCGCGACGTGTCCTTCGTCATACCCGACGGCGCGCGCGTCGCGATCGTCGGTCCGTCGGGGAGCGGCAAGACGACGCTCCTCGGCCTGCTCGCCGGACTGGATACCCCGAGCGCGGGCACCGTGGTCCTCGATGGCGCCGACATCGGCCGCCTCGACGAGGACGCCCGCGCGAAGGTCCGCGGCGAGAAAGTTGGATTCGTGTTCCAGAGCTTTCAACTCATCCCCTCGCTCAGCGCGCTGGAGAACGTACAGGTTCCCCTCGAGCTGCGTGGCGAGCGCGACGCGGCGGGGCGCGCGCGCGACCTGCTCGCGCGCGTCGGGCTGTCCGAGCGCGAGCATCACCTGCCGGCGCAGCTCTCCGGCGGTGAGCAGCAGCGCGTGGCGATCGCCCGCGCCTTCGTCAACCGCCCGAAGCTGCTCTTCGCCGACGAGCCGACGGGAAACCTCGACGCGACCACCGGCCAGCGCATCATCGAGCTGCTGGAGACGCTGAACCGCGACGCGGGCACGACGATCGTCCTCGTCACGCACGATCTCGGTCTTGCGGGACGGATGCAGCGCGTGATCCGGCTGCGCGACGGCGCCGTCGTCGAAGACACCGCTCGTGCCGCGTGAGGCCGTCGTGAGCCGCGTCTCCTCGCTCGTCGGCCTCGCCTGGCGCGCGGGACGCCATGCGCGACGGCGGCTGCTCCTCTACATGTCGTCGATCTCGCTCGGCGTCGCCGCGCTCGTCGCGATCGACTCCTTCGGCGGGAACGTCGCGCAGAGCGTGCGTGACCAGTCGCGCGAGCTGCTCGGCGGCGACGTCGCACTCACCTCGCGCGAGGCGTCGATCTCTCTCGACACCATCGCCGACTCGCTGCGCGCGGCGGGCCACGGCGTGGCGCGGGTGACGTCGCTGGCCTCGATGGCCGCGGTGCCGCGCACCTCGCGCACGCGCCTCGTCCAGGTGCGTGGGGTGAGCGCCGAGTGGCCGCTCTACGGCACCGTGGCCACGGAGCCGGCGAACGTCCTCGCGCAGCTGCAGCGACGCCACGTCGCGCTCGTCGACCGTTCGCTCCTCGCCTCGCTCGGCGCCGTCGTGGGCGACACGCTCACGGTCGGCAGCGCCACGTTCACCATCGGCGGCGTGGTGGATCGCATCCCCGGCGACGTCGGCGTCAGCGCGGCGATCGCGCCACGGGTGATCGTCGGGCGGCGGTATCTGAGCGAGACGAGGCTGCTCGTCTTCGGCAGTCGGAGCGAGCGACAGATCCTGCTGAGGGCGAGCCCCGAGCTCGGCGCGACGCGTCTGGCGGCGCGGCTTCGCGGGAAGTTCAAGGACGGGAAGATCCGCGTCTCCACGGCGACGCAGACGCAGGAGAACCTCAGCGACGCCTTCGACAAGCTGACGTCCTTCCTCGGCATCGTCGGTCTCGTCGCGCTGCTGCTCGGCGGGGTGGGCGTCGCCAGCGGCGTGCACGCGTTCGTCACCTCGAAGATCGACGTCGCCGCGGTGCTGCGCTGCCTCGGCGCGACGAGCCGCCAGGTGCTGGCGATCTATTCGCTGCAGGCCGCGGCGATGGGGCTCATCGGCGCGATGGGCGGGACGCTGCTCGGCATCGCCGTGCAGCTCCTCCTTCCGCACGTCGCCGCGTCGCTGCTGCCGGTGCAGGTGCACGTGGCGCTACAGCCGCGCGCGGTACTGCTCGGGCTCTCGGTGGGCGTGTGGGTCGCGCTCGTCTTCGCCCTCTGGCCGCTCGTCTCGCTGCGGCGTGTCTCGCCCCTGCAGACGCTCCGTCGCGAGTCGGACGCGGAGGCGCTGCAGCTCGGGCGCTTCGACTTCGCGCGCGTGATCGTCGCGGTCGCGCTCATCGCCAGCGTCGGGGCGATCGTCCTCGCGCGCGCCGAGTCCCCGCGGGAGGGAATCGGCTTCGCCGTGGCGATCGCCGTCGCGGTCGGGGTGCTCGCGCTCGCCGCGGCGCTGGTGTCGCGTGGCGCGCGCGCGCTGCTGCGTGCGCGGTGGCCCTTCGCGCTGCGGCACGGGATCTCGAGCCTCTACCGCCCGGGCAACCAGACGCGCGCGGTGATGCTCGCCCTCGGGTTCGGCGTCTTCCTCGTGTCGACGCTCTACCAGGTCGGCGCGATGCTCGTTCATCGCTTCGACGTCGCCGCGGACGCCGCGACGGCGAACGTGCTCTTCTTCGACGTGCAGCCCGCGCAGGCGACGGGGCTGGACTCGACGGTGCGCGCCGGCGGTTGGGAGGTCGTGCAGCGCGTGCCGATCGTGACGATGCGCGTCGCCGGGCTCAACGGCGTTCCACTCGACTCGCTGCTGCAGCGCGCCGAGCGGCTGCGCACCCCCGGGTGGGTGTGGCGCCGGGAATATCGGTCGACGTGGCGGGACACCGTCGTCTCCACCGAGCGCATCGTGCAGGGCCACTGGTTCACCGCGCAGCGCGGCCCGGCGGACACTGTTCCGGAAGTCTCGATCGACCGCGACGTCGCGCGGGACATGCGGCTGCGCCTCGGCGACGTGATCACCTGGGACATCCAGGGGGTGAAGGTCGCGACTCGCGTGACGAGCTTCCGCGAGGTGAACTGGGGGCAGTTCACTCCGAACTTCTTCGCCGTGTTCGAGCCGGACGCCATCCGCGACGCGCCCGCGCAGTACGTGCTCCTCGCGCGCGTCCCTGGAGACAGCGCGGTGGCGAGGCTTCAGAACATCGTGGTCGAGCGATGGCCGAACATCTCGAGCATCGATCTCTCGCTCATCCAGCGCACGATCGAGGGGATCGTCAGGCAGATGGCGACCGCCGTGCGCTTCCTCGCGCTGTTCAGCGTCGCGATGGGTCTTCCGGTGCTCTTCAGCGCGGTCGCGGCGACGCGGCGCGCGCGCATGCGCGAGGGCGTGCTGCTGAAGACGCTCGGCGCGACGCGCGCGCAGGTACGGGCGATCCTCGCCGCGGAGTACGCCGCACTCGGAGTGATGTCCGCGCTCACGGGCCTCGTGCTGTCGCTGGGCGGCTCGTGGGCACTCGCGCGCTGGTCGCTGAAGGTTCCCTTCGCGCCGGCGGTGGTCCCGCTCGTGACGATCCTCGTCGGGATGCTCGCGCTGGCGCTCGCCGTCGGCCTGCTCGCCGGCCGCGACGTCTTCGCGGGCACGGCGATGGAAGCGCTGCGGGAGAGCTGACGGCAGACTCCAGGGTCAAGGCGTAAGGAACCTCGGTGTACGCCGTTCCTTACGCCCGGTGCCTGGTGCCTACTTGGTTACCGGCTTCCCGTTCTCGTCCACCACCACCACCGGACCGAGCCCGGCGGCCTTCAGCCCGGCCTCGATCTCCTTTCGGTCGCCGACGACGACGATCGTCTCGCGCGATGGATCGACGTACTTCTTCGCGGCGGCGTTGGCCTGGGCGGGGGTGACGCGGCGATAGCTCGCCGTGAGAGTGTTGTAGTAGTTCAGCGGCAGCCCCTCGCGGAGCACGTTGACGCCCGCGCTGGCGATCTGCTCCACCGTCTCGAAGTTGAGCGGCAGCGACTTCACCGCGCTCGACTTCGCGAACGACACCTCATCGGCGCTCAGTGGCCGCTTCGCCCCGATCTCGCGAAGCTCGCGCATCATCTCGACGAGCGCGCTGTCCGTCTTCGGCGTCGCGACCTGGCTGATCGCGTAGAAGTCGCCCGGCTGCGGCGTGAGGCGGTAGCTGAACACCGACCCGGCGCCGTAGGTGAAGCTGTGCGTCTCGCGCAGGTTCAGGTTCAGGCGGCTGCTGAACGCGCCGCCGAGGGCGGTGTTCATCACGTCGATCGCGTAGAAGTCGGGCGTGTTCCGCGCCGGACCGACCCCGCCGACGAGCAGCACGCTCTGCGGCGAGCTCGGACGGTCGTAGAGGTAGATCGTGCCCGGCGCCGCGCCCTTCGCCGCGGGGATCGTGTAGCGCGCCTTGAAGCCGCCCGCGGGCCATTTGCCGAACGCCTTCTCGATCATCGCCACCGCGGCGGCCGGCGTGACGTCGCCGGCGACCACGAACTTCACGTTCTGCGGGCGATAGTACCGCCCGTGGAACGCGACGAGATCGTCGCGCGTGATCGCCTTCAGCGACTCCTCGGTCGGCGTCCGCTCGTACGGATGGCCGGCGCCCCAGACCGTGTTCATGAACACGCGGCGCGCGAGGTAGGACGGCTGGTCCATCTGACGCTTGAGCGTCGCCAGGCTGTTCTGTCGGAGACGCTCGAGCGACGGCGCCGGGAAGGCCGGGTGCAGGAGCATGTCGGCGAGCAGCTTCATCGACGAGTCGACGTTGGGCACGACCGTCGTGAACCCGCTCGGGGTGACGCGGTTGCCAAGGTCGGCGAAGGACTCGGCGAGCTGGTCGGCGGTGCGCGTCGTGGTGCCCTCGGAGAGCATCGCGGCGGTGAGCGACGAGACGCCTTCCTTGCCCGACGGGTCGAGCGTCGGGGCGGCGTCGACGACGACGCGGACGGCGACGAGCGGGAGCTCGTGCTGCTCGAGGACGGCGACCTTGATGCCGTTCTTGAGCGACCGCATCTGGATCGCCGGGATGCGCAGCGCGACGGGTGCGCCGCTCGCCGGCTTCTTCGACCGGTCGACCTCCTGTCCCTGCGACACGCGGGCCGCGCAGGACAGGAAGAGGCCGACGGTGAACGCCAGGAAGGCGCGCTGCCAGAATTCAGTGGTTGGCTTCTTCATGGCTTACTTGGTCGAGGGAGCCGCGGCTCCCGGGGTGACGTTGGTCCAGGGGAGCTGCGGGTTCGCGATCAGGTCGAGCTTTCCTGCGGGCACCATGCTCAGCACGATGTGGCCGCCCGTGAGGTACTTCTGCGCGACGCGGCGCAGGTCATCGGGCGTGAGCGCGCGGAACTCGTCGAGATCCTTCGCGAAGTGCTGCGGGTCGCCGAAGAAGCTCTGCCCTTCGTCGATCTCCTCGGCCTTGTCGAGCACCGACTGGAGGCCGGAGATCACGCCGACGTTCACGAAGTTCTTCGTCCGCTGCAGCTCGCGCGCATCCGGCGCGGCGGCGATCATCGACGCGACGACGCTGTCGACGAGCGTCTCGATCTGCGTGAGCGAGGCATTCGGCCGCGGGCTCACCGAGATGTAGAACTCACCGGCGTTCTCGTCCGACCCCGAGTAGGCGTTCACGTTCGTCGCCAGCTGGCGGTCGTAGACGAGCAGCTTGCTCAGCCGCGCCGTGCGATCGCGCGTGAGCACCGAGGCGAGGCCCTGCAGCGCATCCGCGTCCGGGCTGTCGGTGCCGACGGTCGGCCAGACGAAGGTGATCTGCGGGAGGCGAGCCTTGGTGTCCTCGAGGACGAGGCGCTTGTTCGCGCCGAGGGTCGTCGGCGGCACCTTCGGGCGCGTGATCGCCGGGCCGGCGGGGATGGGACCGAAGTACTTCTCGATCCACGCCTTCGCCTGCGCGTTGTCGAAATCGCCGACGATCGCGAGCGTCGCGTTGTTCGGCGCGTAGTAGGTGCGGAAGAACTCCTTGACGTCGTCGAGCGACGCCGCCGAGAGGTCGGCCATCGAGCCGATCACCGGCCAGGAGTACGGGTGCGTGCTCGGATAGAGCGCCGCCGAGATCACCTCGAACTGCGAGCCGAAGGGCTGGTTGTCGACGCGCTGCCGCCGCTCGTTCTTCACGACGTCGCGCTGCGTGTCGAGCTTCTGCTGGGTCAGGACCGGGAGCAGGTAGCCCATCCGGTCCGACTCGAGCCAGAGCGCGGTCTGCAGGTCGCTGCTCGGGAGCACTTCCCAGTAGTTGGTGCGATCCGTCGTCGTCGAGCCGTTGATGTTCCCCCCCGCGGCCTCGATGTCCTTGAGGTGCTGCCCGTCGGCGACGTGCTCGGATCCTTCGAACATCACGTGCTCGAAGAGGTGCGCGAAGCCGGTGCGTCCCGTCTTCTCGTTCTTCGAGCCGACGTGGTACCAGACGTCGACGGCGACGACGGGTGCCGACTTGTCGGGGGAGAGGAGGACGGTGAGACCGTTCGGCAGCGTATAGCGCTCGACTTCGATCTTCGGCGTGGCGACCGCCGCCTGGGCGCGCGCCGCCAGGGGCGCGAGCGCGGCGAGGGCGAGCGCGCCGGCGATCAGCCGCGGGCGTGCGAGGAGGGACGTGTGCATTCCGTGCGTGCGTTGGGGGGAATTGAAGGACGCGTCTTCTCAGACCCCGAGCCAGCCGCGTCGGTTCCGGACGCGCCGGGGCGCACTCACGGACGATCGGCCGCCCGCGCCGGTTACGACCGGCGCGGGGCTGTACGGAAACGCGCGAACCGCGCGCTACTTGAAGCGGATTCCGTTCGGGGCGACCGCCCCGGGCTTCGGCGTGAAGGGCGTCGGCTGCTTTGCGGGACTTCCCTTCCCCTTCGGCCGCGGCTCCCCCCGTCCAGCGTTAGGCGCGCGATCCGCGGAGCCGCCGCCGCGCGGTCCGGGCGCATTGCCGGCGTCGCTCCGCATGCTCAACGCGATGCGGTTTCGCTCGAGGTCGACGCCCATCACCCTGACGCTCACCCGGTCCCCGACCTTCACCACCTCCGACGGATCCTTCACGAACTTGTCGGCGAGCTGCGAGACGTGCACCAGCCCGTCCTGGTGGACGCCGACGTCGACGAACGCGCCGAACGCGACGATGTTCGTCACCACGCCTTCGAGCGTCATCCCCTCCCGGAGATCCTTCGGCTCCTGCACGTCGGCGCGGAACTTCGGAGGCTCGAAGGTCTGGCGCGGGTCGCGGCCCGGCTTGCGGAGCTCGGCGACGATGTCGCGCAGCGTCGGGAGACCCACCTCTCCGGTGACGTAGCGCGCGAGATCGAGGGTGTCGAGCAGCGCGTCGTTGGTGAGGAGCGCGCCGAGCGGCACGCCCAGGTCGGCGGCCATTCGCTCGACGAGCGGATAGCGCTCAGGGTGCACGGCGGTCGCGTCGAGCGGGTGCGCGCCGTCGCGCACGCGGAGGAAGCCGGCGGCCTGCTGGAATGCCTTCGTGCCGAGCCGCGGTACCGCAGTGAGGTCGGCGCGCGAGCCGAACCCGCCGCGCTCGTCGCGCAGCTTGACGATTCCCTGAGCGAGCGTCGGCCCGACGCCCGCAACGTACGAGAGCAGCGATGGCGACGCGGTGTTCACCTCGACGCCGACGCGGTTCACGACGCTTTCAACCGTTTCGTCGAGCCGCTTCTTCAAACGCGGCTGATTGACGTCGTGCTGGTATTGCCCGACGCCGATCGACTTGGGGTCGATCTTCACCAGCTCGGCGAGCGGATCCTGCAGCCGCCGCGCGATGGACACCGCGCCGCGGATGGACACGTCGAGATCGGGGAGCTCCTCGCGCGCCACGTCGCTCGCCGAATAGACCGAGGCCCCCGATTCGTTGACGACCACCACCGTCGCGCGGGCCTGGGGCGCCTCGCGGAGCACGGAGCGGACGAGGGTCTCCGTCTCGCGCGACGCGGTGCCGTTTCCGATCGCGATCAGCTCCGCCTCGGTGCGGGCAAGAAGCCTCAGGAAGCTCGCGGCGAAGCTCTCCGGGTGGTGCAGCATCCAGGTGTCGGTGGCGATCACCGCGCCGGTGCGCGAGACCGCCGCGACCTTCACCCCGGTGCGGAACCCCGGGTCGAGCCCGATCACCGCGCGTGAGCCCGCCGGAGGCGCCAGCAGGAGCTGCTCGAGGTTCATCCCGAAGATCGCGATCGCCTCCTCGTCCGCGCGTGCCTTCAGCTCGAGCCGCAGCTCCACCTCGATGGATGGCGCGAGGAGTCGTTTGTACGCGTCCGACGCGACGAGCTTCATCTGCGCGGGCGCGCGCCCGCCGGCGGTGAGATCGCGCTCGAGCTTCGCGACGATGTCGTCCACCGGCGCCGCGACGGTCCAGACGAGAAAGCCCTCCGCCTCGCCGCGCCGGATCGCGAGCACGCGGTGCGACGGCAGCGTGCCGAGCTTCTCGCTGAAGTCGTAGTAATCCTGGAACTTGGAGACCTCCTTCTCCTTGCCGGCCGCGACGCTCGATCGCACCACGCCGCTCTTCCGCGTCGTGTCGCGCACCCACTCGCGCACGACGGCGTCCTCGGCGACGCGCTCGGCGATGATGTCGCGCGCACCCTGCAGCGCGTCGCTCGCTGAGGCGACGCCCTTCTCCGCGTCGACGTACGCGGCGGCGGCAGCGTCCGCGTCGCGGTCGCCGACCCGCCCGGTCCAGAGCGCGTCGGCGAGCGGCTCGAGCCCCCGTTCGCGAGCGATGGTCGCGCGCGTCCGCCGCTTCGGCTTGTACGGGAGGTAGAGATCCTCGAGCGCCTGCTTGGTCGTCGCGCCGCCGATCCTCGCCGCGAGCTCGGGGGTGAGCTTCCCCTGCTCGTCGATCGACTTCACGATCGCGGCGCGGCGGTCCTCGAGCTCGCGCAGGTACTCGGCGCGGTCGCGCACGTCGCGGAGCTGGACCTCGTCGAGCCCTCCCGTGGCTTCCTTGCGGTAGCGCGCGACGAAGGGGAGGGTGTTCCCCTCGTCGAAGAGCGCGAGGGTACCGGCCACCTGGCGGGGGTTGAGCGAGAGCTCGGTGGCGATCTGCTGGACGAGGCTGGGAGAGAGCAAGGCTGCCGTCTGTCGGGGGGATCGAAGCGGTCCGCGAGTGCATCGCGCGGCACCGAAGAGGCCGCGAAAGGTCGCCGTTCCGCGCCCTCGGGAAAAGCCCTTGACGCGCGCGGCTTGCTCACCTCCGCGAGTCGGTTACAGGGGTCACGTGCGAGGCGTCCTTTCCATGACAAGGGGGCGCATGACCGACACCGGCGTCGCACGGTGGGAGCAGTACAACGAGGCGGGGCGTCGCTCCTTCGGTCAGGGCAACCTGGCGGAGGCGGAAGAGTACTTCCTCGCCGCGGTTCGCGAGGCCGAGCTGCTCGGTCCGGACAGCGCCCAGCTCGCGGCGAGCCTCAACGCGCTCGGCCAGCTCCGGCTCCAGGCGAAGGACGTGGCCGGCGCGCAGGAGCACCTGGAGCGCGCTCTGGCCATCAAGGAGCGAGTCTACGGCGCCGAGCATCACGCGCTGGTCAGCTCCCTGAACAACCTCGGCGCGCTCCACGACGTGAAGGGGGAGCTCGATGAGGCGGAGCGGTCGCTCACCCGCGCGCTCGCCATCTGCGAGCAGCACCTCCAGCCGGCGCACCCCGACCTCGCGCTGGCTCTGAACAACCTCGCGCGACTGCACGTGCGGCGACGCGAGTTCTCGAAGGCCGATCGCCTGCTCCTCCGGCTCCTCGAGATCAAGCGCGCGCTCGGGAAGGACCATCCCGAAGTCGCGACCGTGCTCGGCACCCTGGCCAAGCTGCGCCACGCGGTGGGCCGGAACGATCAGGCGGAGCAGCTCTGGCGCCAGGCGCTCGCGATCCGCGAACGCGCGTTCTCGCCTGACGATCTCCTCATCGCGACCACGCTGGAGGGCCTCGCCGATTCCTGCGCCCCGCAGGCCGGGCGGATCGCCGACGCGGTCGCGAGTCGCGAGCGGGCGCTGGAGATTCGCTTGGTCGCGAGCGGCGCGGCGCATCCCTCGGTCGCGGCGGCGCGCGCGAAGCTCGACGAGCTGCGTGCGCGAGCCGATGGACCGCAGCCGCAGGCCGTCCCCGCGCCGCCCCCACGCAGCTCGCGCGAGCTGCCCTCCCCGGTCACGCCGCAGGACGAGCGGAACGATGTCCGCCGGCCGAGCGGCGGGACGGAGCTGCCGTGGCTCGATACCGAGCCGCCGCAGCGCGACCGTGTCTCGCAGCAGATCGAGCTCGCGAGCGTCGAGCCGCAGATGGCCGCGCCGCCGCCGGCGCCCCCAGCGGCCCCGCCGCCACCTCGCCTCTCGCCGATGGCGCCGTCCCCCTTCGCGGCCCCGCCGGCCCCGCCGCGAGAGCTGGCGATCGACGAAGGATTCGCTCCGCCACCCAAGGTCTCGCGGGTTGCGGAGCCGCCGCGCGCGATGCCCCCGTCCCCTCCGCGGCGGAGCAGCCCGCGGCCCGTTCCCGCACGCTCCTCGGGCCAGCGTCGCGACGTTCGCGAGGAGTACGCACCGCGGCCGCCGCGACGCTGGCTTCGCCGGCTGGTGACGGTCGTCTTCCTGCTCGGGCTCGCGGCGGGGGGCTGGGTCGCTTTCGTGCGCGGCTACGTCCACCCGGTCGCGCTGCTGTCGAGGGCGTTCGAGGCGATCGCCAGCCATGCGCCATCTTCGGCGCCGAAGGCCGCGCCCGCGCCGCGCCGTTCGGAGGAGGAGTCGGCGGACATCATCGTCCCCGAATCGCTCGTCTCCGCATCGACGGACGCGGTGGCGGACAACATCGCACGCGATACCGTGCCGGACGACGGCCTCCATCCGAAGGTGAGGATGGAGATCCCCGGCGATCCGGCCGCGGGGACGACCGAGGTCGACGCGGTCTCCCGCGCCATCGACCGCTCGACGAAAGCGAAGCTGGACAGCGCGGAGCTGGCGCGCGCAGCGGCCAGGCAGGCCGCCCCCGCGAAGCCCTAGCGCAGCGGCGCGCGCGCGCCCGCGCTCCCTTTCCAATTTGCGCCCGGCGGCTTAGAATCGTGCCGTCGCACCAGCCCCTCGTGCGACTCCTGTGGCGCGCCCTCTGGCGCGTTATTCGTTCCCCCCGCGAGCGTCGGCGTGCAACGACGCTTCGTGCCACGACATTCGGAGGACGCACATGCGATTCCGTCTCGGACGGTCTCTCGCGCTGCTGACGGTCATTGCCGCGCCGGCCGCCCTGCGCGCGCAGGGATTCGGTCTCAACGAGATCGGTTCCTGCGCCGTGTCCCGCGCGTCGGCGACCACCGGCGCTCCCTGCAACGACGCGTCCGCGCTGTTCTGGAACCCCGCGGCGGGCACCCGTCTCGATCGCGGCATCACCGTCTACGGCGGTCTCGCGTCGATCGGCGTGCGCGGCGACTTCACGCCCGACTTCACCAACGGCGCGCGCTACTATCGGCCGAACATCCCCACGGCGTTCCCCCCGCACCTCTTCGTGAACTGGCGGGGCGCGGGACGCTACGCGGCCGGCCTCGGCGTGTACGTGCCGTACGGCCTCACCTCGCAGTGGCGCGACGATTTCCCGGGTCGCTTCTCCGCGCTTCGCGCGTCGATCGCCACCGTGTACGTGCAGCCGAACCTCTCCATCGACCTCACGCCGAACTGGGCGATCGGCGGCGGTCCGATCTTCGGCAACTCGACGGTGCAGCTCTCGCAGTCGCTCGATCTCTCGCAGCAGAAGCTCACGACGGGCGGCACCTTCGCGGATCTCGGCATCGCGCCGGGCACCGAGTTCGGCCGCGCGTACCTCAAGGGGAGCGCGCGCGGGTACGGCTTTCACGTCGGCGTGCACGGAAAGATCGGCAACTCCCTGCAGGTCGGCGCGCGCTTCATGTCGTCGATGGCGTTCGAGTACGATGACGCGAACGCGCGCTTCATGCAGCTCTCCACCGGTGGCCTCGTCGTCCCCGACGCGACCATCGCTGGGCGGATCGGCGTTCCGAAGGGAACGCCGTACGACTACATCCTCGCCACGCAGTTCCGCGCCGGCGGCGCGCTCGTCGAGCAGAAGGTGAAGACGACGATCACGCACCCGGGGCAGGTGCAGGTGGGCGTCGGGTACACCGCGCCGACGGGCACGCTGCTCTCCGCGGACTGGGGCTACATCCTCTGGAGCAAGTTCGACGCGCTTCCGGTCAACTTCCAGGGACCGGCGTCGGCGAGCAGCCGCACGCTCATCGAGGACTATCACAACTCGAGCTCCTACCGCTTCGGCGCCGAGCAGCGCTTCGCGCGCTACTGGGACATCACCGGCCGCCTCGGCTTCTCGTACACGCAGACGCCCGCGCCCGACGAGACGGTGACACCGCTTCTCCCCGACATGGACCGCCGGAACTTCGGCGCCGGCATCGGCCTGCCGCTCGGGCCGCGCTACACCGTGGACCTCGGCTACCTGCACGTCGACACGCAGGGACGTCGCGGTCGGACCGGCGAGCGCACCTCGCTCAGCCAGACCGCGGCGCAGCTGAACAACGGCTTCTATCGCCTGAACGCGGACATCGTCTCGCTCAGCCTCAAGGCGCACTTCTAAACCCGCGGCTCTTCAGGAGACCCGAATGACCTCCACGAAAGTCCGAGCCGGCATCCTCGGCCTTGCGGCGGTGACCCTCGCGGTCGCCGCGTGCACCGATGACTCGGTAGACATCTTTCCGCCGAAGCACACGCCGGTGAGCCCGATCTTCGCGAGCTACGTCTCGCTCGGGAACAGCATCACCGCCGGCTACCAGTCCGGCGGCATCAACGACTCCACGCAGCGCGAGAGCTACGCGCAGCTCCTCGCGAAGCAGATGGGGACGCAGTTCAACTACCCGTCGCTCAAGGGCCTCGGCTGCCCGCCGCCGATCGACACCTTCACCACGCAGCATCGCCTCGGCGGCAAGACGAGTGGCGACTGCTCCCTGCGTGACAGCACGCAGTTCGCGATCATCAACAACGTCGCCGTTCCCGGCGCATCGTCGATCGATCTGACCGCGGCGTCGACCTACGACGCGAACGTCCTCACCTCGCTCTTCCTCGGTGGGAAGTCGCAGGTGCAGAAGGCGCTCGACGCGCAGCCGACCTTCGCGACGGTGTGGATGGGGAACAACGACGTCCTCGACGCCGCGGCGAAGGGGCTCGCGTACCTCTCGAACACGGGAAACGCGGGTGAGAAGGCGCTCCTCACGCAGTTCGCCAGCCCGGGCATCACGCCGCCGGCGACGTTCATCGCGAACTACCGGACCGGCATCAATCAGCTCAAGTCACAGGGCAAGCTGCAGGGCGGTGTCCTCATCGGCGTCGTGAACGTCACCGGTATCCCCCTGCTCTTCCCGGCGGAATCGCTGTACACCGATACGACGTTCAAGAGGAAGTTCGATACCGCTGCTGGCGGCACCGTGACGCTCGTCCCCAACTGCACCGGGTCGGGCGCGCTCCTCTCGTTCGCGGTCGCGGGCCTCATGCGCTCCGGCACTCTGCCGCGCGTCGTGAGCTGCATGAAGAACATTCCCGCGGCGCCGATCGGAGATGTGTTCGTGCTCGACACGGCCGACCAGCGCATCTTCAACACGAACATCACCGCGTATAACGCGTACATCAAAGCCAAGGCGGACAGCATCGGGTTCGCCTACTTCGATCCGAACGCGGCGCTCGCGCAGCTCAAGGGCGCGAAGCTCATCCCGGCGTATCCGGACATCTTCAGCCCGAAGGCGCCCTTCGGCGCGTACATCTCGCTCGACGGAATCCACCCCGCCGGGCCGGCGCACAAGCTGATCGCGAACAGCCTGATCACGCTCATCAACGCGAAGTACCAGACGAGCATCCCGGCGATCCAGTAGCCGCGTCTCGGAAAACGAGCGAAGGGGGCGGCAGCGCATTCGCGCTGCCGCCCCCTTCGTGCATCCGCCGTTCAGCGCAGCGCCTGCTCGAGATCGGCGATGATGTCGTCGGGATGCTCGAGGCCGATCGACAGCCGCAGCAGATTCACCGGCGCGCGCGTCGTCGGCCCCTCCACCGAATGCCGGTGCTCGATCAGGCTCTCCGGCCCGCCGAGGCTCGTCGCCCGCGTGAAGAGCTCGACGCGCGCCGCCACTCGCAACGCATCGGCCGCGCCGCCGCGAACCTGCACCGACAGCATTCCGCCGAAGTCGCTCATCTGCGACGCCGCGATCGCGTGACCGGCATGCGACGCGAGCCCGGGATAGTGCACCGTCTCGACCTTCGGATGCGCGGCGAGGAACTCGGCCGCCGCGCGGGCGTTCGCGCAGTGCCCGCGCATGCGATACGGGAGCGTCCGGATCCCGCGCACCACCAGCCAGCACTCGAAGGGCGAGGGCACCGCGCCACCGCTCCCCTGGATCGCCCGCACGCGCGCGAACAGCTCGTCGTCCTCGCGCCCGACGATCGCCCCGCCGAGGATGTCGCTGTGGCCGCCGAGATACTTCGTCGTCGAATGCATCACGAGGTCGCAGCCGAGATCGAGCGGCCGCTGAAGCATCGGCGTCGCCCACGTGTTGTCGACGATGGTGCGCGCGCCCTTCGCCTTCGCGATCTTCGCGATGCGCGCGAGGTCGGTGATCGCGAGCAGCGGGTTCGACGGCGATTCGAGCCAGACGAGCCGCGTCTCGCGCGTCAGCGCGCGCTCGACGGCATCGACGTCGCGCGTGTCGAGGAAGGTGAAGCGCAGTCCCCACGGCTCGAAGTGCTCGCGCGCCAGCTTCAGTGTGCCGAAGTACGCATCCTCGGTCATCACGACGTGGTCTCCCGGATGGAGCGCCTGGAGCACGCTCATCGTCGCCGCCTGTCCCGAGCCGAACGCCGCCGCGGCGGTTCCCCCCTCGAGAGCGGCGAGCAGCCGCTCCAGCGCGTCGCGGTTCGGGTTGGAGTAGCGCGAATAGACCCAGCCGTGGGGCATCGTCCCGTCCGCGGCGCGCTCGAAGGTCGTGGAGAGCGAGATCGGCGGGGTGACGGCGCCCGTGGCGAGATCCGGGGCGTGGCCGGCATGGACGGCGAGCGTCTCGAGCTTCATCGTCAGGGTTGGGTGATCCGGGTTGCGACGAATGCGCCGGACATCGCACACTGGCGTCGTTGATGCAGAGAAGCTAGCACGACCGTCGTCTTCCGGCATTCCCGTGGAGGAGGCAATGACACTCGCGATCGGCGCGCTCCTCGTCGCCGCGCGTCTCTTCGTGATGCAGGCGCCCGATTCGCCCGCGCGTCCACTCTCGCGCGACGACTCGGCCGCCGCGCAGAAGGCCGCGCGGCGCGCCCAGAGCGACTTCGAGCGCCGCCGCTTCTCCATGCTGCCGGTCGTCTACGGCTCGAGCGACCGATGCGACGTGCGCGTCGGCCGCTGGTGCTACTGGCAGGATGGCGTCGACTCCGCGCCCCCTGAGCCGAAGTCCATCGGCGCGCTGCGCTCGAAGTTCGTCGCCCGACTCGGAGAGCTCGCCGCGCGCAGCCCGACGGACGGCTGGATCGCCGGCCAGCGCGTTCGCTATCTCGTGGAGGCGAAGCGCACCGACGACGCGCTCGCCGCCGCGAAGGAATGTCGCGCCGAGCCGTCGTGGTGCGCGTCGCTCGGCGCGCTGGCGCTCTCGTCCGCCCCCGACGCGCGCGCCGCTGACAGCGCCGTCACCGCGGCGCTCGACGCGATGACCCGGGAGCAGCGCTGCGCGGCGCTCGACATCGAGCCGCTGGTCGACGGCAACTTTCGCGAGCGCTATCACGCCGCGACGTGCGCCGAGAAGGACTCTTTGCGCGCGCGCTGGCTCTGGCTCGCCCGCTCGAGCTACGCGACGGAGGGCAACGAGATTCGCGTCGAGCTCTTCGCGCGGCACATGATGGCGCGGCTGGCCAGCGAGTCGAGCTCGCCGTACGGACCGATCACGGGGAAGGATCTGCGCGACCTCGTCCTCCGCTACGGCTGGGCCGCCGGCTGGGGACGGACCGCTCCCGGCGCGAGCATCGGTGACCAGGGCCGCGCAGTCGGCTTCGACGGCGCGCGCACCTACGCCCTCGCGCCCACCGACGGCGACCTCGCCGATCCGACCACCATCGGCGACGCGCCGAAGCTCCGCGACGATCCGACCGCGCGCGCGCGGTTCCCCATTCGCGGCGCGAAGACCTTTGGCGGGCTCACCGAGCGGGTCGCCCTCTTCCGCCGCGGCGACTCGACGCTCGCCATCGCCGCCTTCGACGCGAGCTCGGACACCGCGATGCGCGGCGTGGACAGCGCGCGGACGGCGCTCGTCCTCGTGCGCGACGAGCACACCCCGCCGGTGGTCGTCTCCACGGTGCGGCGGCCGCGGGGGGTGCTGACGGCGTCGGCGCCCTGGCGTCCGGCGTTCCTCGCGATCGAGATGCGCGACAGCAGCTCGGGTCGCGTCGCTCGCGCCCGCGCCGGCGTCCCGGCCACCGACACCGACAGCGGCCGCGTCGCCATCTCCGACCTGCTCCTCTTCGCCGCCGACAGTCTTCCGCCGTCGGCGCTGGACAGCGTCGTCGCGCGGGCGATCGTTGACGGGCGCATCGCCGCCGGCGGGAGGCTCGGTCTGTTCTGGGAGATGTACGGGCTCGCCGCGAACGAGCGCGTCACCGCGACCATCGGCCTCGTCCCCGACCAGGCCGGGTTCCTCCGGCGGCTCGCCGAGCGGGCGGGGGTCGCGACCGCGCGCACGCCGGTGCATCTTCGCTGGGAGGATACTCCCGAAGTGCATGGCTCCGTCGGTGGCCGGACGCTCGTCATCGACCTCGCCGAGGTGCCGGAGGGCCGCTATACCGTCGAGGTGACGCTCGACGTCGCCGGCCAGCCGACGCGGCACGCCACGAGCACCGTGGAGATCGTCTCGAAGTGATCGCCGCAGCACCACGCCGGTCTCCACATCTGCCTAACGCCGCGCATGTTCAGCCTCCGCGTCGTCCGTCATGGACATCAGGAGCAGATCCTCGCCGAGTGCCTCGCCGCCTGCCTCCCGTCGCGCGGCGAGGTGATCCAGCTCGACGTGACCGACGCTCAGGGTGAACCGGCGGGACCGAGCACCCTCTGGCGCGTGATCTCGGTGACGCTCCACGTCCCGTCGCTGCGGTCACAGCAGCCCGTGGACGGATCTCCGCTCGCCGTGCGTCTCGTCGAAGTCGCCGTGCTGCCGGACTCCGAGCTCCCGACGCCCATGGCCCAGCGCGAGCGCGAGGTGCTGTCGGAGATCCTCTAGGCTCCCTGCCGGCTCACACCGCGGAGCCGACCGTCGCCTGGTAGCCCACGTCGGCGATCGTGTCGAGCACCTTCTCGCGAGGCACCTGGCGCTCGTCGACCGCCACGTCCGCGGAGCCGATGCGGACGTCGCCGATCTCCACGCCAGGCATCCCTTCCAGCGCCTTGCGCACAGCCTGCACGCAGTGGCCGCAGGTCATGCCGTCGATGTCCAGATGCAGCCTCGTCATGATCCCTCGCTCGAATGGGCAATGGGAAGCGCGAGCTCCACCTGCTCGCCGGCCTCCAGCATCGCCTCGTCACCGACCACGATCTCTCCGCCCTCCAGCACCTCGCCGAACGCTCCGCCGCGCCAGTGCGGGCGCATCGCGCTCCGCAGCCCGGCCAGCGCTTCCTCCATCCGCTCGCAGGGCTTCGTCTCGCCGAAGAGGCGGATCCGGCAGCTTCCCACGCGGAGCACGCGCCCGCGCGAATTCTCCAGCGAGACGCCGCTCACCATGAGGTTCGCCCGTCGAGTGCTCGGCGCAAGATCGGCGCCGACCTCGCTCATCGTGCGCTCCCACGCTTCGCGCTCGATGATCGTCACCTGACGCCGGCCACCCTGATTCGCGTTGCCGACGATGCCCCGACCGCGGACCAGCCGCGCCGAGCGCGCCTCGTCCATCGGCCCGCGCTTCATGCGCTTGATCCAGATCGCCTCGAGCGCGCCCCGTCCCTCAGACATCGTCGACACGTGGCGTGGCGCGCACGACGCGCGTATCCTCGCGCCCGAGCTGCAGCTCCTCCTCGGTCACCGGGCGCAGCACGACGTCGAACGCGAGCCAGAGCGACTTCGTGAGCGGGTAGCAGGCGACCGCGGCGACCGCGGCGAGCACGACGCCTCCCCACGTCAGCGCGGTCCACGGCACTCGCGGCCACATCGCGTAGCCGATGCCGAAGAGGACCGCCGTCACGATCAGCTCCACCGCGACGAGGTTCACGAGGTACGCGCCGAGGAAGTAGTCGCTCTCCCCGCGATCGAGAACGAGGCCGCAGTGCGGGCAGCGCTCGCGCAGTGCGAACCAGCTCGCGAGAATTCCCGCCTGCCCGCAGTTCGGGCAGCGGAGACGGATCCCCCGCCAGAGGATCCGCGATGCGCGCCCGGCCGACAGCTCATGCATCGGCTGAAGTTAATCCGCCGTACGCGCTCGGGCATCCCCGAACTCCTCGACTCAGTATCGCGACTCGAGACCTTCGACGACGCGCACCGTATCGCGGGCGATGAGCAGCTCCTCGTCCGTCGGCACCACCCAGACCTCCACCCGGGAATCGTCGGCGCTGATCTTCCCCTCCGCTCCCGCCACCGTCTCGCGATTCCTGCCGGCGTCGAGCTTCACCCCCAGCCACTCGAGCCCCTCGCACACCGTCGCGCGGACCGGCGCGGCGTTCTCGCCGACCCCGCCGGAGAAGAGGATCGCGTCGGCGCCGTTCATCGCCGCGAGGTAGGAGCCGACGTATTTGCGCACGCGATAGCAGAACATCTCGATCGCCAGCCACGCGCGGCGATCGTCGTGCTCCTCGGCCTCGGCGAGCAGCTCGCGCATGTCGTTCGTGAGCCCCGAGATCCCGAGGAGGCCCGACTGCTTGTTCAGCATCCCCTCCACCTCCGGAAGCGACAGCCCTTCCTTCGCCGCGATATAGTCGAGGATCGCCGGATCGAGATCGCCGGAGCGCGTCCCCATCACCAGCCCCTCGAGCGGCGTGAACCCCATCGAGGTGTCGACCGAGACGCCGCCGACGATGGCGCACGCCGACGCGCCGTTCCCGAGATGCAGCGCGACGACCTTCGTGTCCTCGCGCGACCGGCCGGTGAGCATCCGGTAGCGGTGGGCGATGTACCGGTACGATGTCCCGTGAAAGCCGTAGCGCCTCACGCGATGTCTCCGGTAGTACTGGTACGGGAGCGCGTAGAGATAGGCCCGCTCGGGGATCGTCTGGTGGAAGGCAGTGTCGAACACCGCCACCTGCGGCACCCCGCCGCCGAGCACCGCGCGCGCGGCGTAGATCCCGCGCAGATTGTGCGGGTTGTGCAGCGGTGCCAGGTCGATCGTCTCCTCGATCCCGCGCAGCACCGCGTCGTCGATGAGCACCGAGCGGCGGAAACGCTCCCCCCCGTGCGCCACCCGGTGGCCGATGCCCTCGATCTCGGAGATGCGGTCGATTCCCGATCCCGAGTCGCCGCTCACCAGCCATTTCGACACGAACTCGACGACCGCGCGGTGGTCGCGCATCTGCGCCGTGCCGCGCTGCGGCTCTCCCGAGCTCCCGCGCAGCGTGTACACCGCCTCTCCTCCAATGCGCTCGACCGCGCCGCGCGCGAGCTTCTCGTCGGAGTTGCCCGCCATGCGCTCGGCATCGGTGCGGACCAGCTGGAACTTCAACGTCGACGAGCCGACATTCAGGACGAGAACGTTCATCGCAGGTTGGTTGGGACGCGCGGAATATATCCCGGCCGCGGGCAGGCCACCGTCGGCATTCTGCCGCTTTTCCCCCTCACGCTGGCACGCGCCACGCATCACATTCGTGGCATGGCCTCCCGAACGTTCATCGATGCGGATGGAGTGAGCTGGCAGGTCTGGGACGTCCATCCCGAGCTCGCCGAGCGCCGCCAGACCGACCGCCGGCGGGGGGCGACGACTCCCGCGAATGAGCGCCGCGCCGCCGAGCGGCGAAGGCGCGCGGAGAAGCGCGTCGCCGTGCGGCCGGGCTTCGAGAATGGCTGGCTGGCCTTCGACTCCCCGCTGGGGCTGCGCCGGCTCGCGCCGATCCCGCACAGCTGGAGCAATCTCCCCGATGGCGCGCTGGCGGAGCTCTGCCGCTCCGCGCTCGACGGCGGGCGCCCGCGGCGGCGGTTGATCGAGTAGCCGCGACGCCGCCGCTCAGCGACGCTCGGCGTCGCCGCGCCGGCGATGCTGCTCGGTCGTGTTCTCCTGCGCGGCGTCGCGCGGAAACCCGCGCGTGAGCAGCGCGCACAGCTCCTCGTCGGAGAGCGACATCCAGTCGGCGGGCCACTTCGTCAGCTCGAGGATGCGCGCCCCGGACGTGAACCGGAGGACACGATGCATCGCACCCGCCCCTTCTCCCCTCGCATCGGGCGCCATCCACTCCGCGGCGGTCCAGAAGCGGCCGCCCGGATAGCGGAAGGTGCGCGTGAGCGGGCGCCTGTGGACGGCGAGCTCCTCCGCCTGCGCGATCGCTTCGGCGACGGCCGGCTCGTGCGGCCCCGAAGTGCGCTCCCCGCGCACGGGCTCCGCCGCGTGCAGCCACTCGTCGAGCGCCTCGACCGGCGCGGTCTCCCACCCTCTGGGAATGGGGATGAGCCGGCACTTCGCCGTGCCGTCGATGGACTCGAAGGCCAGCCAGCCGGTGAGGAAGTCGCGCATGTAGTCTTCCGCGCGCGTCGACGGGTGCAGCGTCTCCGCCGACACATCCCACGCGCGCCAGGCGCGTCCCGACCGGTCGTTGAATTCACGCAATGCCATGGCGTGTGTAGCAGAGGCATCGCCTGTGCCAGCCGGGCGCGGCCGTGCGCCATGTGCTCTAGCGCACAACTTGCTCTTGTGAGCCTCGACCCACAGGAGACGAGACGTTGAGCGAGACGCAATCCACCCGCGCCGACGCGCCGCAGCAGGCGTGCGCGCTGTGCAATGATCCGATGGACGCATCCGAGACTGCCGTGGCCGTCAGGCGCGCCGACGGCGCACCTGGCCTGGTGCATCCTGCCTGCTATCCCGCGTATTCGGCGCAGGAACGGGCGAAGGGGAACGCCAAGGTCGCGGAGTCGCCGCTGCGCGACCTGCAATCGCCGTCCTCGGCCACTTCCGCCGATCCATCAGCCGCGGCGTGAGGGTCGCCGCCGCCTAACGCGACGCGGGCGCGCCAGAAACGAAACATGGCCGCGGCGTCGAATGACGCCGCGGCCATGTAGTCTGGAGTGGGCCTGGGTAGAGTTGAACTACCGACCTCACGCTTATCAGGCGTGCGCTCTAACCACCTGAGCTACAGGCCCAGTTTCCCTTCGCGAACAGCTTCGAATTGTAACCAGACGCCGCGGCCAGATCAACCTTCCGGCCACGCTCACCGCGTCCGCGCACGATCGAGCGCCGCGAGCAGGTCGAAGCCGCTCGACAGCTGCACCGCGACCGCATGCCCGTCGGGCAGCGCGACGCGCGCCGTCGCCGGCCCGCTCCACCGGTCGCGCCGGTAGCTGAGCTTGAGCGTCTGCGCGGCGCCGAGCCTGTAGCCGACCCCGACCTCGCCATTCGCCACCCGGGCCTCCGCGGCGGGCCAGAAATTCCCCACCGGCTCGAGGTACGGATAGCTGTTCCGCTCCACGCGCAGAGCGGCGTACAGGCGCGGCGTGATCGCGTACGACGCCTCGCCATACCAGCTCGCCCCGTGAACCGCGGTCGCCCGACCCGGCACGTCGTACCACGCGTGCGTCAGCTCGCCGCGCAGGTCGGCGTAGCCCGCGCTGAGCTCCACGTCGGACGCCACCACCCGCTGCCGGTAGCTCCGCCACCCGCGCCCCGCCAGCGCCGACGCGGGAAGATCGTCGTCGAGGTACGGGCCCTCGGTGCCAGATACGCCCAGCCTCACGCCGGGGTACGGCGTGATCCCTCCACCCACCGCGATCCGCGGCGCGGCGGTCGGCTTCGGCATGTAGCGCTCGTTGTACACGGGAAGCGAGACGACGCCGAGTCGGTAGTCCACCAGCTCCGTTCTTCCGCTCACGCGCGCACCGAACGGATAGCTCACGACGTAGCCATCCGGCTCCCCGATCAGCGGATTGCGCGTCGAGAGGTGACGGTTCGCGTACATGCCGACGATCGGTGAGATCATCCCCGCGTCGAGCACGAGCGCGCGCGAGCGGGTGTAGCGGACACCGCCCTGCTCCATCGCCAGCTCGACCGACTCTTCCAGGGCCGACCCGCCCTCGACCTCGCCCTGCGCGTAGAACACGAGCCCGCGCAGCGGCTCGACCGCGGTCCACATGCAGAGGCGGGCAAGCGCCGCGGGCCGACCGTCGTTGCGGGCCAGCAGCGCCGACGCGGAATCGGTCGACCAGCCCTCGACGTCGAGGATCCCCTGCACGAGCACGCGTCCCTGCGCGACCGCGGGCCGCGCCGTCGCTGCGACGAGCGCCAGCACCAGCGCGGCGCCACGAAGTCCTGCCCTCATCGGACGCCGTCCAGCACTTCGCGGACTTTCCATGCGAGGCTCACGGGGGTGAATGGTTTGGCGAGGAACGCCGACGTCGGCGCGAGCCGGTAGCCGCTGATGGTGTCGTCGGCGTAGCCGGAGACATACAGGACTCGCGCGGCCGGCTGGATCGCGCCGATCCGCGTCGCCAGCACCGGCCCGCTCATCTCGGGCATCACCACGTCGGTGATCACGAGATCGATCGTGCCCGGCATCGCCCGCGCGAGCGCGAGAGCGGCGAGGCCGTTCTCCGCGGCGTGCACGACGTAGCCCTGCTCGCGCAGCGTACGCTCGGCGAGCGAGCGGAGCACCGGCTCGTCCTCGACGAGCAGGATGGTCTCCGTGCCGCGCGGGGCCGGTCTCGTGTCGAGCGCGCTGGTGGCGGCCACGGGGGAATCCTCGGTGGCCGGAAGATGGATCGTGAACGTCGTCCCCGCCCCCGGCTCCGTCTCCACGTCGATCCGCCCGCCCGACTGGGCCACGATTCCGTAGACCGTCGCCAGCCCGAGTCCCGTGCCCTTCCCCGGCTCCTTCGTCGTGAAGAACGGCTCGAAGATGCGCGCGCGCGTCTCCGCGGACATTCCCATCCCCGTGTCGCGGACGAACAACCGCACGTGGCGCCCGTCCGACGAGTCGTTGCCCGTGCCGATCGCCAGGGTTCCGCCGTTAGGCATCGCGTCCCGCGCGTTCACGGCGAGGTTGACGATCACCTGCTCGATCTGCCCCGGATCCGCGTGCACGCGCGCCAGTGGCTGCGCGTGCTCCGTGCGCAGCTCGATGTGCTCGCCGATCAGCCGCCGGAGCATCGGCTCGATGCCGGCGATCACCTCGCCGAGATCGAGCACCCGCGGCTGCAGCAGCTGCTTCCGCCCGAAGGCGAGCAGCTGCCGCGTCAGGTGCGACGCGCGGTCGGCCGCGCCGGCGACCTGCTTCAGGTCGTCCGTCGCGACGCGGCCCTGCGCCGCCTGCAGCATCGCGAGCTGGGTGAAGCCGGAGATCACCGTCAGCAGGTTGTTGAAGTCGTGCGCGACGCCGCCGGCGAGCGTGCCGATCGCCTCGAGCTTCTGCGACTGGCGCAGCTGCTCGTCGCGCTCGCGCAGCGTTCGCTCGGCCCGCTCGCGCTCGCGCATCTGCTGGGTCAGCACGCGGTTCGATTCGGCGAGCTCGGCGCCCCGCCGCTCGAGCGCCGCGCGCTCGGCGGAGAGCGAGTCGATGAGCTGATTGTACGACTCGCTCAGCGAGCGGACCTCGGCCGCCTCGTCCTCGCCGTTCAGGCGCCGCTCCGGCGCGGCGATCGGCGCCGGCGAGCGCATGACGTCGACCACGCGGTGAAGAGGACGCAGCACCGTCCGCGACACGAGCGCGGTGCCCAGCCCGACGAGAATCACCGCCGCGCCTCCCCAGAGGAGAAAGGTCAGCAGCAGGCTGCGCGTCAGCGCGCGCTCGGTCGGCGCGAGGGTGTAGATCAGATGCATCGTCGCCGGCTCGCCCGTCGCCGTCAGACCGAGCGGCAGCGCCGCCGAGAGATGATCGTCGGGCGCGGCGTCGCCTTCCGTGAGCGCCCGCGCGCTCTCGGGGGGAAGCGTGCTGCCGAGGATTCGCGTCGGCGTGCGCAGCACGAGATCGCCCTCGAACACGCGCGCGAGCTCCGCCACCCGCGCCTCGTCGAGCGGTTCGCCGGTGACGAGTGCGCCGATCACGTAGCCGTCGAGCACGATCGGCACCGCCGCCGCCTGATAGGCGACGCCCCCCGCCTCGAAGACGCCGAGGCTCGCGCTGTCGACGACGGCGTCGGCGTCGAGGGCATGGTGGACCATGGGCACAGTGGCCAGCGATCGGCTGGCCGGGGCGAGCACGCGCGCGATCGACGACGCCAGCGGGCGCCCCTGCTCGTCGGTGACGATGAGCAGCGCGCTCCCCGAGCCCTCGCGCAGGTTCTCGAGCTCGCGCTGCAGCGTGGCGCGAAGCTCGGGGCGGCGCGCGCGCTCGTCGGCCGGCTCGTCACGGAAGGTCTCGATCGCCGCGCGGAGGGTCGGGCTCTTGGTGAGCAGCGACGCGGTGAGCAGCGATTGCTCGAGGGTGCGCCGCTGGAGGAGGAGCAGCGCCCGCTGGTTCCGGCTCAGCTCCGTGGCGACGAGCGCCGTGGTCCGCTCGCGCACCGCGCGGCTGAGCGCGACGAAGGTCGCGCCGACGGCGAGCGCGGCGACCAGCGCGGCGAACAGCGCCAGCTGGATGGTGAGCCGGCCGCGTCTGACGCGGCGGGCGAGCGCGCCGACTCCCCGCATCCGCCGCCTAACGCGCGCGGGGTGGGCTGTCCGCGATCGGGATGCGGACGTCGAGGCGCGTCGTCTCCCCGGGGACGATGCGGATCGTGCGCCGCACCGGCTCGCTCCGGTCGTGCCAGCCGATGAGCGTGTACTCTCCTCCCGGCAGCCCGTTCATCGCGTACCGTCCCGCGCTGTCGGGGACGGCGAACGCCGGACCATCGACGACCACGATCGAGGCGCTCATGTCCGCATGGATGTGGCAGAAGACGCGGACGACGCCGGCCCTGTCGAGCTGCACCGACTTCGACTCGTTGCGCGGATAGCGCCCGAGGTCGAAGGTCTTCGTGCGCGACAGCGAGAAGACGTTGTGGAAGACGCGGTCGCGGTTCGGAAAGTCGACCGTCGAGTGCACCGGAACGACAAGCACCCGCGGATCGAAGCGCTCGTCGCGCTGCTCGAGCTGGGCGCGCACCGGCGCGGGGGCGGGGAGGTCGCGCGTCGGCTCCAGGTAGAGCACGACGTTCGCGAGCTCGTTCGACGGCGGTGGCGGGGGCGGCGCGCCGGCGTCGTCGTAGATCCGGAACCGCGGCCGCCGGGCGGAGAGCGCGGAGGAGACGGTGACGAGCCCCTCGATGCGTCCGGTGGCTGGCGCGGCGGCGCTCCAGCCATGGCGCGTGTCCCCCGCCAGCAGGGCGAGGGCGCCGATCGCGACCCAGAGGGCGCGGCGGGAATTCGTATGAAGCCGGAGGGGCCGATCCATGCGGGGCAGCGGGTGCTTCGCTCGTCGGAGCGGGACTCGCCCGACGTGATGAGGACGACCGGGCACCCGCTCGCGGCACGGGGCGGGAGGGTCGCGGCCGGTCAGTTGGGGATGGAAAACGCGAACGCCCCGGAGCCAGGCTCCGGGGCGTCGCGTAAGAAGAAAAATCGAGGATGCATCGATGAGGGCTGCGACTTCGAGAAGACTTTCCGCGACCGTACTACCGAGGTAGGTGAGTCGCTTACTCGTCGCAGTCTCGTAAGGAGGTGATCCAGCCGCAGGTTCCCCTACGGCTACCTTGTTACGACTTCGCCCCAGTCACTGCGCTCGCCTTCGGCCGC
>JABFXC010000140.1 GCA_013361935.1 Gemmatimonadaceae bacterium
ATCGCCGGCGACTTCGCGCGCTGGATCGACCGGCGCGAGCTCCCGCGGCCGACGCCGGCCCTCGTCGCGCCGCCGGGCGATCCGTTCGGCGAGGCGCCGTGAGGCTTCGCGCGCTCGCCGTCCTCGTCGCGTCGCTCTCGACGATCGGGGCGGCCGCGGCGCACGCGCAGACGCTCGGCCCCGTCACCATCGCGGCCGGGGGGGGCGTCAGCGTGCAGCGGCGATCCGAGTTCGCGACGGCGGGTCCTCAGCTCTGGCTCGGCGCCGAGACGGTGCTCGAGCGGCGGCTGCGCGTGCGACTGGCGATGTCCGCACAGCGCTTCGCGTACGATGCACCCGCGCCGTCACCCTGCCCGCCGACGCGCTACTGCGCGCCCGCGATCACCTCGTCGCTCGCGCTCGTCGCGGTCACCGGCACCATCGTCTGGCGGGACACGACGGGCGCGAACCCCTGGTACGCGTTAGGCGGGCTCGGCGCGTTCAGCGACTTCAACGGCCGCGACTCGAACTCGCGCATCGGCCTCGTCGCCGGCGTCGGCCGCAGCTTCGGCCGGACACGGTCCTGGTTCCTCGAAGCGAAAGCCGACATCCCCTACGACGCGTACGGCTACGGCGTGGTGTTCCCGATCACCGCGGGGTGGAGATTCTTCCGGTTCGTGCCGTGAGGGCTGCTGCTTGGCGATCTGCCTGGTGGCGTGCGCTGAGACTCGTGTGTCGGTCTCGGTCTGGTCCACTTCGCGGGGAGATCGGGAGCTAGGGAGGACTCCCCGGCGCAGTTCTCCCGGCCTCCCGGCCTCCCTGCGAAAGGCCGAGACCCCGGACCCCTCGACAGCCCGAGCGCACGGCGAAACTCAGCCGCCCTACTGCCGTCTCCACTGCACCAGCGCCGAGTCCCGCGCCGCCGGTCCCGTATACGGCTCCTTCATCAGCGCCTCGATCTCGTCCATCTCGCGCGGTGCGCGCGAGATCCACTCGACACCGCTCGGCGTCGCGACGTAGTCGTCCTCGATGCGCACGCCGATGTTCGCGTACTTCGCGACCGCGGGGCGGATCTTCGCGGCGAGCGCGCGGTTCTTCGGCGTGTCGGGAAGGATGTCGGCGGTGTTGGCGCGGACGTAGATCCCCGGCTCGATCGTGAACGCGCTTCCCGGGGCGATCACGCCGCCGAAGTAGTACTGGTCCGGGTCGTGGACGTCGAGCCCGATGCCGTGCCCGATCCCGTGCATGTAGTAGAGCCGGAACTGCGGACAGCTGCGCGGCGTGGCGGCGGTGCCGCAGTCGTACGTCGCGGCCGCCGACTCGATGAGGCCGAGCTTCGCGAGCCCCGCGGCGAGCACCGCGCTCGAGGAGTCGGTCATCAGCTTCGCCTGCGCGCCGAGCTTCGCCTGACGCTCTGCCGCGGCCTGCGCGTCGCGGACGACGCGGTAGATCTCGCGCTGCGCCGGCGAGTACGTGCCGTTGGCGGGCACGGTGCGCGTGACGTCGGCCGCGTAGCCGCCGGCCGAGGCGCCGATGTCCATCACGATCACCTCGCCGTCGGCGATGAAGCGGTCGTCGCGGTTGTAGTGCAGCGTCGTCGAGTTCGGCCCCGAGCCGACGATGGTCGAGAAGCTCGGCCGGTCGGCGCCCTGCCGGCGGAAGGTGTACTCGATGAGCGACTGGATCTCGAACTCGTTCATCCCCGGCGCGATCGCCCGCATCGCCTCGCGCTGCGCGTCGACGGTGATGCTCACCGCCTTGCGGATGAGGGCGAGCTCGGTGTCGCTCTTCTTCCCGCGCGCGGCGGCAACGAGCATCGCCGCGTTCTGGACGCGCAGCCCGGGGTGCGCCGCCGTGAGCCGCGCCACGCGCTGCGCGTCGGCGGTCCTGATCGGGTCGCGCTCGTCGCCGAGGTCGCCGACGACGTAGAAGGGCACGTTGAGCGCGGCGAGCGAGTCGAGGGTCGCGTCGAGCGCGGCGTTGTCGCGCGCCGGGATTCCCGTGAGCGACGTCGTCCCCTCCACGCCGAGCCGCGCGCCCGTCCACACCTCACGCCCTGGGTCGCGCGGGTTGACGAACATCGTGACTCGCGTCGCGCCCCCGCGCTTGACGACGACGAGTGCCGCGTCGGGCTCGTCGAAGCCGGTGAGGTACATGAAGGGCGACGACTGCCAGAAGGAGATGTAGTCCTGCGCCGGCTCGCCCGCGCCGAAGGCGACGAGCACCCCCTCGGGGATCTTCGCGAGGACCGCGTCGCGCCGCGCGGCGTATTCCGACTGCGCGATCCGCTGCGCGGGGAGCGCGGCCGGGAGTAGACCGGCGGCGAGGGCGAGGAGGGGGAGGCGACGCATCAGGGGACTCCGGAACGGGATGGACGAATCTGCGCGCGAGTGCGCGACCCCGGGAAGGTCCCCGATGGCGCGTCAGGGGAAGGCCGCTGGCGGCGGGGGGCGCGCGGTCTAACTTGGACGGACACCCACCGCCCTCCCGATGCGCCTCCCGATCCTTCGCTCGCCCATTCGTCCGATGGCCATGCTCGCGCTGCTCGCGCTCGTGGGCGGCGGGTGCAACTCCACGGAGCCGAACCAGAGCTGCGACAGCACGCCGACGCTGACGGTGATCAACGACCAGACGCCGCGCTTCGAGTGGACGCCGTCGACCTGCGGTGAGCCCTGGCTCAGCGTGCAGGACATGACCGACGCGCAGCACCCCTACGTCTGGACGATCGTCGACACCGACACCTGGTTCCTTCCCCCGGTGACGTACGGCGTGCTTCCCCAGGGCCACGACGCGGGGACGGTGCAGGTCGCGGCACAGCCGCTCGTGACGGGGCACAGCTACAAGGTGACGCTCTATCAGGAGCGCAGCCCGGGCGACAACTTCCCGGTGGAAGTCACCTCGGCGACGTTCACGCGCTAGGCGGGGGGGGCGTGTCCCCCGCGGCGCGCGGCTCGTCAGAGGGAGGAGAGCTCCCCCCGTCCGCGCGATCCCCAGCCTGACCGCATGACAGCACCCGTTCCATCACGCGTCGCCGCGCCGGCCTCGAGCCTCGAGCAGCGCGTCGAGATCGAGACCCCCGAGCACGTCGCCTTCTCCTACACCGTCGCGGGCATCGGCTCGCGCGCGGCGGCGGCGATCGTCGACCAGATCATCATCGGGCTGTCGATCGTTGCGATCTTCTTCGTGGTCGCCTTCCTCTTCGCGATGATCGCGGGGGGAGACATCGGGAAGGGGTTCGAGGCGGTGTTCGGCTCGTGGGCGACCGCGGTGATGATCTTCGCGATGTTCGCGCTCTCCTGGGGCTACTACGTCTTCTTCGAGGCGCTCTCCGACGGGCAGACGCCGGGGAAGAAGATGTTCGGGCTGCGCGTCGTGCAGGACGGCGGCTACTCGATCTCGTTCGGGGCGTCGGCGGTGCGCAACATCATCCGCATCCTCGACGCGCAGCCGGGGATCTTCTACGTCGTCGGGATGGTGAGCGCGGTCTTCTCGCGCACGGCGAAGCGCGTCGGCGACCACGTCGCGGGGACGATCGTCGTCCACGAGCGCGTGCCGGAGTTCGCGCCCGCGCTCGCGGCGTCGAGCGACGCGCGCCGCGACGCGGCGCTCCCCGTCACCGCGCTGCTCACCGAGGACGAGTACGCGCTCCTCCAGCGATTCATGGCGCGCCGTCAGGCGCTCGAGCCGTCGAAGCGCGCGGAGCTGACGATGCAGCTCGCGCAGCGCTTCGCGTCGCGCATGCCCGAGGACGGCGGAAGCGACGCGGCCCGTATCGTCAGGCTGTACCAGTCGGAGCAGGATGCGCGGGCGCGGGGCGTCGCCTCCCGCGGGGAGACCGGTGCGGCGCGCGAGCATCACGCGCTCGTCGCGCGCGGGGCGGAGCGCTGGAAGGAGTTCGCCGCGCTGCTCGCACGCGCGCGGAACGGCGGGCTCCGCGCGCTGCCGGAAGCGGACATCGCCGACTTCGTCGCCCGCTACCGTGAGGCGGCCGCCGATCTCGCGCGGCTGCGCACTGCGGCGCGCGGGCGCGACACGGAGGCGCTCTACTACCTGAGCCGCCTCGTCGCCGCGGGACACAACCTGCTCTACCGCCGCCGCGAGGTCGCCCTCGACACGATCTGGACCTTCCTCTCGGTGACGCTGCCGCGCGAGGCGCGCCACTCCTGGCGGCCGATCTTCGCCGCGGCGCTGCTCCTCTTCGGTCCGGCGGTGATCACCTACGACGCGGTGCTCCGCGATCCCGAGCTGCAGTACGAGCTGCTGCCCCCGGGCATGATCGACCGCGTCGAGAACGCGGCGCGGAACGAGGCGCGCGGGAAGGGCTACATCGCCTACGACGAGACGCAGCGCCCGATGGTCTCGAGCTTCATCATGACGAACAACATGAAGGTCTCCTTCGTCGCCTTCGCCGCCGGCGCGACGGCGGGGATCGGGACGGTGCTCGCGCTCGTCTTCAACGGCGTCAGCCTCGGCGCGGGGGTCGGCGTCTACCAGACGCACGGCGTCGCGCGGATCATCCTCGGCTTCGTCGTCGCCCACGGGGTGCTCGAGCTGAGCGCGATCTGCCTCGCCGGAGGCGCGGGGCTGCTCCTCGCCCACGCGATCCTCCTCCCCGGGGCGCTCACGCGCCGCGAGGCGCTGGTGCTGCAGGGCCGCCGCGCGGTCCGGCTCGCGACCATCGCGACGATCCTCCTCTTCTTCGCCGGACTGATCGAGGGGCTCTTCTCCGCGGATCCCTTCTGGCCCCTGCCATACCGCGTGATGGTCGGCGTCGTCAGCGGGCTGCTGATGATCCTCTGGCTGACGCGCGGGTGGAGAGGGGAAGCGGATCTTCCGGATGAGGAGAACGCGTACGTGCGGGCGCGCAAGGCGTAAGGCTGCGGCGATCGGCACCACGCGGCTCGGCGGTGTTGGCATCGGATCGTTCCGAGCGCGTGTCCGGGCTTCGCGCGCCGGGCCCACGGTGGCTTTGGCAGCTGCTATTGAAACACGAAGGTCACGAAGGTCCACGAAGGAGTTTGCTGAAGCACCCTTCGTGGACCTTCGTGACCTTCGTGTTCAACATCAAAAGCGATGGTCGGCTCGTTGCGCAGCGGAGCTCCAGCGCGACATGGAGCGATCCGATGCGACCTCCGCCGAGCCCGAGCCGTTACTTCACCTTCGCGTAGCTCAGCGTTCCCGCCCCGACGCGCGTGATGCGCATCTTCGCCGCGCTACCGGTGCCCTCGAAGAGGATGCGCATCGCGCCGAGGGCGAAGCGGCCGTCGCCTAACGGAACGAGGGTGTCTGCCGGGGCGCCGGGGCGGAGGCTGAGAAGGAGCTGGCCGTTCTCCACCCACACGCGACGCCCGCCCTCGTACTCGCCGGCGCACGACGCGAGCGTCGCCGCGGGGACGTTCACCGGGGTGAGCTGCGCCTCGATCGACTCACGGAGCCGGTCGCTGTACTCCCGGTCCTCGGCGTCGGTCTCCTTCGCGGCGATCTGCTTCAGGGCGAGCACCTCGGCGGTCTCCAGCGCCTTGCCCTGGTCGACGCGCACCGTCGGCTGGACTCCGATGCGCTCCCACTCGGCGCCCGACTTCGGGTCCATCACCCGCGTGAACGAGATCGAGGTCCCGAAGCCGTGCCCCGTGTCGAGGAAGGCGTTGTTGTGCCCCGCGCCCGCGGTCGGCTCGCCGACGATCGTCGCCCGGCCGAGGTTCTTGAGCACGAAGGAGAAGTCCTCGCCGGCGGATGCCGTGTACCCGCTCGTCAACACGTAGAGCGGGACGTCGGTGCGCCGCGGCCCCGGCACCTTCGCCAGCGTGTACCGCGTGAAGGTCTCGCCGCCGGAGCGGTTCTTCACCGTGAGCGATGCGAGCGTGTCGGGCCCGGTGAAGTGGCTGATGATGAAGTTCACCAGCTCGGCGCTCCCCCCGCCGTTGCGACGCAGGTCGAAGATGAGCGCGTCGGCGTACTGGACGTACTGCAGCGCGGCGACGACCGCGTCCTGCGCTTCGGGCGAGCCCGAGAACCCGCGAATCTCGACGTAGCCGATGTTGCCCGGGAGGATGTCCACGCGGGCGAGGCCGAAGTGGCTGCGCCGCGCCTGCGCGATCATCGCCGGCGAGGGCTCGCGCCGTCCGGGTCCTCCGGATCCGCCGAGCATGCGCAGCCCCTCCGGCCCGACGCGCATCGCCGGCTGCCGCGGATCGTAGAGCATCATGAGGTGCTTGTCCCCGTTGATCGCGCGCAGGTCGGTGGTGACCGCCTCGGCGAACTCGTACGGGTTGGTCATCCGCTCGTACGCGCCGGCGGCGAAGCGCTTCGCGATGTTCGCGGCGATCAGCTTCCCCGTGTCCGCGTCGACGTAGTGGCGGACGAGCAGCGCCTCCAGGTTGTCGACCACCTCCTTCCGCGCGGCGGCGTCGAGCTGCGCGGGCGCGCTCGCCTGCGCCACGGCGCTCGTCTGCGCGTAGGCGCGCGACGGGGGCTCGGCGCAGAGTGTCAGGGTGGCGACGAGGGCGACGGGAAGAAGCTTCGGGATCCTGGCCATGGGTGCATCCGTTGGAGGGGGACATCCATCCGACACCGCGAAGGCAGCCGGCGGTTGCCGTGGCGGTACGAAAAGGTATACGTTTTAGGTATACGTTAGTTTCAGGGGTGCGACGGGCGACGCGACGGCGCCTGTGCACCGGCGCCGGGTTCCTCGTACCCGGCACCGGCAACCGAACCCGACTCCGATGCCGCTCGATCCCTACCTCCGCACGCGCCGTCTGATCGTTCGTGGCGAGCTGCGTCCCGGCGAGCGCGTCACCGAGGCGGCGCTTGCGGCGCTCCTCGGGGTGAGCCGGACGCCGGTGCGCGAGGTGATGCGGAAGCTCCTCGCGGAGGGATTGCTGGTGCTGGATGGCGGCGGCGAGCGGCCGCGTGTCGCGGTCGCACCGGTGGGGCCCGCGGACGTCGAGGAGCTGTACAGGGCGGCCGGGGCGCTCGAGGGGATCGCCGCCCGGCGCGTCGCGATGCTGACGCCGGCGAGGCGGAAAGCGCTCGCCAGGGAGCTGCGCCTGCGCGAGCGCGCGTTTCGCGCCGCCGCCCGCGCGAAGCCCGTCGACTACGACGCGCTCTTCGCCGCGCACGACGCGGTGCACCGCGCGCTGATGGGCGCATGCGCCGGTCCCGCGACGCTCGCCCTGCTCGAGACGCTCCGCCCGCGCCTCGACCGCTACGAGTGGCTCTACGCCCCGCTCATCGGGCCCGACTTCCGCGCGACGTACGCCGAGCACGCCGCGATCATCCGTGCCGTGGCGTCAGGTGAGGGCGTCGCCTGCGAGCGAGCCGTCCGGCGGAACTGGTTCGCCGGCGGGAAGCGACTGGCGGCGGCGCTGCGAGCTACGATGAGGCATGAGGCAGGTACTACCATATGACACGAGGCTAGTGTCATGACTGCTGAGGCATGAGCCATGGGGCAGAAGGGCCATGGGGCAGAAGGGCCATCGGGCAGAAGGGCCATGGGGCAGAAGGGCAACTGCCACACGGCAGTCCTGCCACGTGGCTCATGCCGCCTGACCCTGACACTAGCCTCGTGCCGCATGGCAGTTCAGACCACCGCCCGTCCCTTCAGCTCCAGATACCGGTTGATCACCGCGGCGGTCATCTGTGTCGGCGAGACGTCGAGCACCGACACTCCCGCCCGTCGCATCCGCCACAGCGCCTCGTCGCGCGCCGAGAGCAGCTCCTCGGCGGCGGCGCTCTCGTAGACGTCCTCCGTCGACTCGCGCTCGTGGGGGACGGCGACCTCCGCCAGCTCGTCGTTGCGCAGCGCGACGACGAGTGGCAGGTGGCGCGCCGCGCTGCGCGCCGTGTGCGCGATCAGCGACTGCGAGGCGCGCACGTCGATCGCGTCGGTGAAGACGACGACGAGCGAGCGCTTGCGGTGGCGCGAGGCGAGGGTGCGGAAGGCGAGGGCGTAGTCCGGTTCGGCCATCGTCGCCACGGCGGGGACGAGCGCGTCGCGGATGCGCTGCAGCGTCGCGCGCCCCTTCCCCGGGGGAACGAAGGCGCGGATGTCGTCGTCGAAGACGATGCAGCCGACGCGGTCGCCGTTGGAGAGGGCGACGTCGGCCAGGATGAGCGCCGCGCTCAGCGCCTGCTCGAAGCGCGAGTATTCCCCGGCGAGCTGCGTCATCAAGCGTCCGGCGTCGACGGCGATCATCACCGTCTGGCCCTGCTCGATGGTGAACTCGCGCGCGATGAGCTTGCCGCGCCGCGCGCTCGCCTTCCAGTCGATGCGGCGCGGGTCGTCGCCGACGACGTACTCGCGCAACCCTGCGAAGCTCATCCCCTCGCCGCGGCGGCGGATGGTCCGCGCGCCCGGGTCGCGCAGACGCTGCTGCAGCGCGAGCAGGCGGAAGCGACCGATCCCCGCGATGCTCGGCGCGACGATCACCGAGTCGGCGAGGGCATGGCCGCTCATCACCTCCTCGGTGATCCGCTCCACGTGCGGGTAGCGGAGCGAGCGCTCCATCAGGCCTAACGGTCCGACGGCGCGGAGCACGACCGGACCGAGGGGCCAGCGGCCGCGCACGCGGCCGCGAACGGTGAAGGGGAAGGCCACCGCGCCACCGCCCTTCTCGATCACCCGCAGATCGTGCGCGCGCGCCGCCGGCTGGTCGAGTGACGAGGGGAGCTGGTCGTAGAGCCGCAGGCGGACGGGATGGTCCCAGCTTCCGCTGACGCGCACCTCGCCCTCGACGCTGTCGCCGACGCCGATGGTCGGTGGCAGCTCGCGGTCGACGGCGAGGTCGCGCGCCGCGGGGAGCGCCAGCGCGTCGGCGATCGCGGCGAGCACCACGACGACGAGCGCGGCGACCGCGACGACGATTCCCCAGCGCCAGACGCTGAGGAGCCAGAGCGGCGCGAGGAGCACCACGACGACGGCGAGCCGCCGCGTCGGATGGTAGCGCAGCGCCTCGCGGAGCCGGCCGACGATCACTGCGGCGCCTTCACCCGGCTGAGCGTGGCGTTGAGGACGTCGTCGGCGGTGCGGCCCTCGACCTCGAGCTCGGGAGCGACGAGGACGCGGTGGCGGAGCACGGCGAGCGCGTAGTCCTTCACGTCGTCGGGAGTGACGAAGTCGCGGCCGGCGAGGAGCGCCGCGGCGCGGGCGACGCGGAAGAGCGCCACCGTCGCCCGCGGGCTGCCGCCTAACGTCAGGGCCGGATCCTCGCGCGTCGCGCGGACGATCGACGCGACGTACTCGCGCACCTCGGGGGCGACGCGCACCCCGTCC
>JABFXC010000044.1 GCA_013361935.1 Gemmatimonadaceae bacterium
CGTCACGCGCGTCTAGGGCGGGAGAGGGGCGAAACGACGGGGCGGGAGAGGGGTTCCGTTGGAACCGGCGGGGCGGGGGGCGGAATACTGCGGGGCGGAGGGCGGAAGTTTCGAAAGTACCCAAACGGACTGTGGCCGACGCGCGGCGCCTTCGGCGCCGCAGTCGGCCACTTTCCTTGCAGGTGGTGCCCCGCTCCGATTATCCCGCCCCGTGTCTTCCCGCCCCGCGG
The DNA here is from genome assembly GCA_013361935.1 of Gemmatimonadaceae bacterium. Lineage (GTDB taxonomy): Bacteria > Gemmatimonadota > Gemmatimonadetes > Gemmatimonadales > Gemmatimonadaceae > JABFXC01. The sequence continues at coordinate 231 of JABFXC010000044.1, forward strand.
TATTCCGCCCTCCGCACCGCCGGTTCCAACGGAACCCCTCTCCCGCCCCGCCCCTTCGACCGTTCCGACACCCACGAGATTGACGCCGACGCGAGTGAATGCAACGGCGGGATCCCTCAATCCTGCAACCCTGCCGGCAGCAGCTCCTCGTCGATGTCCTTCCCAGTATGCTCGTGCGGCCGCCGCGCGCTCAGGTCGAACGTGTCGCCCTGCGTCAGCACGTGCATCTTCACGTCGTAGATCGAGAGCGTCTTCTCCACCCGTTCCTCGGCGATGTTCGTGTACGTCACCGTCGAGCCGTCGAGCACGTACACCGCGCCGTCGCCGATGACCGTGAAGGTGCGATTCCCCTTCACCAGGATCGCCGTGTTCTCGTCGATCCCGACGCCGAGGATCCGCGGGTTCTGCGCGACCGCGCCGACGAGGCGACCCATCCGTCCGCGCTCCGCGAAGTGCTGGTCGACGATCGCCCCCTTGAACAGCCCGAACCCCGGCGCCATGCGGAGCCCGACACCGATCCGGTTGGAGCCGTTCCCGTCGCCGCCCACCATCATCGTCTCGCAGACCACGGAGGCGCCCGCCGAGGTGCCGGCGATCAGCCCGCCCCCGCGGAAGATCTCGTGGATTCGCTCGTAGATCGGCGTGTCCCCGATCTGGCTCGTGATCTTGAGCTGGTCCCCCCCGGTGAAGAACACCGCGTCGGCGTCGTCCAGGACGCGAAGCTTCTGCTCCGACTTCGCCTCGGCGCGCTTGTCGACCTGCAGCTTGTAGAGATGGCGCACCCCCAGCCCCCGGAAGACTCGCTCGTAGTCCTCCCAGAGGTCCTCTGGTAGCTGGCTGGCGACGGTTGCGACGACGAGCTTCCCGCCCTCGCCGATCTCGTCGACCAGCGCGCGGAGGATGAGCTTCTCGTTCTCCTTGTCCTCGTGTCCGCCGACGATGAGAAGGCGGCCCGGGCGGCGTCTCGGCATGTGCTGGATGGATGCTGGAAGTTGGATGAGGGTGAGCCTCCTCCATGCATCAGTCGTGCGCTCCGCGCGGCCCTGCGCGACGGTGCCGTCGCTGGAACGCCCCTTGCCCAACTCCTCGCCGCCGTTCGGTCGCGCGCCGGCTCTGCCCGGGCGGGACCAGTCTTCATTTGCTCCGGATCGATGGACGCACTGCACCTGACACTGTACGTGGCGGGCGATACGCCGCGCTCGCGACAGGCGATGGCGAACCTCGAGCGCATCTGCGTCGAGCACTTCGGGGGCCGCGCGAAGTGCGCGACGGTGGACGTCCTGCTCGATCCGGAGGTCGCCGACACCGAGCGCATCCTCACCACGCCCACGCTGATCCGTGAGTCGCCGACCCCGCGGCGCCGGGTCACCGGCGACCTCTCCGACGCCCAACGCGTGCTCGCCGCGCTCGGCTTCTCCCCGTATCCCTCCCCGCAGAACCCATGAATCCCTCGGCCTCGCAGAACATCCGTCCCGAGACCGTCGCGAAAGTCAGGACCGGGATCCCCGGCTTCGACTCCATTTCCGAGGGAGGGCTCCCCCGCGCCCGCGCGACGCTCATCGCCGGGACCGCGGGGAGCGCGAAGACCGTCTTCGCCGTCCACTATCTCGCCGCCGGCATCACCCAGGCCGACGAGCCGGGCGTCTTCGTCACCTTCGAGGACAGCGTCGCCGACGTCCGCAAGAACATGCTCGGCTTCGGCTGGGACATCGCCCGCTGGGAGAAGGAGGGGAAGTGGGCCTTCGTCGACGCCGCCCCCGACGCCGAAGGGCCGATCGCGATCGTCGGCGACTACGACCTCGGCGGGCTCCTCGCGCGCATCGAGCACGCGGTGAAGAAGATCGGTGCGAAACGCGTCTCCCTCGACTCGCTCAACGCGCTCTTCGTCCAGTTCAAAGACCACGCGATGCTCCGCGCCGAGCTGTTCCGCATCACGTCGACGCTCAAGCGCATGGGCGTCACCGTGGTCTTCACCGGGGAGCGCATCGACGAGTACGGCGATGTCACCCGTCACGGGATCGAGGAGTTCGTCGCCGACAACGTCGTCATCCTCCGCAACAGCCTCGAGGAGGAGCGGCGGCGTCGCACCGTCGAGATCCTGAAGATGCGCGGCACCACGCACCAGCGCGGCGAGTTTCCCTTCACCCTCTCCTCGCGCGAGGGGATCATCGTCATCCCGCTCTCGCAGATCCAGCTCACCCAGAGCTCGTCGACGGTGCGCATCACCTCGGGGGTGAAGGAGCTCGACCGGATGTGCGGGGGCGGCTTCTTCCGCGATTCGGTGATCCTCGCCTCCGGCGCCAGCGGGACGGGCAAGACGCTCCTCGTCACCCAGTTCATGAGCGGAGGGTTCAAGGCGAAGGAGCGCTCGCTTCTCTTCGCCTTCGAGGAGAGCAAGGATCAGCTCTTCCGCAACGCCGCCGCCTGGGGGATGGACTTCGCCGGAATGGAGCAGAAGGAGCGGCTCATGGTCGTCAATCGCTATCCGCACGCGATGGCGATGGAGGACCACCTCGTCGAGATGCAGCAGATCATCGACGACTTCAAGCCGAACCGCGTCGCCGTGGACTCGCTCTCCGCTCTCGAGCGCGTCTCCTCGCTGCGCGGCTTCCGCGAGTTCGTCATCAGCCTGACGTCGACGCTCAAGCAGAAGGAGACCGCGGGGCTCTTCACCTCGACCTCGCCCTCCCTCCTCGGCGGGACCTCGGTGACGGAGAAGCACATCTCCACGCTCACCGACTCGATCATCCTCCTCCGCTACGTCGAATCGTTCGGGACGATGCGCCGGGCCCTCGTCGTGCTGAAGATGCGCGGCTCGCAGCACGACGACGCGATCCGCGAATACACCATCGACGGGAAGGGGATGCACATCGGCGACCGGCTGAGCGCGATCACCGGCGTCCTCTCCGGGCATACGACCTTCGAAGGTGAATAGGATGCCGAGGCCGGCGAGGGGATGATGGCGGAGCAGATCCGGGAGCCCGCGCGCGAGGAGCGGCGCCAGCGCGAGCGGCGCGGCGGCGCGCAGTCGCAGATGCTGCGCCAGATCGTCGAGCGGCTCGCCGACGGCATCGTCATCGTCGGCGACGACGGGAAGATCCGCTTCGCCAACCCCGCCGCCGAGGTGCTCTTCGGCCGCAAGGCGCGCGATCTCGTCGGCGAGGACTTCGGCTACGCCCTCGCCCCCGGCGAGCACACCGAGATCGAGGTCGTTCGCCGCAGCGGCACCACCGTCGTCGCCGAGCTGCGCCTCGTCCGGCTCGACTGGGAAGGCGAGCCGGCGGTGCTCGTCTCGCTGCGCGACGTCACCGACCGACGCGAGGCCGACGAGCGCGCGAAGGAGCTCGCCCGCGAGCAGCGTGCGCGCATCGAGGCCGAGGCGGCGAGCCAGGCGAAGTCGGAGTTCCTCGCCGTGATGTCGCACGAGCTGCGCACCCCGCTCAACGCGATCCTCGGCTACACCGAGCTGCTCGATCTCGGGCTCGCCGGGCCGCTCACCGAGGCGCAGCGGCAGCAGCTCCGCCGCATCGGCGCCAGCGGCCGCCACCTGCTCGGCCTCGTCAACGAGGTGCTCGACCTCGCGCGCGTCGAAGCCGGCCGCCTAACGGTGCACCACGAGGTGCGCCCCGTCGCCAACGTCGTCGATGCCGCGCTCGTCGTCGCCACGCCGCTGGCCGAAGAGCGCGGGCTCACCATCCGCGCGCCGGCCGACACGATGCGCGGCGTGCTCTTCGTCGGCGACGAGGATCGCGCGCGGCAGATCCTCGTCAATCTCCTCTCCAACGCGGTGAAGTTCACCGCCACCGGCGGCGCGATCGCCATCGAGGTCGACGTCGCGAGCGTCCCGCCCGCGCGCGCGCGGCTGCACGGCGCCGACCGGTGGGTGGAGATCTGCGTGCGCGACACCGGCGTCGGGATCCCCGAGGACCAGATCGACTCGATCTTCGCCCCCTTCGTGCAGGTGCAGGGCGGACATACGCGCGACCGCGACGGCAGCGGGCTCGGACTGACCATCAGCCGCCGGCTTGCCCGCCTCATGGGCGGCGACATCACCGTCGACAGCAAGGTGGGCGAGGGCTCGACGTTCACGCTCTGGCTCCCCGCGGCGGCGGAGGGACAGACCGACGAGCCACCCGCCGTCGCGCCGCGCCTCAGCGGGCGGGAGCCCGTGGTGCAGGGGCTCACCGAGGTCGGCGAGGCGCTGCTCCGTGAAGCCGATGCGATCGTCGACGAGCTGGTCGCCCGCCTCCGCCGCGAGCCGTCGATGCCCGGCGCGCACTCGCTGCGCTTCACCCAGCTCGCCGACCATACCGCGACGCTCATCGCCGACCTCGCCGAGACCCTGGTGATCATCGAGGACTCGCGCGGCGAGCCGTCGCCGATGCTCGCCGACTCGGCGGAGATCCAGCGCTACGTCGGCGACCGCCACGGCGCGCAGCGCGCCCGACTCGGCTGGACGGTCGAGGCGCTCGCGCGCGAGTTCGAGATCCTCCGCGAGGAGATCGAGCACGCGCTGCACCGCGCCTTCCCCGGCGAGAGCGCCGGCCGCATCGGCGAGGCGCTGGCGCTCGTCCGCAGGCAGCTCGAGCAGGCGGCGATGGCCAGCGCGCGCGCCCTCGAGCGCACGCACCAGGAAGCGGCCGAGCAGCGCTGAGCGCGCGAGCGACGAGCCGCTAGCTTTCGCGCGTGTACACGTCATACCCGGCGCGGAGAGCGCGCGAGCTCGCGCCCGGCGTCCTGCTCTGCGTCGCCGTCGCCGCCGCGTCCTTCTTCATCCAGCGCGCCGAGGAGCGGTTGCTCGGCCACGCGATCATCGAGGCGCTGGTCGTCGCGATCGTGCTCGGGATGATCGTGCGGACCGCGCGCGCGCTTCCCGCGCGCTTCGCCGCCGGCGTCTCCTTCTCGGGAAAGGAGGTGCTGGAGGTCGCGGTGCTGCTGCTCGGCGCGTCGGTCGATCTCCCGCAGCTGCTGCGCGCCGGCCCCGCGCTGCTCGCCGGGATCGTGCTCATCGTCGCCCTTGGCCTGACCGCGGGCTACTGGGTGGGCCGCATGCTCGGCCTCGCGCCGAAGCTCGCCGTGCTCGTCGCCTGCGGCAATGCGATCTGCGGGAACTCCGCCATCGCCGCCGTCGCGCCCGTGATCGGCGCCGACGCCAAGGACGTCGCCTCGGCGATCGCCTTCACCGCGGTGCTCGGCGTGGTGATGGTGCTCGGCCTGCCGCTGCTCATCGAGCCGCTCGCGCTCTCGCACTACCAGTACGGCGTGCTCGCCGGGATGACCGTCTACGCGGTGCCGCAGGTGCTCGCCGCGACCTTTCCCGTGAGCGCGCTCGCCGGCGAGGTCGGCACGCTGGTGAAGCTGGTGAGAGTGCTGATGCTCGGCCCCGTGGTGCTCTTCTTCACCCTGCGCACGCGAAAGGGCGAAGGGCGCCGCGGCTCGACGTCGATCGGCCGGCTCGTGCCCTGGTTCATCGTCGGCTTCGTGGTGCTCGCGGTGCTGCGGTCGACCGGGGTCCTTCCCGCCTCGCTCGCGACGTCGGTGCGCTTCGTCTCCGGTCTGCTGATGATCCTCGCGATGGCCGCGCTCGGCCTCGGCGTCGACGCGCGGGCGGTCGCGCGTGCCGGATCGCGTGTCTCGCTCACCGTGACGCTCTCGCTCATCACGATGCTCGCGCTGAGCACGGCGATGATCCTGGCGCTGCGGATAAAGTGAGGGGCCGGGGGTCGGGGGTCAGCCTCCAGGAGTGAGGAACGGCGTCAACCGCCAACCCGCATCGAACGCCGGCGCCGTGCAACTCCATCTCATGGCTCGTCGAAGCTCCACGCCGCACCGCCGACCGTCACGAATATCTGGCCATTGGCGTATGCGGCGGGCGACCCAAAGAAGCTGTCGGAGGTCCGAGGCTGCTGCAACCTGACGATCTCGCGACCGGTCGCTCGGTCGAGAACACGCAGGCTTCCGCCATCCGTGAAGATCACCCGGCGATCGGTGACGAGAAGATCACGGGTGGTCATCCCGCCGAACGCCGCCCGCCACACCAGGCTCCCGTCACTGGCGCGTAACGCATCGATGTACCCGTCACCGCCGTCGTGGTAGACGATGTCGCCGAAAAGCTCGCTCTCCGCTTCCGTCGCATTGGTGGTGTTCGGCTTGTGCTCCCACACCAACCGCTGCGTGCTTCGGTCGACCGCGTATTCATGGCCACCGATGCTCTCGAAGATCACGAGATTCCCCCAGACGACGGGCGCGCCATTCACGAACGCTCCGCCCGTATATCTGGTGGGGACGACGAATCGCCAGAGCTCCCGCCCCGTCTGGCGATCGAGCGCGACGAGCCAGGCTTCGCTCGAATTCCCTGTCCGATCCAGGAAATGCCACGCCGTTGCGAAGACGGTGTCCCCGCTTGCCCGCGCGCCTTCCGAGCCGGAACGAAAGCGGACGGCCGCGGTGTCGGTTGCGCTGGCACCTGGCTCCCAGATCCAGCGAACGGCGCCCGTGGAGATATCGACCGCGCTTATCGATGCGCCCCAGGCTGGGATGAAAACCGTCTGGGGGTCCGAGTCGAGATGCGTGCGAAAAACCTGTCCCGGAGATGGAGTTGGGCCCGTCTGCGCGCCGGTGTCGACGGGCGCATCGTACTTCCACAATTGCGATCCAGTGGCGACGTCGATCCCAACGGTCGACTGCACGATCGGCACGACGAGGACCCCGTCGCGCACGATCATGATGGAGCCCCCGATCCACTGACTCGCGACCTTCGTGGTCCAGACGGCGGCGCCGGTCGCCTGACGTCGCGCGATGACCTGCCCGTCGCCAGTCCCGAAGAAGACGAGATCTCCAGAGGTTGCGGGGCGCGCGTATCCGTAACCGGGTTGCCCCTGATACCAACGCTCCCGAACACTTCCTCCGCTCGCCGTCGACTCACGGCATGCGCTGGCGACGCAGACAATCGGGATGAATGCCAGCCACCTTTCGAGATTCATTCGCATGGCGATGGCAGTTCGATCGCGGATGAGCAGTTAGATTTCCCCCATGCCTCTCGTCGACATCGACTCCCTTCCTGACGACGCGCGCGTCTGGGTGTTCGGCAGCGAACGCCCGCTCGACGATGCGAGCGCGACACGCCTGCTCGGCGTCGTCGATCAGTATCTATCACGCTGGGCGGCGCACGGCGAGCCGCTGACCTCCGCGCGGAGCTGGCGCGACGACCGCTTCCTCACGATCGCGGTGGACCAGCGCACCGCCGGCGCCTCCGGCTGCTCGATCGACGCCCTCTTCCGCCAGCTGCAGACCCTCGAGCGCGAGCTCGGCGTCTCGATCGTCGGCGGCGGACGGATTTTCTATCGCGATGCAGCCGGCGTCATCCAGGCGACGGACCGCGAGACGTTCGCCGAGCTCGCGGCGAGCGGCGAGCTCGGCCCGCGCACGCCGGTGTTCGACCCGACGGTGCAAACGTTAGGCGACTGGCGGCGCGCGTTCGAGCGGCCGGTCGCGGCGAGCTGGCACGCGGCGCTGCTTTGAGGGCAGTCATCGCGGCTCTTCAAGACACTCCTGCTCGGCAACGGCGTGGCTCGGCAACAGCTTGGGCTTTAATGGGGTAACTGCAACCACGCTTTGGTACGCCGAGCCGGGGAGTTCGGGGAGGACTACCAGGAGCCATTTCTCCTGACCTCCCCGAGCTCCACGGCTCGGGCACTCCTTGATGTGGTTGCAGTTACCCTATGAAGCCCCTGCTGTCTGGAAGAGCAACAGCGCCACCGCCGTTCCTTACACCTGGCCGCTGGTCCCCGCTTTACCGGCATCGAACGCCGCCGCCGCCTCCTCCGCCCCCTTGAACCCGATGCGCGAGTGCGTGCCGTCGCAGAAGGGCTTCCGGCTCGACGCGCCGCAGCGGCAGAGCGAGACGTTGCCGTTCTTCCCCGGCTTCGCCTCGATGACGTTCCCCTCGTGGTCGATGAGGGTGAACTCGCCATCGACGAGGTAGGGACCGTCCTTCCGGACCTTGATCGTGACCGCCATCGGATGCAGCTCCGCCGTTGAGTGAGACGCGCCGTCAGGCGCGGAGAAAATCAGGTTGCCATGTCGTGACCGCGCGCTTCACGTCGTCCGCGGTCTTCAGCTCGCCGGCGAGACAGCGCTCCACCAGCGTGGGCAGCTCCGCATCCGACGCAAAGCGGAGGCCGACGAGCTGCGGGACGCGAAGCTCGCCGATGCGCGTGCGCAGATGATCGGGGAGCAGCGCGACGAGACGCAGCCGCTGCTCGAGCCGGATCACCCGCGTCTGCACGATCAGCACCATCGTGCGGAATGCCAGGAACCCCGCGGCGATGCCGAGCGCGAGGATGAACGACCAGATCGTCGCGCGGTTCGGCCCGCGTACCGCGGCGATGCCCGTCATCACGACGTTCACCGCGACGATCGGGAAGGCGAAGTAGTGGAAGAGCGGGAAGTAGCGGCGGTGGTTCGCGTACGTCTGCGTCCGGGCGTCGCTCATCGCTGTGCGTGGATTGGAGTGGTCGCGCCCTCAGGCACGGGTGGCGATCGCGTCGGCGGCGTAGCGCTTCAGTCGCGCCAGAATACCCGACAGCCCCGACTCGCGCGCGGCGAGACCGATCCCTTCCATCACCTGGCGCACGAAGTCGTCGGGGATGGCGAGCGTGGTCTCCGGCGGCTGGCCGTTCACCGCGCTGAACAGGATCGAGAGAAACGCGGCGATGGTCGGGCTCTTCCGTGGATCGAGATCGGCGTAGAAGGAGAGCTTCCCGTCGCGCATCTCCGGGAACACGTCGACCCGTGTCTGGCATTCAGGCACCGTGAACGCCGCACGGTCGAGATCGCGAAAGCGCTCGGGCAACGCCTCGAGCTTGCGCGCATAGCCGAGCAGCGCCTGCATCTTCTCCTCGCGCCCCATGGCGCGGAAGTGGCGGAGAACTCGCTCGACGGACGGAGGCAGCGGGGCGGACATTGCGGAAAGCTAGCAGGGGCCGGAACT
>JABFXC010000054.1 GCA_013361935.1 Gemmatimonadaceae bacterium
GGTCGCGTCGCAGCCGCCGATCGGCAGCGCCGCCGGCGGGCGCGCGCCGACGACGGCGTCGATGCCGAGCAGCCCGTCGCCGACGCGCGTGTCCGGGGTGACGACGCGCAGCGTGGCGATGGTGTGCGCGGGCTGGTTGAGCGCGAGCACGCGGCGCAGCGTCGGCAGCGTGTCCTTCGCGTCGCACTCGTCGTCGAGAAAGACGAGGACGGTGAAGCGGTGCGCCCCGTCTTCTCGCACCGTGCCGCGCGAGACGGGGGGCGCGCCGAGCAGCGTCCCGCAGCCGAGCACCGCGCCCTCCCTGCCTAACGGCGGCACCGTCGCCGCGCGCTCGCGGAACCCCTCGATGATCACCGGTGCGCGCCCGGCGTAGAGCTCGACCGCGCGCGCCACCCCGGCGGGCGTCCCGCGCATCGCGTAGAGCGCCACCGCCTCGGCGGCGAGCGCGCGCCGCCTGGCGAGCGGCCACGAGGGATCGAAGGTCAGGTCGAGCAGCCGCCCGATCCACTCGAGGATCTCCGGCGGCGCGGCACGCGGGTCGAGCTGGCGGTAGAAGCGCTCGTAGCGGTCCTCGACGCCGGTGAGCGTGTGCTCGAAGAGCGCGAGATAGCGCTCGAGGAAGCGCGCGGCGTCGGGATCGCGGCGGAAGACGCGCGGCAGCAGATCGAGGTAGCTCACCCGCGGATACGACACGCGCACGGCGCGCACGCTCGGCGTCGCGCGCCCGTCGGAGCCGAGGGTGATCGCGAGGCGCAGGTAGCGCCCGGGACCGGAGAGCACGAGGCGGTCGGGAACGTCGCTCGGGTAGCGCGGCGGGAGCGTGCCCGGCGTCTCGTCGCGCGCCTCGAAGACGATTCCCGGCGGCAGCACGTCCGGATCGGCGAGGAGCGCGGGATCGTCGGCGACGACCGTGCGCACCTTGAGCCAGCTTCCCTCGGGGAGATCGGCGTCGATGGTGATCCGGTGCCACTGCGCGCCCGCGGCTCCGCCGTCGAGCGCGGCGCTCACCCAGCGCCCCGCGGTCGCGAACCCCGACGCGAGGCGGAGCCGCGCGAGCCGGATCGCGCGGTGCACCGCGGCGAGCCGCACCCCGCCGTCGTGCGCGGTGCAGGGTGCGGCGCAGCTCCCGCCCCAGAAGCGCGCGACCTCGGCGCCGTAGATCCGCCGCAGCGCGTCGAGCGCGAGCGCCCCCTCGCCGAGCCCCTGCACCAGCGCGGCGAGCGGGACGTCGCCTGACGGTGCGCCCCCGCGGTCGACGCGAATGAGCCGCGGGTGCGACGCGTCGGCGACGAGGATCGCGTCGCCGTCCACCATCACCGCGATCGGTGCCGGGTGCGCGGGCAGTCCGTCGGGCGTGCGCGGCACGAACGACGCACAGCGCTCGTGCCTGACGTTCCAGACGCTGATCTCCCCCGCCTTGCGGTCGGCGACGTAGATCCAGCCGTCGGGGGCGACGGCGACGTCGACGGGCTCCTGCAGCCCGGCGACGAGCACGTTCGCGACGTGGCCGTCCTCCGGATCGACGACGACGACGCGGCCGGCGAGCGCGTCGGCGACGTAGAGCAGCCCGCGCCGATCGAGCGCCAGGCCTGACGGGCGCATGAAGACGCCGGGCTCGATCACGAGCGGGCACTCGCTCCCGTCGCAGCGGCGGACGAGCAGGACGCCGCGCTCGTCGACGCGGTAGATCTCCCCGTCGAGATCGACGGCGAGCCCGGCGAGCGGCTCGACCGGCGCCGCCAGCGGCACGGGCATCAGCTCGAGCACGTGGCGCGCGTCGTCGTAGAAGACGCTCGGCTCGAGCCGCGGCAGCCGCCATTCGTCGACGCCGGGCGCGGCGTTGCGGCGCTCGAAGTCCGCGGCGTAGCGGAGGACGTACCAGGCCGCGTCGTTCGCGTCGCGGGCGAAGGTCGCCCGCGCCTGGAGCATCCGCGCCGTCGCGGTCGGGTCGAGGAGCGCCGGAAGGGTCATCTCAGACGACCGTGCCGAGCGTGAGCGAGGTCGCGTCGAAGGAGACGCACTCCTCGGGGCCGAGCAGCACGCGGTCCACCTGCCCGGACTGCGACGGGCAGAGCACCAGTTGGCCCTGCCGCGGCGTCGCCGCGCTCGGCGTACGCGTGAACCACGCGGTGAGCGACTCGACGCGCTCCACCCCTTCGGTGCGCGTGACGAGCGCGACGAGATCGGCGATGTGCACCTGCCCGCCGAAGGGGAAGCCGGCGCCGTCGTCGCCGCCGGTGAGCGGATGCAGCCACCGCGCGAGCCGGGCGCCGACGAGGTCCTGCAGCTTGCTCCGCGTGTACCCCGGGCGCGCCTGCACCGCGACCTGCACGTCGCAGAAGCGGCAGTACTGCGGCGGGATGACGTGCACCTCGGTCGTCACGAGCCGGTGCGCGTCGAGCCAGCGGCAGACGGCGCGGAGGAAGGAGCGCGTCGGCACCGGTTCGCTGCCCGGGAGGTCCGGCACGACGACGACGCTCACCGCGCCCGCCGCGACGCGCGGGTCGATGCCCAGCGGACCGTTAGGCACCGTCCCGCAGCGCATCGCCAGCGGCGGGGTCGCCGGCACCGGCGTGCCCGAGCCGGGCCCCGCGGCGATCGTCCGCGCGAGCGGCCGGCGAAGCGGGATCACCACCGCGCGCGCGACGCGCACTTCCGGCGTCTGGCTGGCGATCCACTGGAAATCCTCCGCGGTGACCGCGCGGCTGCGGCTGGAGATCTCCTTGCGGACGCGCTCCTCCGCCTGCTCCAGCGTCTCGGCATCGCGGCCGCCGGTCGCGGGCGTGGGGTTCACGACGCCGGCCACGCCGGCGGCGCCGCTGTCGAGCACCGTGATCGCGCCGACGCCCACCTCGCCGGCGAGCCCGCCGCCCCAGCGATAGCGCAGCGCGACCACGTCACCCGTGCCCGGAACCAGGGGGATGATCCGTCCGTGCTCGCCGTCGCCGCTGGCGATCGCGCCCGCCTCGCGGTCCAGGGTGTAGACGCGGGCGAACGGGTCGGCGGCCTCGATCGCGTCGGTCTCGCTCCACTCCTCGAGCGGCGTCGCCGCGTCCACCGACTCCTGCACCGCGAGCTGCAGCGTCCCGGCGAGCACGTTGCGGTTGGCGAGCGCGAACTCCTGGCGCGGCCGGCCCGTCCCGCGGCCGAGCACCTCGTTGCGGACCGTCGTCGCGTTGGTCGCGTGCACCGCGTTCAGCGTCACCATGCGCACGCGCATCGCCGGGGTCGCCGCCGTGCCCGGCGGGAGCGCCACGCGGAGCCAGCAGTGCACGCGCGTGACGGCGCGCAGCGCCGGGTCCAGCGGATGCGCGACCGGAGGCTGCGTCGCCGCCGCCTGCGCCGCCGCCGCGTCGATCCCGTGCTGGATCACCTCGCGGTACTTCGTCTCGGTGAGCGTGAGCATCGGCGACAGTGGCTGCAGCTGGTCCTGCATCGCCGCGCCTAACGCGAGGCACGCCTGCAGCGGCGTCGTCGTGCCGGCGGCGCGCATCGGCGCCCAGCTCGCGTCGGGAATCGGCCCGACGGTCATCGGAACGCCGAAGCGCAGCGTTCCCGAGCGCGTGAATCGTGCGGTGGTGTCGTCGATGCGCCCGGAGATCTGACGCATCGCGCCGGCGGGCGCGTCGTAGTACGCGAGCCAGTCGATCGGCACCGGCGTCTCGCCGGCGGCGACGGCGGTGCCGCAGCGCTCGTCGGCGGCGAGGTCGGGACGCTCGTCGTCGTCGAAGGAGACCGAGAGCGTCACGCGCGCGCCGCGGAAGCCGGCGTCGGCGGCGAGGTTCGCGGCGAGCCCGATCCAGAGGTACCGCTGCGCGGCGCGCCCCACGAGCCGCACCGGATCGAGCGGGACGTCCTTGAGCTTCGGCGTCTTCCCGTCCCAGGTGACGGTGAGCCACTCGGTGTCGTTCGCCGGCACCTGCGGGTAGACCGCCGGCGTCTCGCGCCCGCTCTCCGTGGCGAGCACGTCGTGGATGAACGGGTTTTTCGTCGTCGCGAGCAGCACCGGCTCCGCGGGCACGACGTCGATCGCGTCGTCGGTCTCGTACGAGGGCGGCGGCGTCCCGACCTTCGCGCGGACGCGCGCGCCGGCCGCCAGCGTGTAGCCGGCGAGCGTGGTCGGATCGGTGAGCAGCAGCGCGAGCATCGTCGACGCGGCGTGCGCGGGCTGCAGCCGCACGCCGAGGATCTTGAGCAGCTCGACCTGGGCGCTCTCCGGCACGCGATTGAGCCGCCATCCCACCTGCTCGGCGAGGTACGCGAAAAGCTGGATGAGGGCGATCCCCGGATCGCTCGCGTTGCGGTCCGTCCACTCCGGCGCGTAGACCGCGATCCGGCGCTCGAGCTCGGCGACGGTGCGGTCGAAGGTGATGTCGTCCAGCTGCGGCAGCTCGATCGGCATGGTCAGCCTCGGCCCTCGAGCAGATAGAAGGGGAAGACGCGGTTGTACGCCTCGTTCGTCACCTCGACCACGTAGTCGACGTGGACGAGGATCAGCTCCGGCGTCTCGTCGGATGCGACCGCGTCGACGCGCTCGAGGCGGATGCGCGGCTCCCAGTCGCTGAGCGCGCGCCGCACCAGCTCGGCGATGCGCGAGCGCGTCGCCGGACCGTTCGGCTCGAACACGAGGTCGCGCACCCCCGCCCCGAACTCGGGGAGCATCACGCGCTCGCTCTGCGCGGTGAGCAGCACGATCTGGATCGCCTGCTCGATGTCCTCCTCGTAGCGCGCGTAGCGCAGCGATCCGCCCACGGGCTTCACGGGAAACGACCAGCCGACGCCGAGATGCGCCTTCGGGTTGCGCTCGCCGGAGGGCGTCTTCATATCGCGACTCCGCCGGTGAACGGCGCCGGCGCCTCGTTCGGCGGCCGATGGCGGTGGAGCTTGTACGGCGTCCCGTCGATGATCGAGCTTCCCGCCGACGACATCATCGTGACGACGTTGCCGGTGATGGTGATCGTCGGCGCGCTGAGCTGGATCGAGATCGACGACTCGATGGTCATCGCCCCCGGCTCCTGCATCGTGATCTGCGACGTCGGCGTCCGGATGCTGAGCTTCTGCCCGATGTCGTCGAGCTCGATGGTGCGCCCGCCGGCGCTCGCGAGGGTGACCTTGAAGCCGCCGACGGTGTCGTCGAGCTCGACGGAGTGCCCGTGGTTCGTGCGCAGCGTGATCTTGCCGCGGTTGGGCGCGTCGTCGAAGGTGAGCTCGTGGCCGCTCCGCGAGACGATGGTGCGGACGTCGTTGTCCGGCGACTGACGCGCTTGGGCGGGAGCCGTCGCGTCGCGGTTCCACACCGCGCCGAGGATGATCGGGATGTTCGCCTCCCCGGACTGGAAGCCGACGACGACCTCGTCGCCCTTCTCGGGAAAGAAGTGCATCCCGCGGTTGGCGCCGGCCATCGGCATCATCACCCGCGCCGGCGCCGAGCGGTCGTCGTCGTCCTGGCCGCTCATGCCGAGGAAGTGCAGCCGGTAGGTGCCGTCGTCCTCGATGGACACGACGCGCGCCGTGGCCAGCCCGCTCACCGGACGCTGGCGATCCTCCGCCGCGCGCGGGGCGAAGATGCACTCGAGGATGTTGTCGAGCTCACTCATCGGGCGGATCCCTCGCGATAGGGCGGCAGCTCCATCCCCGGGCGCGACGCGGAGAAGCGCGTTCGCAGCCCGTCGGAGCCGAGCGTGTGCACGGTGCGGGTGACGTAGTAGAAGCCGTTGAAGGGCGGCCGATAGCCGCGGATCTCCACGTGCCGGCCCGGGCGCAGCCGCGGAAGCCCGATCGCCGTCCCCTCGATGGTCAGGAGCTCGCGCGCCTTCTTCCGCAGCAGCGTCTGGGCGTACCAGGTGGCCCGCGTGTCGTCGAGGTTCGAGACGTTAGGCGGGCCGGCGCGATTCTCGCGCCCGGGAAGGAAGTGCGCGCGGACGAGCGGACCGGGAGTGAGGGTGCCGTCCACCGCCGGATCGACGTGGAGCTCGTCCTGCACGATCGCGCCGAGCGCGACGCCGCGGACTTCGCGCGGCGTGTGCGGATCGCGGTGCCGGCCGCGCACCTCGGCGGCGGTGAACTGGTCGACGACCTTCAGCGTCGGCGCGAACTCGAGCAGGCTCTGCTCGCGGTCGAGGCGGAAGATCACGTCCTGCCGCTCGATCGGGTTGGCGCGGCCGCGGTACGGCTCGAAGCGGAGCACCAGCGGCGCGTTGGTGCGGTCGAGGCTCGCGAACTCGAGGCAGACCTCGTAGTCGAGACGCTCGGCGAGCTTCTGGATGAACTCGAGGTACGACTGTCCCTTCTGCACCGCGTCGTTCAGCCCCTGCGAGTCGTTCGTGGCGAAGGAGGGATGATCGACGAGCGGATCGGCGGGGGAGGAGATTGGATAGTGCGCGCGCTGGAGGACGCGGCGCACCATGCTCGTCTCGCTCAGCCGGTCGAGCTCGATGCGGCGCTCGGTGCGGTCCTTGAGCGTGTTGAGGTCGTCCTCGCCGGAGATCACGACCTGCGCGCCCTGGCCAGCGGCGAAGGTGAAGCGCATGTCGGTGATCGGGCCGGCGACCATCGGCACCCAGCGCTGCGGGTCGGCGGTGACGGGCGCGGCGGAGGCGGCGCGGTCGGGCCAGTAGCGGAAATCGACGCGCAGCCGGTCGCCAAAGCCGAGCACCGCGAAGTCGTCGTACTTGAAGCGCGGCCAGTACGGCGTGCGCCGCGGGTCGAGCCGCTCGCGGGCGTCGATGGGGCCGGCGCTGCCGCCCGTCGGATCATCGGAGGAGCGGTCCGCCGCGGTCGAGAGATACGCGTTGTTGAGGGTGAGCGAGTACGTGGCGAGCCCGCTGTTCGTGAGCGTCACCTCGGCGCGGACGACGTCGGCGTGGATGTCGGGCGGGAGGACGTCGCCGGCCTCGCCCTGGGGCTGGAGGGTGGCCGCGAGCTTGGCGAGGCGGACGCCGGGGGCGAAGTAGGCGCTCCCCGGACGCGGACCGTTAGGCGCTGGCGCGGTGACGGTCATACGCGGCCCCGGCGCTGCAGCTCGCGCAGCTCGTCGTGGAGGACGTCGAGCACCAGCGAGCGAAGGCGCGCGCGCGATCCCGGGTCGTTCTCGAGCAGGCGCAGCATCGCCTCGGCGCCGGCGGTGCCGGGCGCGCCGACGGGCGGCTCGTCGCCCGGGACGAGCTCCACTTCGCTGTGCACGCGATCGATCTGGAGCATGGCGGCGTCCTCAGAGCGCGGGGATCCGCAGCGCGGTCCCCGGTGGCACGAACCGCGGGCGCTCGATGTCGTTCTCGCGGGCGATCGCCCGCCAGAGCCGCGGGTCGCCGTACGCCTCGCGCGCGAGCTGGGCGAGAGTCTCTCCCTCGCGCAGCACCCGCACGCGCGTGCGGTCGGGGCTGTGCAGCGCCATCCCGCGCAGCTGGACCTCCGGCGCCTGGTACGACTTGAACGTCGTCGTGACGCGCGCGCGGAGGACGGCCCCCGTCTCGCTGAAGAGCGTATAGCGCTCGCGCAGCTGCGTGACGACGCCGGTGAAGTGCACGTCGCCCCAGGTGAACAGACAGACCGGCGGCGCGTGCAGCTCGCTCTGCACCGTGACGAAGGTGCGCAGCGCGGCGAGCCGTCCCTCGACCGTCTTGTCGGGGGCCGCGCTCTGCCGCTTGTCCGTGCCGTCGAGGAAGAGCTCGAGCGTCAGCGTCTGCGCGTCGCCGCGCACGAACTGGAGCAGCGGCATCTGCAGCCCCGGCACCTGCAGCTCGGCGTAGGTGACGCCGCGGTCGACACCGTACTCCGTCGGGTTGAACTGCACCTCCACCGCCTCGGGCGCGGGGGAGACCGAGATGTTCTGGAGGGTGGCGAGGGCGAGGGTCATCGTCAGATCCCCAGCGCGTCCATCGCCGCGCCAGCGCCGCCGGGCAGCATCGACGCGCCGACGCGATACAGCCCCTCGTGCGCCAGCTCCAGTGTCTCGATCGCGATCTCACTCGACTTCGCGTTGAGGCCGGGGCCGTGCATCTTCTCCGGCAGCGCGTTCCGGCAGAACCACACCGCGATCGGCAGCCGGTCGAGCACGGGAAGGCCGAACGAGGTCGGACCGCCGGCGAGCGCGCTGATCCCCGTGCCGCGGTCGGTGAGCATGACGAGCACGTTCTTGCGCGCCGGGTCGGCCGTCTTGTAGAGCGTCGCGTAGTACCAGTCCCAGAGGTCGGGGTTCAGCGTCACCCCCCGCTTGAGAACGAGGTTGGGATACTTCCCCCACTTCACGAACTTTCGCGGCGCGGTGTTCGACCCGCCCTGCCGGTACTCCTCGGTCTCCATCTCGGCGTCGAGCCCCGAGACCTCGGAGAAGGTGCCGACGATCGCCGCCTTGGCGACGCCTAACGCCGCGCCGGCGACGTCGGCGGCGCCCATGCTCGACAGCGGCTTGGCGTCGAGCATCATGACCGTGAAGTCGAAGACAGGGACGGGGTTGACGAGGGTCATCGCTACTCCAGGACCTCGATCACGCCCTCGCTCCGGCCGAGGCGGAAGACGAGGAACTCTCCCGGCGCGGCGACCGCGACCCCGAGCTCGACGACGAAGCGCCCGGCGGCGATCGACTCCGGCGGGTTCACGCTCGCGTCGCAGCGCACGTAGAACGCTTCCTCGGGGCGCTCGCCGCGCAGCACGCCCGCCTCGAAGAGCGGGACGAGCACGCCGAGCGCGATCGTCGCGACGTGCATCCAGAGCGCCGGCGTGTTCGGCTCGAAGACCAGCGGCTCGAGCGCCGCGCGCATCCGCAGCTCGACGGCGGTGAGCACCCGCCGCACGGGCACGAAGCGCAGCCAGGTGTCGGTGGAGAGCGTGCGCGCGCCGAACAGCTGCACGCCGTAGCCTGGGTACGGACGCATCACGTTCACCGACGCGCCGGCGATCCCGCTCGCCCCCGGCTCGGGCGTGTAGAGCGCGGCGTGCGCGGCGTCGTCGACCGGCGCAGCGACGCCGACCACCTGCCGCAGCGTCTCGTTCGCCGGAGCGACGCCCGGCCCGCGCGCGAGGTCGCGCCGCGCGAGGACCCCCGCCGCGTACGCCGCCGGCGGCACGGTGAGCGTCGGCGCGCCGATCATCTCCTGCGTCAGCAGCCAGGGCCAGTACATCGCCCCCGCCGACATCTCGAGCGTGTCGGCGAACCCCTCGAGCTGGACGAGCCGGTCGAACTGCGCGATCCACTGCCGCGCCTCCGGCGCGCCCGGCGGGACGTAGCGGCCCGTCGCCGCGTCGGGCATCTCGGGGACGGCGAGCAGGAGCAGCATCCGCCAGCGCGTCTCGACGCAGCGCGCGAGGAGTGTCCGCTGCGTGGCGAAGAGAGGGCTCATCGCGCCGCCGGCGTAGAGCGGCATCGAGTCGAACAGCGGCAGCGTCACCGGCTCGCCGGCGACGTCGACCACCGCGCCGGAGGGCACGACGTCATCGCAGGGGATGAAGCACCCCTCGCGCTCCGGCGGCGCGAGCGTCACCTGCCGCACCGGACGGTCGACGCGGCGCGCGTGGAGGTCGGGGACGTCGCAGGCGGTGACCTCGTCGAGGAGGAGCAGCCGCTCGAGCCCCGTCGCCTCGCGCTCCGGCACGCCGGGCACGCCGGCCATCTCGGCGCGCGCGCGATCGAGCTCCACGGCGTCGTCGAAGCGCGGGCGGCGCACGGTCTCCACCCAGCAGCGGCGGCCGCCGTTCGCGAAGTACGCGCGCACCGCCGAGCCGAGAAACGTTCCGTCGTCGCGCGGCTCGCCGAAGGCGAGCAGGTAGTCGCGCCAGTCGTCGCAGCGCGCCGCGTCCAGTGCCGGGAGCACCGTCATGCCTAACGCGCCGGCGTCGCGGCGGTAGACGATGTCCGCGACCCGCGCCCACGCGCGGTGCATCCCCGGCATCGGGTTGACGCGGAGCTCGAGCTGCGCGTCGTCCGGTGCGCGCTCGGTCCCCGTCGCCGCCGCGTTCCCGCGCACGACCATCAGCTCGGCGAACGGTCCGTCCTGCTCGGCGGCGACGAGCGCGAAGACGATGCTCTCGCCGGCGAGCATCGGGATCCAGAGCGCGCCGCTCGACACGGCGAGGTTCCGCGTCTCCGGAACGAGCACGCGCGCGCCGCCGAGCACGAGCTGGAATCCGGCGACGTCGGCGCGGAAGTCGTGGCCCGTCGCCGGGCTTCCGGTCAGCGCCGACGGCGTCGTCCCGTCGCGCACCCGCGGCTCGAGCCCGACGAAGCCGACGACGTCCGTGCGCGCGACGACCACCGGCGCCACGCGCGGACGCCGCTCGACGTAGACCCCCGGGACGCGGTAGGCGACTCCCATCGCGCGCTACTCGATGTCCAGCCGGTCGTAGGCCAGTTCCATCGTCTCGATCGCGATCTCGTTGCCTTTCGCGTTCAGCGATGGACCGGTGAGCTTCGTGCACCACGCGTTGGTCAGCTTCCACTTGAGCACCGCGTTGTGCTGGTCGTCGAGGAGGTTGATGGTGACGTTGCGCGTCGGCGGGAACGCCGTCCCGCCGTCGCGCACCTCCTTGCGCCATTCCCAGAGGACGAGCGAGCCGGTGATCCCGCGCTTGCAGGTGCAGTTCGGGTACTTCTCGATGCCGGGGAGCTTGCGCACCGTGTTCATCGCGTCGGCGCCCTCGCGGTACTCGATCGGCGTGTTCTCGCTGTCGAGCCCCGAGACTTCCTGGAAGGCGGCGATCTGCGCCCCGTCGATCTCGACGGTGAAGTTGAAGGCGCTGTACGGATTCGGTCGTGTGATGGCCATGGGCGGCGCTCGGGAGGGCGGGGGTCAGGTCTGGGTCGCGAAGCCGGTGATCTGCTCGATGCGGAAGATGACGAACTCGGCCGGACGCACGATCGCGACGCCGATCTCACAGATGAGCCTGCCGTTCTGGACGTCGTCGACCGTCATCGTCGACTCGTCGCAGCGCACGCGGTACGCGTCCTCGGGGCGGCGGCCGAAGAGCGCGCCGTCGCGCCACTGCGTGTGGAGGAAGGCGCTCACGCTGTCGACGACGCGGCTCCAGGTGTCCGGAGCGTTAGGCTCGAAGACCACCCACTGCGTGCCGCGGTCGATCGACGCCTCGAGAAAGATCAGGAAGCGGCGGACGTTGATGTAGCGGAACTCGGGATCGCTGGAGAGCGTGCGGCCGCCCCAGACCCGGATGCCGCGCCCCTCGAAGCGGCGGATGACGTCGACGCCGCGCGGATTGAGCACGTCCTGCTCGCCCGTCGTCACGTACGCGCGCAGCCCCGTCACCCCGCGCACGACCTCGTTCGCCGGCGCCTTCCACACCCCGCGGTCGTTGTCGACGCGCGCGTAGATGCCGACGACGTGCCCCGACGGAGGCAGCCGCAGCGTGTCGTCGCCGACGGGCACCTCGACCCACGGCGTGTAGTACGCCGCGTACGACGAGTCGTAGAGATTGCGCGCGGCGAGCAGCGCGTTCACCGACTGCGGGTCCGATGGCGCGTCGAGCACGGCGAAGCGGTAGCGCAGCCGCTCGGCCTGCGCGATCAGCGCCGTCTGCACCAGCGCCTGCGTCTCGCCCGGCGCGGCGAGGATGCGCACGTCGTCGATGTCGGCGAGCGCCTGCAGCCCGGTGCGCAGCCCCGGCCCGCCGTCGACGCCGACGATGTGCGTCCGCGCGCCGACCACCGGTGCGCCATCGGCGCCGCTTCCCGGCGCCGGACCGCTCGCCTGGCCGTTGAGGTTCACCGGCATCACCGCCTCGGTCGCCGGATCTTCCGCCGAGCCGCCGAACGCCCACGGCGGCTCGACCCAGACGAGGCTCGAGCGCTGGTTGATCACCGTCGAGTAGTGGCGGCGCCTGACGGCCGGCGCGGCGTTCCCGGTCCAGGCGAGCCCGCGGAACACCTCCGTCGTCCGCGACGCGGTGTCCTCGACGGTGACGTCGATCTCGCGCACGATGACGACGCCGGCGACCGTGACGTTGTTCACCGGGGCGCTCACGCGGACCCGGCTCCCGGGCAGGATCTCGCGCACCGTCAGCTGCGTCACGACCATCGCGCCGCCGTGGACGAGCATGATCGACGCGCCGGGATAGAGCGACGTCGTCGACTGCAGCTGGATGATGTCCGTCGCCACGGCGATCGCCGCCGTCACCGCGACCGGAGGCCGGTCGGCGGGAACGACGGTGATCATCAGCCGGTTGCCCCAGTCGCCCGGGCTCCGCGCGTAGAAGCGCGGACCGGCCGCCGGAGTGACGGGCGCGGTCGCGCTCGAGAATCGCACGATCACCCGGTCGGGCTCGAGCAGCGTCGGCGTCGCGCCGGCGCCGACGGTCACCGTCACCGCGCCCGTCGCGAAGTCGACCGCCGTGATCCCCATCGCCGTGAGCGCGGTGGGACCGGCGCTGATCGGGGCGCCGTTCGCGCCGGTGATCGACACCGTCGTCGTGCCGGCGGGCGTCAGCGGCGCGACGGGGCCGGTCGGGGCGATGCCGACGAGCGAGGAGAGGAAGAGAACGTTGGACCCGCTCCGCACCTCCACGGTGCTCCGCAGCCGCGTCACCGAGCCCTGGTTGAGCTGGTGCACGGCGAAGGCGAACCCCGGCCGCAGCGCGCGCGCGATGTAGGCGCGCCGTCCGCCGTTGTCGAAGAAGGCGCGTACCGCGTGGCCGAGGAAGCGGTCGGGGCCCGGCGCATCGGCGGGCGCGCCGAAGGTCCGCTGGTAGGCGCCGAAGTTCGTGACGAGCAGCGGCGCGTCGTCCGGCGTGATCGCGAAGCCGCCGCCGGCGCCCACCGGGGGCAGCACCCCCGGCGCCGGCCCGCGGTCCGATTCCCCGACGAAGCCGGCCGTGCTCGTGCTCACTCCCTCGATCGCCTTCAGCCGGGCGGGGATCTCCTCGATGAATACGCCTGGGGATAGATACTCGGGCATTGCCCCTCCCTCACGGGATCGTGATGAACAGCGTGGATGGCTGGCCGATCGTGACCGGCAGCGGGAACACGGGTGACGCCGGCGCGACGAGCGCGGCGAACGCGGGCGGCGCGCGGAGCTCGACGCCGATCGACGCCGCGGCGCGGATCGCCGACGCCGGCGGGGGCGAGAGCGTCCGCACGTTAGGCAGCCGCAGGAGAAAGTCGCCGCCGGCGTCGGTGTACCCGTACGGCGCGCCGGCGGGGATCGGCGGCTCGCCGAGCGTGACGCGGTAGCCGGCCGCGGGCGCGCCCGCCGCGGTGCGGACGTTCCCGATCACCGCGGTCTCCCCCACCGGCAGGGCGAGCTGGCGCGTCGGCCAGAGACGGCGCGTGACGATGAAGTCGCTCCGCACGGGAAAGAGGCCGGCGATCGGCCGCGGCAGCACCACCGCCGCCGGCTCGCGGTCGGCGTACTCACCGCCCGGCGCGCTGACGACGACGTCCACCGCGCCGACCGGAGGAAGCGTCGCGTTCGACGCGAACAGCCGGTACGTCCCGTCGGCGGCGCGCCGCGCCGTCCATGGAAGCCGCGGCATCTCCGGGTACGGCGGGGCGATCGTCTCGACGCGCACGTCGAGGGGAAGCGTGATGGGCGCGCCGGTGAACGCGTCGACGAAGCGGAACGCCACCGCGAGGCGGTGGCGCACCCACGGATGCGAGATCGGCGCGAAGCCCGGCGCGGTCATGCGGGCACTCCGATCCGCGCGTCGATCACCGGCGCCGGCACCGGTCCCGGCGGCGGCGAGATGCCGACCACGCGCGCCATGTACGTGAGCGAGAGACGATACGGCACGTCGGCCGCGTCCCAGATGCGGTAGTGATCGTCGAGGCCCAGCGTCTCGAGCACGAGCTGCACGCCCTCGCCCGCCTCCCACGCGCTCCCGACGAGGTTCGCCGGCCCGAGCTCGGCGCGGTCGTACAGCACCTGCAGCACACGGCCGAGGATCAGCAGCTCCGCCGCGGTCTCCCGCGCCCACGCGGTGATCAGGTAGCACAGCTCGAGCGGGAGCGGCTGCCGCTGCACGCGGCCGTCGGGAAGGGTCCGCCTCCGCTCGTTGCGCATCTGCGGGTTGATCGCCACGCGGTAGAGGAAGACGGTGAGCGCGGGACGATCGGGGTTCACGTAGTCCCCGAAATCGTCGGGCGTCGCGGCGACGATGCGCAGCGGGTCCACCATCGCCGCCGGGATCCCCGCACGCAGCAGTGTGAGGATCGTCTCGGTCATGTCGCGGAGGACGTCGGCGCTCGCCATCGCTCAGTCCGTACCGCGCTCGACCGGCGCGAGCCGCGAGAGGATCGCCGCGCCGAGTCCGGCCGGCGTGACGTCGGAGACGCTGCGATGCGTCGGCGTGAGCTCGTGCAGCCGGGCGCTCGCGCCGCGCTCGCTGACGAGGAGGATGCGCGTCCGCGGCGACTGGAAGAGGGCGCGGACGATTTCGTCGCGCGCGGTCGCGTCGCCGTCGCCGAGGGCACCGAGTATCACACCGTCCGCCCGCGTGCGCGCGACGATCGCGCCGATGTCGTCGTGGCCCTGGTCCTCCTCGACGTCGACGCGCGGGTGTCGCTCGAGCGCGTCGCGGAGCAGGTCGCGCAGCAGGCGCGGCATGCGCGCCAGCACGATGCGGATTCTGGTCGGAAGCTCGGCGGGAAGCGTCACGCCCGAGAAGTGCGGCCGACCGCTCCTCGTCCGCCATGCACCTTCCGGTGCATCATGGATGGAGGCGGGATCTACACCCTCGCCTCCATCCCGCTCAGACGCGCGGCGATTCTTCCGGGGTCGAGCGCGCCGCGAGCGTGCGCGGCGCGTGGCGGCGCAGCTGGGCCACCGCCTCGGCGCGGCCGGAGACGCCGAGCTTGTCGAGGATGTTGTGGACGTGCTGCTTCACCGTCGCCAGCTCGATCCCGAGCCGCGCGGCGATCGCCTTGTTCGAGAGCCCGCCGTCGAGCAGCTCGGCGATGTCGCGCTCGCGCGCGGTGAGCGCGAGTGGGAGCTGGGCGGCGGCGAGCGGCCGGCGGCCTAGCTGGCGGAAGAGCGGTGCGGCCATGCACGACGAGCAGACCGTGCCCCCGTCGGCGACGCACTCGACCGCGCTCACCAGGTCGGCGAGCGATCCGTGGCTCGGCACGTAGCCGTCGACGCCCGCCTCGGCGCAGGCGAGGACGTTCGCCGCGACCTCGATCAGCGCGTAGGCGACGACGCGCACCGCCGGCGCCTCGCGCACCGCGCGGCGGACGAGCGAGAGGGCGTCGGGCATGGCCATGTCGAGCACCGCGACGTCGACGCCGCCCGCGCGCATCCGCTCGAGCGCGGCGTCCGCGTTGTCCGCCGACGCGATCACCTGCACGCAGCCGCGTCCGCTCAGGCTCTGCGCCAGCCCCTCGCAGTAGAGCCTAACGTCCGACACGACCAGCACGGCGATCGCGCGGGGACGAGCCTTGGCCGGCTCGAAGCCGCTCGCCGATCCCGACGAGGTGATGGGCGACATGATGTCACCGCGAATCCATTGTCACGAGCGCCGGCCCCGCGACGGGCCGGCATGCGATCGGCAATCTGCGTGATTTGTCGCACAAGGGAAGAGGGAACTTCGCGCCCGGTTAACCGTCGCTAATAAACAACTGAGGGGCGGCGGAGGTCCGCGTGCCCAGCGCGGCGGCCTAACGTTCCACCGACGGTTTGCCTAACGGTGGCAGCCGTGCTCCATCGACTCGCGGACCGACCCTTCGATGTCGTCCCCGAAGGTGGTGTCGAAGACGTAGTACGCGATGAGCCCGCCGGCGAACCCGACCACCGCGCCGACGGTCCCGCAGGCGACCGTTCCGACGCCGGGCACGACCACCGTGCATGCGCCGCCCGCGCCCTCGCCGCCGACGATCGCCGCCGCGATCGCCGTCGCCAGCGCGCCGCCGGCCCCGCCGACGGTCCCCGAAACGGAGGCACGCGCGGTCTTCGACCAGTAGTCGCTCGGCCCGAAATCGGTGCCGAGCAAGGATTCCTGCAGATACATCCCCCCGAGCGTGATCCCGCCCGACGCGACCCCGCCCCACGCCGTGCTCCCGGCGAAGCGCGCCGTCGGCGCGAGCATGCTCACCGGCGCCACCGACATCCCGCGCGCGGCGAGCATCTCCGCGGTGAGCAGCCCGCCCTGCGAGATCCCCATCCGCACGAGCTGGTCGCCGGTCACGGAGATCACCCCGCCCGCGCCGCCGACCCCGACGTTGAGCAGATACCGCCGCCCCGCGTACGGATCGGCGTTCCACGTCTGCGCCATCTGCGGAAGCCCGAGCAGCGCGCTCGTCGCGAGCCCCACCGCGCCGCCGACCCCCGCCGGCCTGCCGAGCGTCGCCGGGACGCCGTGCAGCTGCGCTTCCATCAGCTCCGGCGTCGCGATGCGCTCGAAGTACTGCCGCTGCAGCTGCGTCGCCGCGGTGCGGCCGGCCGGCGTGTCGGCGAACCCGGCGAAGTCGGACGCGCCGCGGAAATCGAAGCGCTGCCGGTAGTCGAGCAGCGGTCGGAGATGCGTCTCGGCCCCGATCCCGCTCGAGACGACCTGCGACCGGGCACGGTTGGCGACCTGCGCGATCGCGGCGCGGTAGCGGGCCTCCGAGATCTTTCCCGCGACGTAATCGGCGTTCAGCGCGGTGAAATCGCCGTACGTCACGACCGCCCCCGACGTCCCCTTGTGCTGCACCTGGATCGGCTGCTGTTGCATGAGCGCGGTGAGGATAGGCTCGTAGGCCGCCGGTCCGCCGCGGATCGAGGCGACGAGCGAATCCTGCGCCGCGGCGAGCGTCTCCGGGTTCACCGCGAAGCGCGTGTTGAGGAGCATCTCCTGCAGCGTCAGGTTCGGGTTCCCCTGCGTGCGCAGCAGCGCGAGCGCCTGCAGCCGCAGCGCCGGATCGCCCTGCGCGAACGCGACACGCCACGCTTCCTGGACCGTCGCCAGGCTCGGCGTCCCCCCCGGCGTTCCGGGGAGCTGCGTCTTCAGCTGCGTGTTCAGCCCGGTCGTCGGATCGAGGAAGTCGTATACCGGCGCGTTCGCCTGCACGTCGTTGAGGTCGATCACCCTCGGCGTCGTCGATCCCGGCATGATGGTCGCCGAGGCGTAGAGCGCCTCGCCCATCGCGCCGCGCCAGTTCACGCGAAAGCCGCCGACCTGATCCGGGGTGAATGCGTAGGGCCCGGCGGTGACGACGGGGTCGACGAAGGTCCCCCAGTTGTATCCGGTGGCGGGAGTTCGCGGCAGCCCTCCCGCGAGCGCGAACCCGCCGCCGATCTGCGGCATTGCCGTGAGGCCTAACGGCGGAAGGAGGGGCGACATCGTCGTTCCCTGGCCGCCGAGCGACAGAAGTCCCGCCGTCGTCGAGACCGCGGGCGTCATCTGCGCGACGGGCTGCGGCGGGACCGACAGCACCATCGGCCCGGCCGTCGCCGCGGTCTGCCGCGCGAAGAACTCGGACGGCGACATCCGTGGGATCCCGAGCCGCTGGAGCATCCGGTCGAACTGGTCGGGGGTGACCACGAGCGCGCCACCCGTCGACGCGCTCGTCGCCTCGGCATTCGAGTCGGCGCGGTCGATCACCAGCGTCGACGGGATGAGCCCCGGCTCGATCCGGTAGAGCGTCGCCGGCACGGCACTCACGTCCTCGTTCAGCCACGCGTGACCCGCCTGCGCGCGCCGGTCGCGCTCCGCGCCGACGCGACGCGCGAGGTTCGCGTAGTCCCAGTACTGATCCTCGCCGTGCCGGTGCGCCGCGTCCTTCGCCCGGATGTAGTCATGCGCCAGCCGCCAGTCGTCGAGGAGCCCCTGGTTGTCGAGCGAGCGCTCGTCCACCGCGCACGGATCGAACGCCTGCGCGAGCGTCGCGTAATCGGGGAGCCAGCCACCATCGGTGACACTGGTGTCCGTCGGCCCGGGGGTCCCACCGGCCAGCGTTCCGTAGTCGGGGAGCCGGCCCGCATCCGAGCTTCCGCCGTCGGCGGTGCCTGCGTCGGCGGTGCCGGCGTCGGTCCCGTGATGCTCCTCCTGCCGCTGCACGCTCGGCCGCGCGATCGTGCCCTCGCGCTGCTGCACCACATGAACCAGCTCGTGCGCGATCAGCTCGCGACCGGCGCGCGACCGGGGCGCATATTCTCCCTCGCCGAACACGATGTCGCGGCCGGTCGTGAAGGCACGCGCGCCGAGTGCAGCGGCCGCGTCGGCCGCCGCGCCCCCGGTGTGCACGCGCACCTCATCGAGCGGCGCGCCGAGTCTCGGCTCGACGAAGGCGCGCGTCTCGCCGTCGAGCGGACGGCCGGCACCGAGCGCGGCAAGCAGCGCCGCCGGCGCATCGCTCCCCGCGCCGCCCGTGTCGCCGCGCTTCAGGAGCAGCTCCTCCTCGCACTCGGCGCAGAGCGGACGCCCAGCGGCGCACGCCGCGCAGCGCTGCACCATTCCAGCCGAGCCCGCCCCGCGCGGACTCACCGCCGCGTGCTCCTCCCCGCCGACGAGCCGCTGCGCGACTTCGTTCGCCTCGCGCTCGCGTGCATCCGTCGCGGCGACGACGCGTGGCTTCGCGCGGATCGCGAGGGCGCGGAGCAGCCTGCGGTTTCCGCGCGCGAGCAGCGCGTCGAGCGCGCCGCGGCCAGACGCGCGTCCGCCGCCGCGCGGGGAACTTCCCCGCGCGCGCGCCGGTTGAGCCTCCGCCGTGGTCGTTCGCCCGGACATGGATTAGTGTCCAGTCATGAGCGGGAAGTGTCGCGTGCCGCGCCGCATCGCGCCGATGCGCGGCGACGACCAGCATAGCGTTTGCCATGCGTCGTGAACAGGGGGCCGGCTTCGACGATCGGAGGATTCATGAGCACCGACAGCATGCGCGCCGCCACTGGCGGTGACGAACGGGAGACAGCGCGCCGCACCGAGATCGCCGTCCTCGCCGGCGGGTGCTTCTGGGGAATGGAGGACATCCTCCGCGACGTTCCCGGCGTCCTCGACACGGACGTCGGCTACACGGGCGGGTGGCTCGTCAATCCGACCTACCACGACACGCACGACAGCAAGAGCGGCCACGCCGAGGCGGTGCGCATCACCTTCGATCCGTCGGTGATCGGCTACGAGGAGCTGCTCGAGAAGTGGTTCTTCCGCCTCCACGATCCGACGACGCTCAACCGCCAGGGAAACGACGTCGGCACCCAGTACCGCTCGGCGATCTTCCCGCAGTCGCCGGAGCAGAAGGAGATCGCCGAGCGCGTGATCGCGCGCGTGAACGCATCCGGCAAATGGAAGCGCCCGATCACGACGAGCATCGAGCCTGCGTCCACGTGGTACAGCGCCGAGAAGTACCACCAGGATTACCTGCGGAAGAATCCCGGCGGCTACACGTGCCACTACTTGAGGGACTAGGGGTCGGGGGTCGGAGGTCGGGGGGTCAGCGGTCAACGCCGACGGCTGACTCCCGACCCCTGACCCCCTGACTGTTGGCCCCCGACCCTCTGATGCCGGACGATCCCCGTCATCACGATCTCGTAGTGCAGTCCCTTGATCGCCAGGTTGAACGCTTTCACGAGATACGTTCCGGGGAAGCGATGCAGCCGACGCTGGCGGGTGAAGTATTCGCCGCTCCAGCGGTAGAGCGCACGCAAGTCGTCGACCGTCGGTGAGCGGCGCTCGATGCGCTCCTTGAGCCCCGACGCCCACGTCGCGATCTCGTCGAGCCGGCGGCCGGGGTCGGCACGCACCACCGCGTCGTGCGCGCGATCGACCAGCGCCGTGAGACGCGCGACGTCCACCTCCGCGATCCGCGCCTGCCCCGAGCTGGCGAGCGCGCGCAGCCGCTTTCGCAGCTCGCTCACCGCTCGCCCCGCTTCGCGCAGGCTCGCGCGGTCGAGACGCATCGCCTGCCAGAGCAGCCGATAGTACTCGCGTCGCGGCGCGCGGACGAACCCCTGCTTCCAGAGCGAGCGCGCCCCGGCGAGCAGGTCGGCGCCGCGCATCTCGCGGCCGTGGAAGATGTGCGGCTCGATCCGCTCGAGCAGCGCGCGCGAGCGCCGGTACATCTCGCCCGGTGAGAAGAGCCGCTGCAGGATGCGATGGTAGCCGCGCTGCATCTCCTCCATCGACATCCGGCGCGGCGAGAACTGCACGTCGTCGTCCGTGTTGTTTCCGGAGAACTCCGCCTCTCGGAGCCTGCCCTCGGCGCGCAGCCGTTCGGCGAGCGGCGTGTACGGCACGGGCGTGAGCATCCCCGTCATCGCCGTCGGGATCGCGACGTCGGTCGCGAAGGCGGCGATCGCGTCGGCGGTGTCGAGGGTGTCCTCGTCGCAGCCGAAGATGAACCCCGCCATCACCTCGATCCCCTCGTGCTGGATCCGCGCCACCGTCGCCCGGATGTCCACCTTCAGGTTCTGCTTCTTGTTCATCCCCTTCAGCGCCGCCGGATCGGGATTCTCGATGCCGAGGAACACCTCGGCGAACCCGGCCTCCTTCATGAGAGGCAGCAGGTGCGCGAGCTTCGGGGTGCCGAGGTCGAGGCTCGCCTGCGTGTAGAACGAGAACGGGTAGTCGTGCTCGCGCTGGAAGTCGATCATCACCTGGAGGATCGACTCGATCGCCTCCGGGTTGCCGACGAAGTTGTCGTCGACGGTGAAGATCCCGCCGCGGTACCCCAGCGCGTGGAGCGCGCCGAGCTCGCGCCGCACCGACTCGAGCGTCTTCGGCCGGGTGAAGCCGCCGTTGAACTGGATGATGTCGCAGAAGTCGCAGCGGAAGCGGCAGCCGACCGTCGTCTGCATCATCATCGAGCGATAGTCGCGCACGTCGATCAGGTCCCAGCGCGGAGGCGGGATCGTCTCGAGATCGCGGAAGATCGTTCGGTCGTTGAGCGCCTTGCGTGAGCCCGGCTCCTGCGCGGCGATCGCCGCGGGGATGAGCAGCAGCGGCTCGCCCTCGGAGTGGCGGCGCTTCTCCGTCGTCAGCAGGCGATCGATCGTCTCGACCCACTGCCCCCCCTCTCCCCACACGAGAACGTCGAGCCCGCGATGGAGGATCTCGTCGGAGGGCGTCCGCGGCTCGAGGATGTGCGCGCGATAGCTCGATGGATACGGACCGCCGAGTATCCACGGCGTGTCGAGGCCGCGCGCCGGCCCGTCGAGCACGCGGACCAGCGATCGCTTCTGCACCGACATCGCGCTCACGAACACCGCATCCGCCGCGGCGATGCGCAGGCGCAGCTCCTCGTCGCTCGGCCGATCGACGTTGAGGTCGAGCAGCTCGAGCTGCCAGTGGTCCGGGAGCAGCGCGGCGAAGGTGAGGAGCCCGAGCGGCGGGAAGGCCGCCTTCGCGCCGACCATCGGCATGATGTGCCGATAGCTCCAGAACGAGCTGGCGGGGAACTCCGGGTAGAGCAGGAGCCCGTGCATGCAGACCTCCGGCATTAGTCGCTGTCCGCGACTATATAGCGCCTTCCTGGCCCGTTGTCACCCCGAGCCGCATCCGCCGCTCGAGCCCGCCGCGCGCCGCACCCCTCGCCGGAGGACTGTCCGGCCGCCATCATGGCGGCTTACCAGCCAATGGAGCGAATGCATGACGGCCGAGCCGAGCGGGACGAAGCAGACTCTCGATCGCGAGCGGTACCGCCTCGCGACCTGATCCCGGCGGTGCGCGTGCTCGGGATCTTCCGCGCCGTGCGCGCGCTCGGCGCGCTGCGCGGCGCGAGGCTCGTGCGAGTCGCGAGCAGCGCGAACCGCGGGATGCGCGCGCTCGGCAGCGTGATGGGGCGGCGTGGCATCGGCTACGTCGCCACTCTCTCGCTCGTCGTCACCCTCACCGGCGCGGCGGGGATGTACGCATTCGAGCGCGGCGTCCCCGGCAGCACGATCGACAGCTTCGCCAGCGCGCTCTGGTGGACGGCGATGATCCTGACGACGATGGGCTCCGACTACTTCCCGCGCACCGCGGAGGGACGCCTGCTCTGTCTTCTCCTCGCGACCTACGGCTTCGCGATCTTCGGCTACGTCGCCGCGACGATCGCCAGCTTCTTCGTCGCCCGCGACGCGGACACCGACCAGGGCGAGATCGCCGGCGCCAAGCAGATCGTCGCGCTCGAGCGCGCGGTAGCCGGACTGAGGTCGCGCATCGACGTCCTCATCTCGACGCTCGGGGAGTCAGGGGTCAGGCGCCAGGAGTAAGGAACTGCGTTGACTGCGGCTGACGCCGTTCCTCACGCCCGGCCGCTGGCCCCGGTAGATTCCCCATCGTGCCCCCCGCTGATCTTCTCGAGTCCTACCGGCCCGCGCTCACCGGCCACTGCTACCGCATGCTCGGCTCCGTCGTCGACGCCGAGGACGCGGTGCAGGAGGCGATGCTCCGCGCGTGGAAGGCGATGGACCGCTTCGAGGAGCGCGCGTCGCTGAAGACCTGGCTCTATCGCATCGCGACCAACGTCTGCCTCGACCAGCTCGAGTCGAGCGAGCGGCGGCGGGTCCGTCCCCTCGACCTCTCTCCGGTACCGGGCGAGGTGCGCGAGGACATGGCGCTCCCGCAGCGCGGACGCGAGCACTGGGTCGAGCCGATCCCCGACGCGATGGCCCTCCCCGCGGAAGGGACGCTCGATCCCGGCGAGCGCGCGTTGCTGAAGGAGAGCATCCGTCTCGCCTTCGTCGCCGCGCTGCAGTATCTCCCGCCTCGGCAGCGTGCGGTGCTGCTGCTGACGCAGGTGCTCGAGTTCAGCGCCGCGGAGACGGCGAAGTCGCTCGACATGAGCGTGGCGGCGGTGAACAGCGCGCTGCAGCGTGCTCGCGGGACGCTCGATGCGCGCAACCCCGCCGTCACCCCGCGCGCGCTGAGCGGGGAGCAGACGCGGCTCGTCGCACGCTACGTGGATGCCTTCGAACGCTACGACGTCGCCGCGCTCACCGCGCTGCTTCACGAGGAGGCGACGCTCTCGATGCCGCCGTACGAGCTCTGGCTCCAGGGGCACGAGCCGATCGCGCGGTGGCTGCTCAGCTACGGGATCGGCTGCCGCGGGTCGCGGCTCGTTCCGGTGGACGCGTGCGGCGGGACGCCGGCATGGGCGCAGTACCGCGACGGGGGCGCGACGCCATGGGCGCTCCTGATGCTCGAGATCGACGGCGACCGGATCCGCGGGATGACCTCGTACCTCGACGTCGAGACGCTCTTCCCGCGGTTCGGGGTGCCGATGCGGCTGGGCAGTTAGCGGGGCGACGTGGGAGGGACGTGGGGACGGGGGAGCGAGTTGGGGAGGCGGGGACGACGTGGGACGTGGGAGGTGGGAGGGAGGACTCACACGTCAGACGTCGTCCCAGCCCTGCCCTCGCTCCCCCGTCCCACGTCCACTCCCACGTCGAGGTCGACCGGCGACGACCGATGAGTTTTCCAGAGAGTGGCCGTCCAACCATGTGAACCCCAACCGAGGTCACCATGACGACGCTTCCTTTCTCCCTCGCTTCCGACGCCTGGTCGCCGTCGCGCGCCGCGCGCTGGACCGGCCGCGTGCTCAGCGCGATCGCCGTCCTCTTCCTCACCTTCGACGCGGCGATCAAGCTCGCCGGCGCGCGCGAAGCGATCGAGGGAACGACGCAGCTCGGCTGGCAGCCGCATCATCTCCCGATCCTCGGGGCGATCCAGGTCGTCTGCCTCGTCGTCTATCTCGTCCCCCGCACCGCGCCCCTCGGCGCGATCCTCTGGACGGGCTACCTCGGCGGCGCGATCGCCACGCACCTGCGGCTCGACAACCCCCTCTTCACGCACATCCTCTTTCCGATCTACGTCGCGGCGCTGCTCTGGGGCGGGCTCTATCTCCGCGACCCGCGCGTTCGCGCTCTCGTTCGCCGTTAGGCAGCGCGCATCCATCACCTCTCACACCGAGACCCATGTCCACCAGCCAGTCGCCCGCGCCGCGCATCAGGAAGCCCGCGACGAAGGCGCCGAAGCCGCGCAAGCTCTTCGTCAACGTCCCCGTCGCCGACGTCCAGCGCTCCATCGATTTCTTCGAGGCCCTCGGCTTCAGCTTCAACGCCCAGTTCACCGACGCGACCGCCGCCGCGATGCTCGTCGGCGAGGACGCGTACTTCATGCTCCTCATGCCCGACAAGTTCGCCAGCTTCACGAAGCGCCCGCAGGGCGACCCGACGCGCGAGACGAACGCGCTCTTCGCCGTGGGCCTCGACAGTCGCGCCGAGGTCGAGGCGATGGTGAAGAGGGCCATCTCCCTCGGCGGCTCGCACGCGCTGGATCCGCAGGACCACGGCTTCATGTACGGGTGGAGCTTCTACGACCTCGACGGGCACCACTGGGAGGTCTTCTGGATGGATCCGTCGGTCGTGCAGGGATAGGGGCCAGGGCCACCGGCGAGGCGTGAGGAGCCGCGGTGACGGCAGTTGCCGCCGTTCCTTCCGCCTGGCCCCCGGCCCCCGCAAGTGCGGTACATTCCCTCATGCGCGACATCCGAGCAGCGACGACGCAGTTCCAGCATGCGCCCGGCGACAAGGCGTACAACCTCGGCCGCATCCGGCACTTCGTCGAGCGGGCATCGAGGGAGAAGGTCGAGATCATCGCCTTCCCCGAGATGTGCATCACCGGCTACTGGCACACGCGGAAGCTCGATCGCGACGCCTTCGCCGCGCTCTCCGAGCCGGTGCCCGAGGGTCGGTCGACGCAGGAGCTGCTCGGCCTCTCGCGCGAGCACGGCATGACGATCGGCGCCGGGCTCGTCGAGCGCGACGAGGAGGGGCGCTTCTACAACGCGTACGTCGTCGCGATGCCTGACGGGACCTGGGCGGTGCACCGCAAGCTGCACGTCTTCGTGAGCGAGTTTCTCACCCCCGGCGACCACTACACGGTGTTCGACACTCCGCACGGCTGCCGCGTGGGGGTGCTGATCTGCTACGACAACAACATCGTCGAGAACGCGCGCGCCACCGCGCTCGCCGGCGCGGAGATCCTCCTCGCCCCGCACCAGACGGGCGGGTGCAACTCGGTGAGCCCGCGCGGGATGAAGCCGATCGACCGCGCGGTATGGGACGCCCGAGCCGAGGATCCCGCGACGTGCGAGGCGGAGCTCTGCGGGCCGAAGGGGCGCGGGTGGCTGATGCGCTGGCTGCCGAGCCGCGCGCACGACAACGGGATGTACATCCTCTTCGCCAACGGCGTCGGCCCCGACGACGACGAGGTCCGCACGGGGAACGCGATGATCCTCGACCCCTACGGTGAGATCGTCGCCGAATCGCGCGCGCTCGGCGACGACATCGTCGTCGCCGAGCTTGACGCATCGCTGCTCCCCACCTCGTCGGGCCGCCGCTGGATGCGCGCGCGGCGGCCCGAGCTGTACGACTCGCTCACCCGCCGGACGGGGAACGAGCAGGAGACCCGGCAGGTGCGCTTCGGGAAGTGAAGGCGCCGCGCAGCGACTCCGCCGCGAGCTGCTGCGCCTCGCGCGCCTTCGCGAGGACGGGCGTCATCCCGAAGAACTCGTGTGTCACGCCGTCGAACACGCGGCGCTGCACGTCGACCCCGCTCTCGCGCAGGCGCCGCTCGAGAAGCTCGCCCTCGCTCCGCAGCGGGTCGAGCTCCGCGTTGATGATCGTCGCCGGCGGCAGCCCGGAGAGATCGGTGCGGTCGAGGGAGATCGCCGGTGTGGCACCGTCGGCCGGGGTCCGCAGGTACTGCTCGAAGAACCACTCCATCGCCGGCTTGTCGAGCGGCTGCGCCTCGGCCATCTCGCGATAGCTCTCGGTGTTCGTGTCGTAGCCGGCGATCGGGTAGACGAGCACCTGGTGCAGCGGGAACTGGATCCCCGCGTCGCGGGCGTTCAGGCAGACGACGGCCGCCATGTTTCCCCCGGCGCTCTCGCCGACGATCGCGACACGCGAGGGATCGCCGCCCAGCTCGCGCGCGTTGGCGATCACCCACCTGTAGGCGGCGAAGGTGTCCTCGTGCGCGGCCGGAAACTTGTTCTCCGGCGCCTGACGGTAGTGCGTCGAGACCACGATGCAGTGCGCCTTGTTGCAGATCGCGCGCGCCGACGAGTCGTACGTGTCGATCGTCGCGATCACCCAGCCGCCGCCGTGGATGTAGAGCGCGACCGGGAGCAGTTGGTCCGACGCGGCGCTCGCCGGCTTGTAGACGCGGATCTCGATGTCGCCGCCGGGACCGTCGATCTTCCGGTCGTCCACGTCGCCGACCTCCTCCGGGTCGGTGCTCTCCCCACGCTCCCTGAGCAGCGCCTTCACCGCGTCCGCGGGGGTCGGGTGCTTGCGCGCCAGCTTCGGCGGCAGCTCGTAGAAGGGCCTGGGGTCGGAGGAGATCATGACGCGCAGTACCGCCGCCATCTCCGGGTCGGGCCGCCGGCCGTCGAACTTCTCGGCGAGCGCCGCGATCTGCTGGGGCGAGCCGTCGTGCGACTTGTCGAAGTGCTGTTGAAGATCCATCGAGAGAGGTCCTCGTCAGAAGGAGTCCGCGAGAGACCCCGCCCCCGGCATCGGGAGCGGGGCCGTTCGCGTCGGGGTGCCTTACGCGAGGCTCGGAATGAAGAACGGCTGCACGATCGCGATGACTTCGGCCTTCGTCAGCGGCTCGTCGAACGCTTCCGTCACGGCATCGGTGCCGCCCATGATCCCGCTCAGCGACGCGGCGTTGATCGACGCCTCGGCGCTGCCGTTGAAGACGACGTGCGTCGTGTTGCTCTCCGGCGTCGCGCCGCCGTAGATCTTGCCGAACGCGGCGACGACGTCGGCGCTCGGCGAGCCCGTCGCGCCGGCGGCCGCGGCGCCACCGCCGCGGATCGTACCGCTCAGCCGCACGACGTCCGGTGCGCCCATCGCCAGCCGGCGGATGCGGCGGATGCGCGCGGCGTGGCGCGCTTCCACCGAATGGATGCGCAGCGCCGCCTCGAGCACCGCGTTGTGCGTCGTGTCGTTGTTGCCGATGAGATTCCCCGCCTGCCCCTTGTAGGCGCGGACGCCCGTGTCCTCGGCCCCCTGGGCGACGGCGAGGAGGAAGGCGGCGTCGGTCGTCGCCGGCTTGAAGGGACCGTTGCCGCTGCCGCGGCCGCCGGTGAAGTCGAAGTCCGTCGCCGTGAGCGCGCTCGTCGCGCCCTGCTGCTCGAGAAACGCGACGTGCTGCGCCTCGTGCTTCTGGATCTGCTGCACCGTGGCGAGCGCGGCGCCGGTGATGCTCGCACGAACGCCGACGAAGGCGGCGTTCTGCGCGGCGGAGCCGCTCGTGCCGAGCACCGCCTTGTAGAACTCGTTCTCGAAGATCTCGAGCGCGAGCGCGAAGTCGAGCACCGCCTTGATGTCGGCGGGGAGCGCGGTGCCCTGGCCGAAGGCCTCGCGCGAGAGCGCGGCGAGGGCGACGGGGACCGAGGCCATCGCGAGCCCCATGGCGACGGTCGAGCCGACGGCGGCCCCCTTGGCGATCGCCGCGCGGCGTGTGACGAGCCGGTCGGTGATCTCGGGATCGATCGCGTCGAGAATCGGGACGTTGGTTGTGCTGGTCATGATGAGTGATGCTCCTCGAGTGATGGCGTGAGTCAGGAAGCGACCGGTGCCGGCTGGTCGGCGGTCGCGGCGTCGGTCTGCTGCTTGGCCACGCTGATCGGCGTCGTCACGAGGTTGAGAGCGGTCACGCGCGCGAGCACCGCGGCCGGCTCCATCTTCACGTCGAGCCCGCCGATGACGACGTCGTCGCCCGCGAAGGCCCTGCCCGTGGTGTCGCGCGCGTCGCGGATCGCGGCGGCATGGCGCGCCTCGACGGAGACGATCTTTCCGGCGACGAGCAGATTGCGCGCGTCCTTGAGCTGCTTGCCGGCGCCGTTGTAGGCGGCGACGCCGAGGTCCTCGAAGCTCTGGGCGTTCTTCAGGATCGTGGCACGGTCGGCGGTGAGCGCGGCGACCGTCGTCGTGTTGAGCGCGAGGGCCGGGATCGCGCTCGAGCCGAGCGCCGCCTTCAGGAACTCGCGGTGCACGACCTCGTGGTTGCGGATGTCGGTGAGGAGCTCGCGCTCGTTGGTGTCGGTGAAGAGCGTCGCGAAGTTTGCCGCGCCGACGACCGTGCTGTAGAACGCCGCCTCGAGCTGCTCGAGCGCGTAGGCGTAGTTGAAGATCCCGATGTCGGTGCTCAGGTCGAGCTGGGCGCCGCCGCCGTTAGGCTGGACGGGATTGTTGTCATCGCCGCTGCACGCGGCGAAGAGCGTCGGGGCGAGCGCGATCGTGCCGCCGACACCGAGCAGCCGGAGGAAGGACCGGCGCGTCGACGAGCGCCAGAGATCTTCCGGGCTGTCGATGACGAGCGAGCTGCGGGGTTCGGACATCAGGAGCCTCCATCGGGTGCCGGCCGCATGTGCTGCGCGCCCCGGCCGGATCGGGACGCGTGCTGACGTCGGCTCATCTGGCACTCGGTGTGGTGGGGCGTTACCGTGCTGCCACCCTCGACCATTCGCGCGACTGTCGCGCGAGCTCGCGCCTTCGAACCGGCGCGAGCAGGTCCGCATTATGCGGGCCATTCTGTTCCGAATTACCGAACAGATGCGCTTCAGTCCGATAAATTGAACACGTCCTCTGATCAGTTGATCGACCGCTCATGGCAGAATCGACCGTCGAACCCGGCACGACCGTGAGCGATTCGCGCGAGCTCATCGCCGACTCGATCCGCCGCCGCGTCCTCCGCGCCGTCCAGGCGGGAACGCTGCGGACCGGCGACCGGCTGCCGAGCGCGCGCGAGCTCGCCGGCGAGTTCGGCGTCGACTACCGGCTGGTCATCGCCGCGTACAAGGAGATCGCCGGCGAGGGGCTCGTCGAGCTCCGGCCGCGGGGCGGGGTCTACGTCGCCGCGCGCGCCGCGGGGACGCGTGGCATCCCGCCCCTGCCCGAAGGCTGGTTCGCGGACGTGCTGACACAGGCGCTCGCCCGCGAGATCCCGGTGACGGAGCTGCACGAGTGGCTGCGGCGCTCCACCGAGACGCTGCGCCTGCGCGCCGTGGTCGTGACCACCACCGCCGATCAGGTGCTCGGGCTCTGCCGCGAACTGCGCGACGACTTCGGCTTCGAGGCGGAGGGGCTCACCGTGGACGAGCTGCGCGCCGCGGCTTCACCGCCCATCGCGCTTCGCCGCGCCGATCTCGTGGTCACCACCGCCGCGCATGGTGATTGGCTGCGCACGATCGCCGCCGACCTGCGCAAGCGGCTGATCGTGATCGAGGTCCGGGCCGATCTGGTGATCGGAGAGTGGGCGCTCCTCCTCCGGCGCCCGGTGTATGCGGTGGTCGGGTCGGTGGAGTTCGGGGAGATGCTGCGGAAGTTCTTCGCGACGACGCCCGGCGTGGCGAACCTCCACGTCCTCGTGCTCGGGCGCGACGATCTTTCCGCGATCCCCGCCGACGCGCCGACCTACGTGACGCAGCAGGTCCGGCGCGACCTCGGCGGCGCGGTGATCCGCGGCCGCATCCTTCCCGCGGCGCGCACCATCTCCAGCGAATCGGCGCGCGAGATCTTCGGCTTCATCGTCCGCCAGAACGTGGAGGCGATGTCGGGGCGGGAGGGACATTGACCTCGCCCGCGGCTCGAAGGTCCCCGCGCTCGGCGAGCCAGCGGACGAAGAGCGGAGCGGCCATCTCGAGCACGGCCTGCTCGGCGCGCGGGAGCAGGCGCGGCCGCAGATCGAAGTGGCAGAGCGTTCCCCATGCGTGGCCGTCGTGCAGGCGCAGCGGCACCCCAGAGTACGAGATCACCGAGTCGCGCGCCGGATGGGCGACGAGTCGCGCGTCGCGCGGCGCGTCGCGCGTCGCGAACGCCGCCTCGCGCGCGCAGGTGAGCGCGCAGTAGGTCTCGTCGAGCGGGCACACCGCGCCCGAGACATTGACCGCCGGGTTCTCGCGGTCGACGAGGAAGATGTTCCGCAGCAGCGGCGGTTCGGCCCGGTAGATCCCGGTGAAGCGGAAGCGCGTGCGCGCGTTCAGCAGCGCCAGCGCATCGCGTGGGCCGCGCTCTTCGAGCCGCGCCATCACCGCCGCGACGACGCTCGCCGGGGACTCGCCGCTCGACGCGTGCACCCGCGCGCGATCCAGGCGCGACTCGACGACGCGCTCGCTTTCCCTCTGCCGCTCCATCCTGCCTCCAACGGGGTGTGGAGGGGCCGGATTGCACAGGCCACGCCACGCGCCTCGCGGCCGTCGGGAGCGGGCTACGGTGGAAGAATCGCCGGCCCCGCGTCGTGCCGCACGAACGCCTCCGCCGCCTCGCAGCCATGCTCCATCCCGCGGAACCGGCCCATCCGCTCGTGCACGGGATACCACTCCTCGGGCTTCTGGCTCGCGTGCGCGAAGCAGGCGTCGCGCTTGCGTCGCGCGACGGCGGTGATGTCGACGTAGTCGGTGGGACGGAAGACCTCGGTCTGCTCGCCGGTGAGGACCTCGAAGTAGGCGAGCGGCACCTTTCGTCCCATGCGCATCCAGGCGTCGTACACGAGGAGCGACGCCGCGCGGTGATCGGGATGCGTATCGACGGGCCAGTGGGTGAAGATCAGGTCCGGCTTCTCGCGTTCCATCACCTCGCGCATCGCCGCGTAGGCGTCGCGGTCGACGCGGGTGTCGCCGTCGACCTGGCCGAAGAAGACCGGCCGCGCGCCGAGGATCCGGCAGGCGCGCTCGGATTCCGCGGTGCGGATGCGCGCCGCGTCGGCGTGCGTGGCGCCCTCGATCCCGGCCTCGCCGCGCGTCAGGTAGAGCGCGACCACCTCGTGGCCGGCGTCGGCGTAGCGGGCCATGGCGCCGCCGCACCCGCTCTCCGGATCGTCGGGATGTCCCCCGGCGACGAGCACCTTCAGCCGCGCCCCGGACCGCGCGCCGCGCATCCCGATGCCCGACGGGGCGACGCCGAGCGCGGCGAGCCCGACCGGGGCGGCGAGGAGGCGGAGGGCGTCGCGGCGGGAGACGGGCATCGCTGCCTAACGTGTGGGGTGGTGGGCGCCGATGCTCGCCGCGGCGGGGAGCCAGAGGGTGAAGCAGGACCCCTTCCCCGGCGTGCTGCTCACGGTGACGTCGCCGCCCATCAGCCGCGCGAGCCGGCGGCTGATCGTCAGGCCCAGCCCCGTGCCGGGCTGCTCGCGCGTGTAGCGACCGTCGCCCTGCACGAAGGGCTCGAAGATCTTCTCGCGCTGGGCTTCGGCGATCCCGATCCCCGTGTCCTCGACGTCGAAGGCGACCCACGGGCCGCCGCCGAAGAGATGCGCGCCGCGCGGACCCGCGGCGACGCCGTGCGCGCAGAGCGTCACGCGTCCGCCCGACGGTGTGAACTTCACCGCGTTGGCCAGCAGGTTCACGACGATCTGCCGCGCGCGCTGCTCGTCGCCACGGAAGCACAACTCGCCCTCGCCCGTCCAGTCGAGCGTCAGCGACAGCTCCTTCCGCGCCGCCTGCGGCGCGACGAGGGCGAGGGCCGCGTCGGCGACCGTGCGCGCGAGCACCGGCGCCGTCGCGACGACCATCTGACCCGCCTCCACCTTCGCGAGATCGAGCACCTCGCTCACCAGCGCGAGCAGGTGCTCGCTGCTGACCCGGATGCGGTGGAGCTGCGCCTGCTGCTCGCCGTTGAGCGGACCGGCGACCTCCATCTCGAGCAGCTGGGTGTAGCCGATCACCGCGTTGATCGGGGTGCGGATCTCGTGGCTCATGTTGGCGAGGAACTGCGACTTGAGCCGGTTCGCCTCCTCGGCCTCGCCGCGCGCACGGAGCTGCGCCCGGGAGAGGAGGAAGAGGACGACGCTCACCGTGACGCCTCCGACGATCAGGGGGACGACGAGCGAGCGCACCGCCGACTCGAAGTTGTGCGTCGACTGGAAGACGATCGTCCACACCCGTCCCGCGACCTCGATGCGCCTGGTGTCGACGTACGCCGGCGAGCGCGCGCGATCGCCCGCCCTCCCCGACGCGTGCAGCAGCGCCGCCGAGTCGACGCGCCCCCCGTCGTAGACGGCGAAGTCCACCCGCGGACTGCGCTCGCTGCCGAAGATCCCGGCGAACAGATCGCCGGCGCGGAAGGGCGCGTACACGAATCCCGCGAGCGCGGCACGCCGCGCGGCGACCGTCGGCGGCGTCTCCGCGCCGCGATACACCGGCACGTAGAGCAGAAAGCCCGGCTGCTTCCGCGCGTCGATCTCCTGGACGAGGGTGACGCGCCCGGTCGACGCGGGGCCGCCCTGATCGCGCGCCCGCTCCATCGCCGCGCGGCGCGTAGAATCGGTGAACATGTCGTAGCCCAACGCGGCCTGGTTGCGGCGATCCTGCGGCTCGAGGTAGACGATGGTGTGGTATTCGGCGCGCGCCGAGTCGGGCCAGAGGTGGAAGGAGGCGGCGTCGTGCGCGCGCACCGCGGCCAGGAACCGCCGCAGCTCGGCGGCGGTCACTCGCCGGCTGAACCCGACGCCCTGGATGCCCGGATAGCGCTGGCCGACGTGCAGCCGGCCGACATATTCCCGGAAGTCGGCGCGCGTGACGGTGTCCGACGCGGCGAACAGTCCCGCCGCGCCGCGAAGGAGCGTGGTGTACGTGTCGAGTCGCCCGGTGATGCGGTCGCGCGTGCTCTCCACCGCGTTCGCGAAGCGCGCCCGGTCCCGCGCGCGCTGCGCCATCGCCATCAGCGACGCCGCGGCCGCCGTGAGCAGGAGCGACGCGGCGAGCACGGCGTACGGCAGGGTCGCGCGCGAGAGAGCGGGGAATCGTGACACGGCCGGCGAACATATCCCATCCGGCTCGACTTCTCCACCCGCGTGAGGCGCCTTTGCCCTGCACCGCCGCGGCCGCTATGCTATGGCGCGCCCGACATCATCGTCCTCGATCCGTCCCCGCCATGAAGATGCACGCCTCCCTCCCGCTCGCGGGAATCGTCCTCGCGCTCGCCGCCCAGGGCTGCGGCAACCAGCCTTCGCGCGGCGCCGAGTCCGCCGCCGCCGGCCCCGCGGTCACCGCACACGCGATCAGCTACTCCGGCGACTTCCGCGCGCCGCTCGGCGTCCAGCTCTGGACCTTCCGCGAGCTGGCGAAGACCGATCCCGTCGCGATGATGCGCACCGTCAGGCGGCTGGGCTTCACGCACGTCGAGACGGCGGGGCTGTACGACATGCCCATCGAGAAGTTCGC
Source organism: Gemmatimonadaceae bacterium (assembly GCA_013361935.1). Taxonomy (GTDB): domain Bacteria; phylum Gemmatimonadota; class Gemmatimonadetes; order Gemmatimonadales; family Gemmatimonadaceae; genus JABFXC01. Next base: position 33,068 of record JABFXC010000054.1, read on the forward strand.
GCAGGCGCTCAAGGACGCCGGGCTGCAGGCGACGTCGATGCACGTCGGCTACGAGGACCTGCGCGATCATCCGGAGACGGTGATCGCGAACGCGAAGGCGCTGGGCGCGAAGTGGGTGGGGCTCGCCTGGTATCCGCACGAAGGCGCCTTCACCGAGGCCGACGCGCGCCACGCGGTCGCCGACTTCAACAGGTTCGGCCGGACGATGAAGGACGCGGGGCTCTCCTTCTTCTACCACGACCACGGCTTCGAGCCGGTGCCTAACGGCGACGGGACGCTGCTCGACCTGATGATCCGCGAGACCGATCCGCAGCTCGTCCACTTCGAGATGGACGTGCTCTGGACCTGGCTGCCCGGCGTCGATCCGGTCGCGCTCATCAGGAAGTATCCGGGGCGCTTCCGGCTCATGCACATCAAGGACATGAAGCCCGGCGTCCCGCGCGGCTCGCTCACCGGCGGGCTCCCCGACTCGCTCGAGGCGGCGATCGGCGAGGGACAGGTGCCCTGGCCCGCGCTCATGCAGGCGGCGCAGCAGGACGGCTTCGAGGAGTACTACATCGAGGATGAGACGCCGGCGCCACTGACCAACGTCCCGAAGAGCATCCGCTACCTGGAGACGCTGCGCTACTAGAAGCCGACGTCGAGCGCCGGTAGCACGAGGGAGCGGAAGTAGTCGTTCGCCTCGCGCGCCGGCACCGGCGTCGGGCTTTCTTCCCACCACTCGAGCACCTGCACGAAGGTGGAGGCGAGGTGGCGCGCGAGAAGCTCGTCGGGAAGGGCGTCCTCCGCCGTCTTCTCGCGCGGGCGGAGCGCGCGCAGCTCGGCGAGCACGAGATCCGTCAGCAGTCCGAGCAGCCGGGCGCGCGCGGCGGGCCGGTCGTCGTCGCCGAGCGCGGGCAGCCCCTCGGCGCGATCGAGCTCCACCTGCTCGAGGATGCGCATGCCGAACTCGACGATGCGCTCCCGCGCCCGCGCCGCCGCCGCCGCGCGCGACTCGACGGCTCGCACGAGCACTTCCTTGATCGCGATCGCGTCATACGCGTCCGCGTACGCGTCGTCCATCGCACCCATGACCGGAGCGTAAGGCGGTCGCATCGCGGAGGCAAGCGCCTTTCAACCGCAGGCTCCTCCAACTGCAGGGGCTTTATTTGGTGACTGCAACCGCATCAAGGAGTGCCCGAGCCGAGGAGTTTGGGGAGGTCAGGAGCCATGGCTCCTGGTAGTCCTCCCCGAACTCCCCGGCTCGGCGTACCAAAGCGTGGTTGCAGTTACCCCATTAAAGCCCAAGCTGTTGCCGAGCCATGTCGCCGAGCAATGTTGCCGAGCGATGTTGCCGAGCCGCCGTGAGCGCGTAGGATTCCCCCGGGCACCGACTCACCTCCTCCCCTCGCGATGCGGCTCACCTCACTCGACTGGATCATCGTCGTCGTCTCGATCGGGATCTCCTTTCTCCCTGCCGTGCTCCTCGCGCGGCGCGCCGGGTCGAGCACGGCGGAGTTCTTCACCTCGGGACGAGCGGCGCCGTGGTGGCTCATCGGCGTGTCGATGGTCGCGACGACGTTCAGCACCGACACCCCGAACCTCGTCACGAACCTCGTCCGCGAGCACGGCGTCGCCAACAACTGGGCGTGGTGGTCGTTCCTGCTCACGGGGATGGCGACGGTGTTCTTCTACGCGCGGATGTGGCGGCGATCGGGCGTGCTCACCGACCTCGAGTTCTACGAGCTGCGCTACTCCGGACGCCCGGCGACCTTCGTCCGCGGCTTCCGCGCGCTCTACCTCGGCCTCTTCTTCAACCTCGTCATCATGGCGACGGTGAACCTCGCCGCCGCCAAGATCGCCAACGTCCTCCTCGGCTGGCCGATGGTGAAGACGCTGAGCATCTGCGCGCTGCTCAACGTCGCCTTCGCCGCGACGTCCGGGCTGTGGGGCGTGCTCGTCACCGACTTCATCCAGTTCGGGATCGCGATGACGGGCTCCTTCGCCGCGGCGTATTACGCGGTGCAGCGTCCCGAGGTCGGCGGGCTGCACGGGCTGATCACGCGCATCGATCCGAAGACGCTGGGATTCGTCCCCGACTTCGGCGACTGGGGACTGATGCTCGCCGTGCTCATCATCCCGCTCACCATCCAGTGGTGGTCGGTGTGGTACCCGGGCGCGGAGCCGGGGGGCGGGAGCTACATCGCCCAGCGCATGCTCGCCGCGAAGAGCGAGAACGACGCGCTCTCCGGGACGCTCTTCTTCAACGTCGCGCACTACGCGCTGCGGCCGTGGCCGTGGGTCATCGTCGCGCTCGCGTCGATGCTCGTCTTCCCGCAGCTGGCCGACATCCACCGCGCACTGCCGTACGTCGATCCCTCGCTGATCGGCCACGACATGGCGTACCCGGCGATGCTCACCTTCCTGCCGCACGGCGTGCTCGGTCTCATGATCGCCGGGCTGCTCGCCGCGTACGTGTCGACGCTTTCGACGCACCTCAACTGGGGGACGTCGTATCTGGTGCACGACTTCTACCGGAGGTTCGTGCGGCCCGGGCGCGACGAGCGGCACTACGTGATGATCGGACGCATCATCACGGGACTGCTGATGGTCTTGGCCGCGCTGCTCACCTTCGTGCTCCAGTCGGCGCGGCAGAGCTTCGAGCTGATGCTCTCCATCGGCGCGGGGACGGGGCTGCTCTATCTGCTGCGCTGGTTCTGGTGGCGCGTGAGCGCGTGGAGCGAGATCGCGGCGATGGTGAGCTCCTTCCTCCTCGCGCTGCTCTTTTTCGCCCTCGCGAAGGGAGGCGCCACGATCCCCTCGCACATCACGCTCATCATCTCCGTCGCCGCGACGACCGTCGTGTGGGTCGCCGTGGCGTACCTCGCTCCGCCGACCGACCGCGCGACGCTGCTCTCCTTCTACGAGAAGGTCCGCCCGCCCGGCCCGGGCTGGAGAGCGATCCGCTCGAGCTCGACGCTTCCTCCCTCTCCCGACAGCCTGCCGATGATGTTCCTCGGCTGGACGTTAGGCTGCGCTTTCGTGTACGCGGCGCTCTTCGGGGCGGGGAGCTTTCTGTATGGGAGGAACGCGCAAGGAGTCGTGTGGTCGGTGGTGTTCCTCGTGAGCGGAGTCGGGCTGCTGCGGCTGCTGCCGAGGATGTGGGCGCGGCGGTGAGCGGGTGGAGGCTCGACATCCGGCTCGGCTGTGATAACAGGGAGCCGGGGAGGGACGGGAGAGCGCTGTTTGCAGAGATTGCTCGGCCGTTCCTTGCGACTCTCTCTGGCTTACTGTGAAGAATCGAGCTGGACGCTACGGTTCGCGGCGGAAAACCGGATCCTTCAGCTCCAGTCGCCGGATCCCATCCTTCATCAGCTCGACGTGGCAGTTGCAGAGAAGTCCGACGGAAATTCCGGAGAGCTTCATGTACGTGAGCAGCTGGGCAGTGCAAATCGGGTGCAGATGCTCGACCGCCTTCACCTCGACGATCACCTGCCCTTCGACGATCAGATCGATCCGGTAGCCGGCATCGATGTCGAATCCTTTGTATCGTAGCGGGAGATATACCTGGCGCTGCACCTCCAGCCCGCGCAACCCGAGCTCGAACGCCAGGCAGTTCTCGTACGACGACTCGAGCGCGCCCGGCCCGAGGAACTTGTGCACCTCGATCCCGCCTCCGATGATCTCCTCCGTGAGGGCGTCGTCCACCGGCGACATTCGTCGATTGTTCATACCCTATCGCTACACCGGCCCGTCAATCGATCGTCATCTCGTCGCCCCTGACGTCCAAGCGCCGGCGTGGAGCAGAGGAGAAGGTCGGCCGGGCGACGGCTCCCCCTGAAACGTCTCCCCCGCCCTCGCCGGCTCCCTGTTACACACAGCCGAGCCAAGAGCCCAACCCCATGACCGCCACCTCCGCCCTCCTCTCCGCCGGGATGAGCCTCGACGCGGCGCGCGCGAAGGCCGAGCTGTTCGCGCGCGCGCGGGGTGCGCTCGGGCGAGCGGGCGGCGGCGCGCACGCGCTCGCCGTGTTCGTTCCCGGCCGCGTCGAGATACTCGGCAAGCACACCGACTACGCCGGCGGACGCAGTCTGCTCGCGGCCATCGAGCGGGGAATCTGCCTCGTCGCCGCGCCGCGACCGGACCTCATGATGCGCATCATCGACGCGCGCTCCGGAGAGGAGGCGGGGTTCGCGATCGATCCCGCGCTCGAGCCGGTGATGGGACAGTGGGCAAACTATCCGATGACCGTCGCGCGGCGACTCGCGCGGAACTTCCCCGAGCTGTCGCGCGGCGCCGACGTCGCCTTCGCGAGCGACCTGCCGCTGGCGGCCGGGATGAGCAGCTCGAGCGCACTGATCGTCGCCGTGTTCCTCGCGCTCGCCGAGCTCAACGCGCTCGACCAGCTCCCGTCCTACCAGGCCGCGATCCATACGCGCGAGGATCTCGCCGCATACCTCGGCTGCGTCGAGAACGGGGAGAGCTTCGGCCCGCTCGCCGGCGATCGCGGCGTCGGCACCTTCGGAGGGAGCGAGGATCACGTCGCCATCCTCTGCAGCGAGCCGGGCGTCCTCTGCCAGTACGCGTTCTGCCCGGTGAGTTTCGAGCGCTCGATCCCCTTCCCGGCGAGTCACGCTCTCGTCATCGTGACGAGCGGGGTGGTCGCCGAGAAGACGGGGGCGATGCGTGAGGCGTACAACCGCTCGGCGCGGAACGCGCACGCCGTGCTCGACGCCTGGCGCGCGGCGACCGGAGACGATGCGTCGTCGTTAGGCAGGGTGCTCGCCCGCGGGCCGGACGCCGCCGAGCGCCTGCGTGCCGTCGTCACCGACCCCGTGCTGCGGGCGCGGCTCGAGGTCTTCGTCGAGGAGACGGCGTCGATCATCCCGCTCGCCGGAGAGGCGCTCGCGCGGGGAGAGCTGGACACGTTTGGCGCGCTCGCCGCCCGCTCGCAGGAGAACGCCGAGCGGCTCCTCGGCAACCAGGTGCCGGAGACGGCGCATCTCGCGCGCTCGGCGCGGAAGCTCGGCGCGGACGCGGCGTCGGCGTTCGGTGCGGGCTTCGGGGGGAGCGTCTGGGCCATGGTGCGGGCAGTGGACGCCGAGCGCTTCGCGCACCGGTGGCTCGAGGAGTACGTCGCCGCCTTTCCGCGGCATGCGGCGCGCGCCGGGACCTTCTCGACGCGCCCCGGTCCGGCGGCGCTGCGGGTGGAATGAGCGGGCGCGAGGGGCTTCCGCGGAAGGCGGTGATCCTCGCCCGCGGGCTCGGCACGCGCATGCGCGCGCGCGACGAGACGGCAGCGCTCGCCCCCGAGCAGGCCGCCGCCGCCGACCGCGGGGCGAAGGCGATGATACCGTTAGGCGGGGGCCCTTTTCTCGATTACGTGCTCTCCGCCGTCGCCGACGCGGGGTTCACGGAGGTCTGCCTGGTCGTCGCGCCGGAGCACGAGGCGATGCAGCAGCGCTACACGCGCGAGGTGGTTCCCCGCCGGCTGCACCTCACCTTCGCCGTGCAGCGCGAGCCCCGCGGCACCGCCGACGCCGTGCTCGCCGCGGCCGCGTTCGTGGGCGAGGACGCGTTCCTCGTCCTCAACGGCGACAACTACTATCCGCCCGCGGTGCTCGCCGCGCTGCGCGAGACGCCGGCGCCGGCGATGGTCGGCTTCAGCCGCGCGGGACTCGTTCGCGACGGGCAGATTCCGCCCGAGCGCATCGCGCGCTACGCGCTGCTCGACGTCAACCCCGACGGGCTCCTCCGCCGGATCGTCGAGAAGCCGGACGAGGAGACCGCGCGCGCCCTCGGCGACGCGCCGGTGAGCATGAACTGCTGGCTGCTGACGCCGGCGATCGTCGACGCGTGCCGGCGCGTCGCTCCCTCCCCGCGCGGGGAGCTCGAGCTGCCGAGCGCGGAGCAGCTGCCGATCGACACGATGGGGGTGCACGTGCACGTGCTTCCGGCGGACGCATCCGTCCTCGACCTCTCGCACCGTGCGGACGTCGCGACGGTCGCCGCGCGGTTGGAAGATGTGCGCGTGGCGCTTTGACCTTGCTCGCGTGGGTTGGACACGAAGGACACGGAGAAACACGAAGTTGGCGCAATACCCTTCGTGCGCCTTCGTGTCCTTCGTGTTGATTTCAAGAGCACGGTCATCTCGCGGCGCGTACGGTTTTGAGTTACGATCCGGCCCATGCGCACCTCGCTCGTCATCGTCGCGCTCCTCATCGTCGCCGCCTGCACGGGCGCGCCGGCGCGGATCGTCGTCGGCACTTCGGACAGCGTCGTCGTCAACAACCGCCGCGCGGTTCAGCTCGCGGCGCGCGTGCTCGACGCGCGCGGACACGCGCTCCCCGACACCGGCGTGCGCTTCGAGTGGCTGTCGGGGACGCTGGCGACGGTGTCGCCGGAAGGGGTGGTCATGTGCAATCGCGCCGGAGATGCCGTCGTCCGCGCGTCGCTCGGCGCCGTCTTCACCGACGTCCACCTCCTCTGTCGGCCGATTCGAACGCTGCGCGCGCTGTCCGAGCTCCGGTTCGTCGCCGGGGATTCGACGCAGCCGATCCTCCTCGAGGCACTGGGCCTCGACGGCACGCCCGTGTCCCAAATCGCCGGAGTCGCGACGATCCAGGACGACAGGGTGGCGACGCTTACCGGGCTGCGCGTCACACCGCGCGCGCCTGGAAAGACGTACGTCACCGTGCACGTCGGCGATCGCGGCGTCGGTACCGGCGTGATGGTCTACGCCCGCGCGGCGACGCTGGCCCCGCCGCGCCCGGAGCAGCCGGGGGTCGCCGTGCCGGTGACGCTGCAGAGCGGCGAAACGCGGCGCTGGCGGCTGCCGCGCGGCCGCTACATCGTCGGGCTCCTCCCCGATTCGACCGGGGTTCACTTCACCGTGCTCGGCGCCGGCTGCGTGCGTCTCCCCTGGGATCGGCGGATGATGTGCGAGGCCGATGACGGCATGACGGTGATCGCCTACGCTCCATGGTCGCCCGGAGCAGCGCCGGAGGCGACGGGGGCGATCACCCTCGAGACGCTCGTCGGCGGCGACACGCGGCACGCCTCGGCGACACCAACCAGCAACCCCGGACCCCCGCGATGAGCGCCGACATCGAACGCCGCGACTTCCTGAAGACCATCGCCGTCGCCGGCGCCGGGCTCGGACTCGGCTGCCACCCGGCGGCCGTCGGGCCTAACGCTCCGCCAGGTGCCACCGCGACTCGCGTCGCCCCCGGCGTCGCGCCTACCGCGCTCTTCACCGCGCCGCCCATCCCGACCGTGCGCGTCGGCTTCGTCGGCGTCGGGCATCAGGGGACGAGCCACGTCGAGAACTTCACGAAGATCCCGGGGGTCGAGATCCGCGCGATCTGCGACCTTCTCCCCGAGCACGTGGAGCGGGCGCAGAAGATCGTCACCGACGCCGGGCAGCCGAAGCCGGAGGGCTACTCGCGCGGGCCGGAAGACTACCGGCGCATGTGCGACGAGGCGCAGCTCGACCTCGTCTTCAACGCGACGCCGTGGGAGCTGCACGCGCCGGTGATGCTCGCGGCGATGAACGCGGGGAAGCACGCGGCGACCGAGGTCCCGATGGCGGCCTCGCTCGAGGAGCTGTGGGCGCTCGTCGAGACCGCGGAGCGGACGAAGCGGCACTGCGTGATGATGGAGAATTGCTGCTACGACCGGACGGAGATGATGATCCTCCGCATGGTGCGCGAGGGCGCCTTCGGCGAGCTGCTGCACGGCGAGTGCGGCTACCTGCACGACCTGCGCACCCTCAAGCTCACCGACTACTACGTCAATCGCTGGCGGATCAAGCATTCCATCCGCCGCAACGGCGACCTCTACCCGACGCACGGCGTCGGACCGGTCGCGCAGTGGATGAACGTCAACCGCGGCAACCGCTTCGACTATCTGGTCTCGATGGCGACGATGTCGCGCGGGCTGAACCTCTGGGCGGCGGAGCACATCGGCCCGGAGAGCGCCGAGGCGCGGCAGCGGTACGCGTTAGGCGACGTCTGCACGACGGTGATCCGAACGACCGGCGGCCAGACGATCGTCGTCACCCACAACACGAGCAACCCGCGCCCGTACAGCCGCAACATCCTCCTCCAGGGGACGAAGGGCCTCATCCGGAAGTACCCCGAGGAGAAGATCTATCTCGAGGGGCGCAGCCCGAACGACCGCTGGGAGCCGACGACCGCCTACCAGTCACAGTACGAGCATCCGATCTGGAAGTCTCTCGAGGAGCGCTCCGCGGGCGCGGGCCACGGCGGGATGGACTACATCGAGGACTTCCGCCTCGTCGAGAGCCTTCGCGCCGGCGCACCGACCGACATGGACGTCTACGACGGCGCGGCGTGCACCAGCGTGATCATGATGAGCGAAGCCTCGATCGCGGCGAAAGGCCAGCCGCAGCAGATGCCCGACTTCACGCGCGGGGCATGGCAGTCGCGGCCGCCGTTAGGGATCGTGCAGGCGGCGGGGTGAGGCCCGGCCGTCCAGCCTCAGCTCTTCCAAACAGCCTTGCTCTTCCAAACAGCCTGGCTCTTCCAAACAGCCTGGCTCTTCCAAACAGCCTCGCTCTTCCAAACAGCAGGGGCATTATAGGGTAACTGCAACCACATCAAGGAGTGCCCGAGCCGAGGAGGCCGGGGAGAACTGCCTCGGGGAGCTGTTGCAGTTGCAAACGCAACGGCTCGTGCAGTTCTCCCGGAACTCCCCGGCTCGGCGTACCAAAGAGTGGTTGCCGTTACCCTATTAAAGCCCTAGCTGTTGCCGAGCAAAGTTGCCGAGCCGCCGGGCGTAACCCCGTGCACGAGTCGGGCGTCCTCTTTCACCACGAAAGAAGACCATTACCACCGACTCCGAGCACGCCAATGCAGATTCGCCACCTCGCCGCCGCTTTCCTCGTTTTCACCGCCAGCGCCGCCGCCGCGCAGGCGCCGCAGGCCGCACCGAAGGCCCGCAACGTCGTGCCGACGCTCGGCTTCTCCATCGGCGCCGCCTCGCTCGATCCCGATGCCGCCGCGAGCTCCAGTGTCGGCGACCAGGCGTGGGGGATCCAGCTCGACGGCGGGGTCGTCGTGAAGAAGCGCTTCCTGCTCGGTGTCGACGTCGGCGGGCAGTTCCTCGACGACAAGGCCCAGTTCACCCAGTCGACCACCGGCGGCGACATGAAGTCGAGCGCGTCGGTGACGTACTTCTCGGCGATGGCCGGGCTGCGCAGCGGGATCCCCGCCTCCTTCCCCATCGGGCTCGCGGTCAATGTCGGCGCCAGCGCGACGGTGGGCCGCCGGAGCATCGACAACTGCGTCGACTGCCACACCGACAAGCTGAAGATCCCCGGCGGCGGGTTCGTCGAGCCGACGCTGCTGCTCCGCGTGCGGAAGTTCATGATCCGGGCGACGGATCGCGTCTACCTCGGCGGCGACGGGATGCGCAGCGTGATCTCGGCGGGAATGCAGTTCGACTTCCACGGCCGTTAGGCGACACAGCACCGGGCACGCGTCGAGTCCGGTTCGACGCGTGCCCGGTTCGATCACACGTCGTCACGAAAACACTTGACGGGTGTGATCCGGAGCGCCACTTTGCGCGCCCGTACGATTCGCACCTGATGCCGGTGGCGGCGCGATGCCGCGCGCCACGGCGGGCGGCGAGCAAGTCGCAAGGGAGGTGGATCGTGACCGACGCGCGCACCGAGCCCATCGAGGCAGACCCGTTGGAGAGCACGCTGCCGGCCGCTCCGCTCTCTCCGGACACGGCGATGGAGCTGTGGAGGTGGCTGCGCGCGCAGCGCACCGCGCACTCGTGGGGACTCGCCATCGGTCCGGCGGAGGTCCGCGCGGTGATGCGTCCCCTCTGCGAGGAAACGCGCGCCCGCGGCGGCCGCGTCGAGCAGCTCATCGTGCTGCTCAAGGAGCTGTGGACGCTGCTCCCGGCCGAGTCGGGAAGCGGGCAGCCCGCCGACGTCCCCGCGCCCGGCTGGCGTGCGAGCGAGCGCGAGGTGCTCCACGTCGTCGTGCGGCTCTGCATCGACGAGTTCTATTCTCCAGTGCCCTTCGTGGACGAGCGTCCGCGCCCGCGCGCCTAACGGCGCCAGCTGAGGGCGAGCAGGTCGGAGGCGGGGAGGGTGCGCCAGTCGGCGGGATAGTCCCAGACCCGGCGGACCGTGCCGGTGCAGGTGAAGATCAGGCAGACGTCGGCCTTCGCGCCCGGATCGTGGCGTGCGTCGCGCTCGCTCACCCGCCACTGGACGTAGGACGGATCCACGAAGTCCACGAAACCGCCGCCATCGGCGGTGTCGAGGTACGTCGGGATCGAGCCGTGGATCATCGCAGCGCGTTGCACGGGGGGACGTGCGGAATCGACCGTGGTGCGGCGGGAATCGCCGTGCGCGGTCCGTACAGATTAATACGCAATAATGAAGCCGGTGGTCGCCGCGGGCGGCACGGTCTCAGGGCCGCGCGGGCGGCTGCCGGTCGAGCTCGCGCAGGACGTCGCCCAGCCTGCGCATCTCCTCGCCGTAGGTCGCCCAATCGTCGGCGCGCTGCGCCGCACGCGCGCGGTCGTAGTGCTCGCGCGCCTGGCGGAGGAGCGCCGCCGTCTCGCCCGTGACGGCGGTCTCGGGCAGCCGAAGCGCGGGCGGCTCCGCCGTCGCGCCCCGCTCGTAGAGCGCCGAGAGCGCGTCGTCGAGCGACTCGCCCATCGAGACGCGTCCCTCGTGCACCGCGACCACGCGCTTCAGCTCGGGGATCCGTCCGCCCTGCGCACGCAGGTAGATCGGCTGCACGTAGATCAGCGAGCCTTCGACGGGGAGCACGAGCAGCTCGCCGCGCAGCACCTCCGATCCTCGCTGGTCCCAGAGCGTCACCTGCCGCGAGACCTCGGTGTCCTGGTTGATGCGGTTGACGACCTGGTTCGGGCCGAAGACCAGCCGCTGGCGCGGGAAGCGATAGACGGCGAGCTCCCCATAGTGCGCGCCGTCGTTCCGGGCGACCATCCACGCGGCGAGGTTGTCCTTCTGCCGCGGCGTGAAGGGACGCATGAGGATGAACTCCGGCTCCGTCTCGCCGGGCAGGCGCATCACCATGTGCCGCAGGAACGCCTCGCCCTCGCCGCGCCGCGGGTCGCCGATCGGACCCGCGGTCCCCGCGCCGCCGGGGATCTGCCACTCGTCCTCGCGGTGGTAGAAGGTCTCCGGGTTCACCATGTGGTACGTCGCGTAGAGCTGCGTCTGCAGACGGAAGAGATCCTCCGGGTAGCGGACGTGCGCGCGCAGGTCGGCGGGCATCGACGCGAAGGGACGCAGCAATCCCGGATACATCCGGTCGATCGTGCGGACCATCGGGTCGCGATCGTCCACGCGATAGGCGGCCACGCTGCCGTCGTACGCGTCGATGACGACCTTCACGCTGTTGCGCATGTAGTTGACGCCGCCGGCGACGCCGCGCGCATACGGGTAGTGATCGGTCGCGGTGTACGCGTCGAGCATCCACGAGAGCCGGCCGTCGGCGCCGATCACGAGATATGGATCGCGATCGAAGAGCACGAAGGGAAGCGCGCGCCGCGCGCGCTCGCGGACGTCGCGGTAGTAGAGGATACGCGTCGCGCTGGTGAGGTCGCGCGAGAGCAGGATGTTGAGCGACCCGAATCGCACGGCGAAGAGCAGGCGGTGGAGGAAGGAGCTCACCGGCACCCCGCCGCGCCCGTCGTACTGCGAGTACACCGCCGCGTCCCCCTCCCCCGAGGGGAAGTCGAACTCGCGCTGCCGGCTCGGCGCGAGCACGAAGTCGTTCGAGAGCTCGCCGTAGTAGATCTGCGGGCGCGTGACGCGGACGTCGACGCTCGACGCCGGCGGCAGGTCCTTGATGAAGAGCACCGGCAGCCCCTCGGCGGTCACCGCGTTCGAGGGCCCGAGGGCGAGCCCCATGCCGTGCGTGTAGGTGAGGTGCTCGTTGATGAAGCCGCGCGTCGGCAGCGACTGCGTGTCGAGCTCGCGCGGAGAGAGCAGCACCTGCCGCAGCTGGCCGCCCAGCCGGTAGCGATCGTCGTCGACGGAGACGAAGTCGTAGTAGGTGCGGATCGACTGGATCTGCCCGAAGGTCTGGAGCAGCGGCTCGCGATCCCAGAGGCGGACGTTGTCGATGGTCGCGCGATTGCGCGCGACCAGCTCCGCCGTGAGCGGCATCGCCGTGCCCAGCTCCGCCGGCTCGACGCCGTCGATTCCCCACGCCTGACGCGTGGCGCGGATGTGATCGACGATCTGCGGCATCTCGCGCGCCAGCTCGTTGGGCTGCACGGCGAGTCGCTGCACCAGCGCCGGCACCGCCGCGGCGAGCACCGCGACCACGAGATAGCCGACGACGACGCGCCCCGCCGTCGCGACGAGCCGCTGCCGCGCCGCGCCCCAGACGATCAGCGCCCCACCGACCAGCGCGGCGACGCTGAGCACGTGCAGCGCCGGGATGCGCACGTGCAGATCGACGTAGCTCGCGCCGGTCAGTGGAAGGTGCTCGCCGAAGAGCAGCCCGGGGATCCCGGCGAAGTGGATCCGCACCGCCATCACGATGAGGAGAAGCGCGGCGAGCGCGGCGAGCTGCGCCTCGCCTCGACGCCCGAGCACCGGCCGCCACCTGTTCCGGCGTCCCGGCGCGCGGCTGAGGTGGAAGGGGAGCGCGGCGAGCATGGCGAGCACGATGAGCCAGATCGCCGCTCCCGTCACGAGCTCGATCACCGGCAGGGTGAAGATGTAGTACCCGACGTCGCGCCCGAAGACCGGATCGACGGTACCGAACGGCGTGCGATACCAGTACTGGAGGATCGTCCGCCACTGCGCGGCGATCGCGAGGCCGAAGACGAGGGATACGAGGACCGCGATGGTTGCGCTGAGGTACCGCACCGCGCGGTCGAGCCCCGAGCGTGCGACGTCGGTGATGCCGGACCGTTCGTAGATGTCGCTCATGCGCGTCGCGAGCGCTCGCGTCGTGGATCCGGCGGCCGCGATGCGTGCGCTGGCATAGAGCACGGCGAAGGCGACGAGCCCCGCGGGGAGGCCGAGCGTCCACTGGGCGACGATCTTCGTGAAGAAGACGCGCTCGAAGCCGATCTCGCGATACCAGAGCCAGTCCGAGAGCCGGGTGGCGACGACGGGGAGGACGAGGAAGAGCGCGAGGAAGACGATCAGCGCGTAGAGGATCCACCGGGCGCGGCGCGGGTGGATCTCGACGGGGCGGGCGCCTAACGGCGGCAGGGGGCGGATGCCGGCGTCGCGGAGGCTGCGGATGATCGGATCGTCGTCGGGGGGCATTCGCTCGCTCATCCGGACCTCCAGCGGGATCGGTGCGGACGGGGGGGAGACTCCGCGCACCCGGTCAATCTGGGGGAGGGGACGCGGGGTCGCGAGCCGGTAACGGTCCGGCGATCCCCCTCGCGTTCCAGGCCGGGGCGCGTAGTTTCGGCGGGGATCGCCTCCCGACGCCGGGGGCGCATCGATGACCGACTCTCTGGAGGACCGTGCATGACCAGCCCCCGCAGTCGTCGCTTCCCCCGCGCTCTCGCCGCAGCGGCGGCACTCGCCTTCGTGCTCGCCGGATGCGAGCGCTCGGCCACCGCGCCCGTCGCGCCCGCTCGCGCCTTCGCCGGCGCACCATCCTTCGCCACCGTCCCGGCACAGGGCACGGCCGGCACCCTCGACTTCGCGACCTGGAACATCGAGTGGTTCGGCGACGCGGCGAACGGCCCCACGAACGAGGCGCTGCAGCAGTCCAACGTGCGTGACGTGATCGCCGGCGCTGACGCAGACATCTGGGGACTCGAGGAAGTCGTCTCGAAGAGCGCCTTCGATACGCTCGTGGCGCGCCTTCCCGGATATGCCGGCATCCTCGCGAACGACTCCAGCGTCGTGAACGGCCCGCAGTACTACAGTGACTTCAGCAACACCGAGCAGAAGGTCGCGCTGGTCTGGAAGACCTCCGTCGCCACGCTGCGCGGCGCGAAGATCATCCTCACGGCGTCCGACTACGACTTCGCGGGCCGCCCCCCGATGGAGGTGCAGCTCACCACGACGCTGAACGGGGTGACGCAGGACCTCGTCGTGATCGTGCTCCACATGAAGTCCGGCGCGGACGCCACGAGCTGGCAGCGGCGCCAGAACGCGGGCAATGCGCTCAAGAGCTACCTCGACACGACGTACCCGACGCAGAAGGTGATCGTCCTCGGCGACTGGAACGACGACGTCGACACGTCGATCCTCGCCGGCAGCCCGACCCCCTACGCGAGCATCGTCGCGGACAGCGCGCGCTACCGCTATCCCCTCAAGGCGCTCTCCGACGCGGGGCAGACGTCGGAGGTGAACTACGCCGGCTCGCTCATCGACCAGCACCTCGTGACGAACGAGCTGCTCGCCGACTACGTCGCCGGCTCGGGAGAAGTGTTCCGCGCCGACCAGTACGTGACGAGCTACGGCACGACGACGAGCGACCACTATCCGACCATCACGCGCTACGGCGTCTCCGGCGGCGGCGGAAGCACGAACGCGGCGCCGACGGCGAGCTTCACGAGCGCCTGCACCGACCTGTCCTGCACCTTCACCGACGCGAGCACCGACAGCGACGGCTCGATCGCCGCGTGGAGCTGGAACTTCGGCGACGGCGCGACGTCGACCGCGCAGAGCCCGACCCACGACTACGCCGCCGCGGGGAGCTACACGGTGACCCTCACCGTCACCGACAACGCCGGCGCGACCGGCACGACGACGCGCAGCGTGAGCGTCACCGCGCCGGCGAGCGGGATCACTCTCTCGACCCGCGGCTACAAGGTGAGGGGGAGCGCCCGCGTCGACCTCACCTGGAGCGGGGCCACCGGCGCGACGGTGGACGTGTACCGCAACGGGACGAGAGTCGCGACGCCCTCGAACACGGGCGCGTACACAGACGTGCTGGGCAAGGTGAACGGCACGTTCACGTACAAGGTCTGCAACGCGGGCACCACCGTGTGCTCGCCGAATTCGAGCGCGACGTTCTGAGCTGGTGACTTGCGGCTGTCCGGGGGTGGGGCGAGCTTCGTCGCTTCGAGAGGCCCTGCCCCGCCCCCGCACCGCCGCCCACATGCAGACCCGTGCCTGCCTGACGCTCCTCGCCGCGCTCGCGCCGGCGCTTCCGCTCCTCGCGCAGAGCAGCTCCCCGTCATACGCGCGCGTCGATTCGGCTGTGGTCGACGAGCTGCGGCGAACGAGCACACCCGGCGCCGCCGTAGCGCTCGTCGTCGGCGACAGCGTCGTCTACGCGAAGGGGTTCGGGAGCACGGCCGCGGATGGCGCGGCGGTGACGCCGGCGACGACCTTCCGCATCGCGTCGATCACGAAGGTCTTCACCGCCGCGACGCTCGTCTCGCTCGCCGAGGCGGGGCGCGTCGATCTCGCGGCGCCGATCGGCGCGCGGCTGGGCGAGCTCCCCGACTCGCTCCGCCGCATCACCGCGCACCAGCTCCTCAGCCATACCGCGGGCCTCATCATGATGCCGGCGCCGGCCACCGGAGCCGATCCCGCGACCGCGCTCGCCGACGCGGCGGCGCGGGTGCCGGCGCGCGCGGCCTTCACCGCGCCCGGCGAGATCTTCTCCTACTCCAACCTCGGCTACCAGCTCGCCGGCCGGCTGATCGAGGTGGCGGGCGAGCGGCCATACGCCGAGCAGGTGCGGCGGACGCTGCTGATGCCGTTAGGCCTCACGGCGACGAGCTTCGATTCCACGGTGGGACTGGGGGCGCTCCCCTTCGCCGGGCTGTCCTCGAACGTGCTCGACCTGTCGCGCTTCGCGATCGCCTTCATGAACGCGGGACGCCCGGACGGATCGCGCGCGCTCACGTCGCCGATGGTCGCCCGCCTCACGGCGCCCGCCGCGCGCTTCCAGAGCGGCCCCGGCGACTACGGCTACGGGCTGCGGCTGTACCGGCATCGCGGGGTGGACGTGGTGGAGCACGGCGGCGTAGATCCCGCGGGCTATCGCAGCCTGCTGTACATGGTGCCCTCGCGGCGGGTCGCGGTGATCGTGCTCGCGAACCGCGCCGGGCGTCGGCCGTACGCGATCGCGGACGCGGCGCTCGATGCGCTGATTCCCGGTGCGGTGACGCCGGTCGTCGCTCCGGCGGCGGTGGTGCCGATGGACTCGGCGGAGATGACGCGCTACACCGGGCGGTACGCGGGCGGGCTGGTCGTGGAGGTCAGCGTCGACAATGGAGTGCTGACGCTGCACCAGGGCGCGCAGGCGCTGTCGATCCGGAAGCTGGCGAGTGGGGAGCTGGTGGCGGGGGGAGAGGAAGGTCAGTTCATCGCCTTCGTGCCGGGGAGCGACGGCGCGGTGAAGTACCTGCACTTCAACATGCGGGCGTTCCGGCGGATGTGAGCCCTGATCGCCAGCGGGTTCGACCACATCGACCGGGTGGCGACGCGCGCTAGAAGAAGCGCCGGACCAGCTGGACGTTCACGCTCGTCGCGATCACCGGCCGGCACGCCCCCTTCGTCGGGCAGAACGCGGCGAGGTCGATCGTGCGCAGGTGCACCACCGCGCCCCACAGGTCGGCGTGCGTCAGCATGTCGTGCTGGTACGCGGCGGCCACCCCGAGGTGGTTCACCAGCCGCGCGACGGTGTTGTTCGCGAAGAAGTAGTAGCTCATCCCGAGCTGCGTCACCGGCGACGACGGCCGGAATCCCCCGACGCTCGGCTCGTACTGGTAGCCGATCACCTGCTCGCGCGCGATGAATTCCCAGTGGGTGGGCATCGCGACGACGCTGTTGATCGTCGGGTTCGTGAAGGCGTCCTCGGTGAGCACCATCTCGAGCAGGTTGAGCCGCTCGCTCGCGTCGCCGTACTTGATGAAGAAGCGGCGGTAGTACTCGTCGAGCTGGAGGGCGAGCCGGTCGAGGAGGCGCTGCGTGATGCGGTTCGCGGGGCCCGCGAGCGGCGCGGGGACCGTCCCGTTCCGGTAGATGTCACGCCTCACGCTCTCGAAGAGCGCGCGCAATCCTTCGAGGATCGGCCGAGCGATGTCGGTCGACGCGCGACGGTCGCCGACGACGCGCAGCAGCTCGCGCAGCTCCTTCTGCGTGTTGCGCACGCCCGTCTGGCCGGCGGGATCGCTCGCGAGGCCACCCCACCCACCGGGCTGCTCCGTGATCCGCGTCAGCTCGGCGTCGTACTCGCCGAACCACTTCCGGATGTCCTCGAAGTCGTCGAAGGTGAGCGCGAAGTCGTCCTGCGGCGGGCGCGCCGCCGCGGCGACGACGGGCGTCGGTGTCCCCGGCAGCCGGACCGCCGGCGCCTGCGCGCGCAGCGCGGCCGGGATGAGCGCCGTGGCGAAGAGTGTCGCTCTCAGAAGAGCCATGACGCGATCACCTCCCGGTTGTGAGCGATGTACGACTCGATCATCGAGTGTCCTTCCCAGAAGCGCTTGAGCGGCGTGTCCGTCGAGAAGAGGCGGAATTCGTCCACGAGGTCGTTGTCGGGGGTGCGCGCGTAGAAGGCGGCGTCGTTGATGTGGATGAAGGGGTCCTTGCGGTTGTAGAGCGCGCCGCAGCGGCGGATCATGCTGTACCAGCGCCCGCTCGCCGTGCGCTTGTATGGCTTCCGGCACGCGTTCTCGGTGAGGTAGCGGTCGGCGCCGAGCGCGTGCAGCACGTGGTAGATCGGCGCGAGCATCGGCGCACACGTGACGAGATTGACGTCGACGACCTGCACGAGCGCCGCGGTGTCGAAGGCCCGGTAGATCCCCTCGTAGCCGATGTAGGTGCCGAGGCTGTGCGAGAGCACACCGATCCGCGCGTCGTGGATGTCCCCGGTCGGACCGACGAGCTCCAGCGCGCGCTTGAGTGCACGCGCATACGTCTGGACGAAGCGGAGCTGCGCCGCATCGAGCGCGCCGCGGAGGAGCACGTTCTCGACGACGTCGTACGCGTAATCCTCGAGCGAGTCCTTCACCTGCTCGGGCGTCGCGCTCGGGAGGAGATGGCTGAGCGTCTCGAACTTCTGCCGGATCGCCTCGTTCGAGTCCTCGTAGATCACCTCGAAGAGATGGATCTCGCGCGCGCCGGTGTACATGACCTTCCGATCGCCCGTGGTGACGAGGGAGCCGCCGGGAAAGAGTGCCTGCGCCCAGGCGTCGGTGTCCCCCGACTCCGGGTCGCCCATCCCCACGATCATGATCAGGATCTCTGGTATCGGCATCGCTCGCTCGCGTGTGAGGGTGTGGCGGACGTCACCCGATCAGGGTGTCGATCTCGGTCGCGACGTCCTTGCTGGTCCAGTAGCGCGTATGCGTCCCCGCGCCGAGGCATCGCTCGGTGCGGCGATCGCCCGCCCGGCAGAAGCCGGTCGACCAGACGTCGTCCCAGTCCTCCGGCTGCCAGAGCGTGCGGCCGACGTAGTCTCCGGTGGTGTAGAGGTTCACCCACTTGCTGACCGCGAGGGCGCGGGGATCGGGAGTGCGATCCTCGAAGTCGACCGGCTTCGCGTCATCGTCGCTCGCGTCCACCCAGCGATAGAGATGGGGAAAGTTCTTCGCGTAGAGCTGGCGGAGGGGCGATCCCATCGTGAGCAGCCTGACGTCCATCCCATCGAGCGGGACGCTCGGATCCTGCGTCGCGACGAGAAAGCGAAGGAAGTCGGCGCTGATCACCGTCCCCTGCGAGTGCGCGACGATGACGATGCGGTCGAAGTATGGGCGTTCCTGCTCCGTCGCGGTGGCCGGCGCCTTCCGCGCGACGATGTAGCGCAGGAGCGACGCGTAGCGCTCGGCCATCCGCGCTCGCGGCGTGCCGTCGACGGGCGACTCGCGCAAGTAGTTGTCCACGTCGAGGAGGATGCCGAGGGCGGGACGGGCGCGATTCGCCAGCGTCTTCACGCGCAGCCAGAGCGCGGCGATCGTTGCCGCCGACGCGCCGAAGACGATCGCGATGCGCGTGAGGATCGGCGTCATCCCGTTCGGATCGAGGAGCCTGCGCAGCCATGGCCACGACGGCAGCGCGCCGACGTCGCGCAGCGTGTCGGCCAGTAGGCCGATGAGGATGAAGGCGAGGACCGCCGTGACGAGCACTAGGCCCGCGGCGCGGAGGAGCGCGAAGCCGTCGGTCATCCAGTCGCCGAGGCGCGACCAGCGCGGAGAGTCCGCGGGCGGCGTCCAGATGCTCGTCGAGATCACGATGACGACGAGCCACGACGCGAGGATCCCGGCGAGGAGCACGATCACCAGCGCCAGCCGCAGCCCGGAGGTCCCGCTCTGGGCGATGAGCTTCTCGAGGAAGCGGTGCGTCTGCTCCCCCGGCTGTCCCGGCGGGTCGACCTCGTCGCGCGGCAGGTCGGGGGCGAGGAAGCGGCTGACGATCGGCAGCGGCGCGCTGGCCGTCGCGTGCGGGAAGATGTCGAGTCGCTCGTGATATCGCGTCGCGACGTTCAACAGCGACTCGTAGAGCACGAGCGCCGTCATGATGAAGAAGAAGACCGTGACCGCGATGGTGACGCGCGCGGTCCACGAGGCGCGCCCGGCGCGCGCCTTCTCCGGTTGCGTGCGAGCCGCGCGGTAGACGAGCAGCCGCAGCCCCGACGCGACGAACATCGCCAGCCAGAGCGCGATCCAGCTCAGCATGAGCGCGACGTAGCTCCACTGGAAGCCGACGAAGCCGACGTTGCGCAGCCGCTCGACGAGAGTCGGCGCGGCGACGAGGGAGCGGCTCGCCCAGACCGGGACGATGACGGCGAGGACGATTCCCCATCCCCAGCCGAGCGCGCCGGGGCGCGTCGAGTGGTAGCGGGCGAGGAACCAGGCGAAGGTCGCGATCGCCAGGACGACGGCGAGCACCGCGATCGCGACGGACCCGATCCCCTCCGTCCTCGCCTTCGGCGCGTACACGATGGCACCCACCGCTCCGCCGACGGCGAGCAACGCGACCGTGATGACGACTCGGGCGGCGTGCCTCATCCGCGCCGCGAAGCCCGCGACCATCATCGCGATGACGACCAATCCGATCGCGGCGATCGCGACCGCGATCGGGAATCGCAGCGAGGGACGGAGCGCGGCGGGGACGAAGAGGAAGAGCCAGTCGAGCATCAGCACCGTCGCGACCGGCACCGCGATGGTGAAGAGCCGCACCGCCATCGCGTGTACCCGCCGGTACCTCCCCGCGGCCCGCGCGTGGCGGGAACCCTGGTCGTCGGCGCGCGCCTCCTCGAAGGCGATGTCGAGCGTCTTCCGGCCGAGGTGACAGACGTGCTGGAGGAGCTGGTAGAGCGCGCCGAGCATCCGGAGGAACCCCGCGCCGACGCGCGAGAGGTCGGCCCAGTGCATCTCGTAGATGTGGACCGTGGTCTCCGTGATCTCCCTGGTCTCCTTCTCTTTGCGCCGGCGCGTACCCGTGAGCTCGATCGTCGCGTACGGCTGCCGGTCGCTCCGGTATCCCGCGAGCTGCCGTCGCATGAACTGCACGTCGGGGCGGAACGGCTTCAGCTCCGTGTCCAGCTCGACGCGGTCCTCGAAGCGGAAGGCGTTGCGGATGCGCGCCCAGAACGAGGGGCGGGTCCCGTCCCGCGCGGGACCGGCGCCGACCGGGTCGGTGGGGAGGATGACGTGCTGCTCGCTGAACGCGCGGTAGTCGGACGCGTTAGGCGCGCAGCGGACGAGCAGCTCGGCGATGCTCCGCGCGGTGGCGTCCTGCGGCGGACTGCCGACGCCATGGACGGCGATAACGGCGACGTGCTCGGGCATGGCGCTCCGGGGGGAGGAGGGTCGCGTGCGTCGGCGTCGAGCATGGGCGGGACGGGGAGGATGAGCAAGCTCTCATCGAGTGGTAGTTGCAGCTGCCCTATCGAAGTCCTGCTGTCGGCCGGCCGCTGTCGTTGAGCCGCTGTTGCCGAACAGCCGGGTCGACGGCGAGGGATCGCGGACGACGCTTACAGCGGTTCCGTCCCCTCCTCGAGGATGCGCAGGTACGCGGAATACCCGAAGAGACGGTTTCGCCGCCGTCCCGTGAGCTCGCGCGCAATCTTCATGTCGCGCAGTGTCATCAGCGACTTCGTAATCGCGGGAACCGACATCCCCGTTGCGGCAGCGACTTGGCCGATCGATGCCACTGGACGCGCGCGCAACGCGCCGTGCACTCGCAGAACGGTGCTGGCGGCGCGGCCGAGTTCCTGGATGCGATCCTGATCGCGCTTGAACAGTTTGACGAGCCGCTGGGCTGTGTTGACCGCGCCGCTCGCCGTCTCGGTCACTCCGTCCGCGAAGAACCCGACCCACCCTTCCCACTCGCCCTTCGTCCGAATTCGATCGAGCCAGCCGTAGTACGCGTCGCGATTTTTCTTCAGGTAGAGACTGAGATAGAGCAGGGGTTCGCTCAGCACTCCCTCGACGCAAAGAAGCAGTGTCACCATGAGTCGCCCGAGGCGCCCATTCCCGTCGAGGAAGGGGTGGATCGTCTCGAACTGCACGTGCGCGAGAGCCGCTTTGAGAAGTGGGGAAGTACGCTCCGGTTGATCGTGCAGCCACTTCTCCAGCGCGCCCATGCAGTCGGGGAGATGTTGCGGCGGTGGCGGGACGAACGATGCGTTTCCTGGGCGGCTTCCCCCGATCCAGTTCTGCGACGTGCGGAAGTCGCCCGGCTGCTTCGCTCGCCCCCGCCCTCTGGACAGCAGCACTCCGTGGATCTCGCGGAAGAGCCGATTGGAAAGTGGGAAGCCCTCGCGAATTCGCTTCAGCCCGTGATCGAGTGCCGCGACGTAGTTCGAAACCTCGACCACGTCGTCCATCGGCACCCCCGGCGCATCGCTGGCTTCGAAGAGCAGAAGATCCGAAAGGGACGACTGAGTGCCCTCGATCTGGGAGGAAAGTACCGCTTCCTTCCTGACGTATGTATAGAGGAAGAGGTGGGTATCCGGCAGCAGCGTCGTCACGCTATCCAGGCGACCGACCGCGAGCAATGCAGCATCGAGTTTGTCGCGCAGCGCCGCGTCGATCTGAAGCGGTGGCTCCGGCGGCAGGGGTGCCGGAATGAAGGCCTTGACGCGTTCGCCCCCGACTACCGAAGTGGTCTCGTACCGGCCGGTTGGGCCGCGGGTTGTCTGCCGCATTCGGATAGGCCGCTATTAAACACTGGTGAATAGGCGATACCGTTATTAAACAAATATGGCGTTTTGTTTAATAAGCGCAACCACGTCCTGAGATAGCTCAGGCCACCGCCGCAGCGAATGCCTGGAACAGATCCCCCGGCAATGGATGCCGTAGCCGCCACGTCACCGCCATCGGTAGCTCACCGACGTGCTTCACATACGTCGCCGGCCCGAGAAAGTAGAAGGCGCGATCATCGGCATTGAGTCGCGCGAAGAGAAGGATCTGGTGCCCCATCGCGACGTGATTCTGGTACCGGCGCCCCATCGGACTCCCGGCGCGCGTAGTCGACTGGCTCTCCCAGTGAATGAGCTCCCGGCTGATCGCATAGTCCCGATAGCGCGTCGTCGGCGAGAACTGGCCGCTCGTCTTGTCGAGGGTGAAGACGAAGAGATCCGCCTTCAGCGCCTTGTCGAAATACAGTCCCTCACGCCAAGGCCGCACCTTCACCTTGTCGTCCGCGCCGCAGGCAGCGAGCATCTCGAGGCGCGCGTACCGGGCGTGCACGTTCAGCGGGACTTCAGGCAGCACATCGAGCGCGAGCGCCACGTGCGGGATGCGCTCGGCGAGAACGTCGAACAGCTCGATCAACTCGACCCGGATCGCGGCGTGCTTCCAGACCAGCCGCGCACCTTCTTCCAACGTCGTGTCCGACTCCGCGATCCGGTCGAGCAGTTGTACCACGAGCATCCTGAGCAGCCGGCGCTCGCGCAGCGGCAGGGAGGCGACCGCTGGCGGCTCGTCGCCGCGCAGCCACTGCCGCCAGGTATCGAGTCGCTCCCGGTCGTCCACATGGAGAAGACGGCCGCACGCACGCCGCAGCGTCTCTTCTTCGTCTCCCGAGACCACCGGGCCGAGCCCCGCTGCCGCTCGCAGGTCGGCCCATGAGTACTTCCCGGTGTAGACGTCCTCGAGATCGAGCCCCGACCCCCGCAGAAACTGACCGAGCGTGATCCCCGGCTGCTCGGTGGCGAGTGCCTTCAGCTCCGCCGCCTTCTCGCTCCAGCGGTTAGGCACCGAGTATCTGATGTTCTCGAGCACCCGCTCGGTCGCCTTCCGATCGAGCTCCATGTGGCAGCCCGCCGGAAGGAAGGGGAATCCTTCGGCGACCTGCCGAGTCACGGATGCTCGACTCCCGCCGAGCAACGCCTGGAAGCGCCGATCGTAGCGGAACTCCTTCCGATGCTCACCGACGAAATCGAGGACGGTGCACAACGTCTTGTCCGGAGCCTTTCGCAGCCCGCGGCCGAGCTGCTGGAGGAAGAGCACCGCGCTGTCGGTCGGCCGGAGCATCAACAGCGCATCCACGGCCGGAACGTCGACGCCTTCGTTGAAGAGATCGACCGAGAAGAGGACGTTGATCTCACCCTTTGCGAGCCGGGCAAGTGCCTGGCGTCGCTCGTCGTCGGGCGTGTCCGCCCATACCGCGACCGCGCGCACCCCCTGCTCGCTGAACACCCGCGCCATGTACCGCGCGTGAGCGACGCTGACACAGAAGCCGAGAGTGCGAAAGCGATCGATGCGGCCGACGTGCTTCGCGAACTGCTGAAGGACGCTGCGCGCCCATGCGTCGTTCGCGGTTATGAGATTCGTCAGCCCTTCGACGTCGTAGCCGGTGCCTCGCTTCCAGGGGATTTCGCGCAGGTCGAGATTGTCGGCGACTCCGTAGTACGCGAAGGGAGTGAGCCGATGCTGATCGATCGCGTCCCAGAGCCGCAGCTCGGCGGCGATGCGGTCGTCGAACCAGTGGAGGATCGGCAGCCCATCGCTGCGCTCCGGTGTCGCGGTGAGCCCGAGAAGCTCGACCGGCGCGAGCTTCGACAACAACCGCTCGTACGACGCCGCCGCCGCGTGATGGAACTCGTCGATGATGACGACGTCGAAGTGCTGCGGACTCAGGTCGGCGAGGCCACTCGCGCTCAGAGACTGGATCGAGGCGAAGACGTGCTCGAAGTCGCGTGGCCGTTTGCCGCCGACCCAGAGCTCCCCGAAGTTTGCGTCACGCTGCGCATGCGCGAAGGTGCGGCGGCTCTGCTCGAGGATCTCCTCGCGGTGGGCGACGAAGAGAAGCCGGGCGCGCTTGAGCGTACGACGAAGCCGCGCATAATCGACCGCAGCCATGACTGTCTTGCCGGTCCCAGTCGCGGAGACAAGCAGGTTGCGGTGACGCCCCTGCTGACGGGCGAGCTCGATCTCCTCGAGAAGCCGCTCCTGAAACGGCTCGAGGCGGATCTCGATCGGACTCAGTGTGAGACCTGCCTCCGCCTTTTCATTCGTGCCGATTGCTTCGACGAACCGTTCGCGGTCGTACGGGGCGAAGTCAGGCTGCTGCCAATAGCTGTCGAAGACGGCTGCAATCTTCTCGATGACGGGCCGATTGCGGGCGCTCGACACGCGCACGTTCCACTCGAGCCCAGTCACCTGCGCCGAGTGCGTGAGGTTCGAGGAGCCGACGTAGGCAGTCGAGTAGCCGGAATCGCGATGGAAGAGCCACGCCTTCGCGTGCAGCCGCGTACCGCCCGTCTCGTACGACACGCGCACCTCGGCGCCGAGCTCGGCGAGGAGGTCGAGCGCCTCGGCTTCGGTCGAACCCGTGTAGGTCGTGGTGAGCACGCGGATCGGACGGCCAGCGTCGACATGTCGCTGGAGCGCTTCGCGCATCGGGTTGATCCCGGTGCGTCGGATGAAGGCCATGACGATGTCGATCCGGTCCGCGGAGGCGATCTCCGCCTGGATCTGGTGTCCGACGCGTGGCTCTCCGGGCGCGTTGGTGAGGAGCGTCGTGTCGAGGAGCGGGATCAGCGGCGCTTCGAGCTCGTCGACGCTGCCATCCGGCTTTCGTCCGCGGATCGCGCGGAGGATCCGGGCCGGATCGACGGGACGCTCGGCGCCGAGTGCCTCGGTCTTCGGCTCCTGCGCGATCTGATCGACGAGGCGGCGCGCGATGGCGGTGCCAAGGTTGGCTCGCTCCTCGAGAGGGAACGTCTCGACAGCACGTTCGACGACGGAGGCGATGTGAAGGGCGATGCGGTCTGCTGCCTCCGCATTGCGCAGATCGGCGATGGCCGGATCGCCCGGGAGGCCGGGCTGAGCTAGTTGCTCGGCGAGCGATTCTGTGAGCAGAAGCTCGTAAAGGCCGCGGGGGCGGGGAGGCATCCCGCCGAAGATACGCCTAACGGGCTGCTTGGCCAGGCTGGCTGCTTCGGGTCAGCCCCGGATGGGCTGGCGTGAGGCGCGTTGTGCGAGCGCGAACTCGACGAATTGGCGGTCGGTGGGGGCGAGGGGGAGCGATTGGATCTCGTGGAGGGTTGCCCAGCGGAGCTCGGAGTGCTCGACGCAGGTGGGGTCGCCGCGGATCTCGGTTGGGACGAACTCGATGACGAATGGGGAGCCGGGGTCGGCAAACGACACTAACGGTTCGCCGACTTTGACGGCGGCTACGCCGAGTTCTTCCTGGAGTTCGCGGTTGGCGGCGTCGAGAAGGGATTCGTCAGGCTCGAGTTTGCCACCGGGGAATTCCCAGAGGTTTCCGTGGCGTTTGTGGGGTGGGCGTTTGCAGATGAGGTAGCGGTCGGCGCGCTTGATGACGGCGGCGAGAACTTGGATTGCGGACATGTGTTGCTGGCGTGGCTTGGAGAGGCGCGATAATAGCGGCGGCGCCGCGCCGCGGGGAGATCCCTCCGTGGCGAGGCAATAGGACCGGCCAACGAGGCGTTACGGAGCGACCCGCGTTTCGGCCGCGTTCGTCACGCGACGACGCCTGCGTTCACCTCACGATCACGACGCGGGTTTCGCCGACTCCTTCACCATCCGCTCGAGCTCGCGGGCCACGGCGCGCCGTGTCTCCGGGTACTTCAGCGTCGCCTGCGCCGCCTGGAGCGCCGGGAGCGCCACCTTCGAATCCATCCCGCGCGTCAGAGCGCTGACCGCCCATCGCCGCACCCACGCGCGCTGGTCGTTCAGGTCGGACACGAGAAGATCGAGCGCGTGACGGCTGCCGCGCGATGCCATCGCGCCGAGAGCGAAGACGGGGAGCTGCTGGTCGCCGACGAGCTGTTGCACCTGGGCGAGCATCGTCGTGTCGGCGGTCCGCACGATCGCGCGCAGCGCCGCGGTCTGGATCGCGTCGCGGTAGCTCGGCGTCGAGAGCCCCTGCGTGATCAGCGCACGGCGGCTCGCGCTGTCCAGTCGAATCAGCGCGTCGAGCGCGGCAGCGCGCACCGCGTAGCTCGAGTCGCTCTGCCAGGCCGCGCGCGCCAGCTCGATCGAGCGCGCGCCGCCGAGCTGACCGAGCGCGGTCATCGCCGCCTGCCGCACCTGGCTGGAGGTGTCGTGTGCAACGCGTGCCAGCGCGGCTGACGAGACCTCGCCGGGCACCGCGCCGAGCGCGGTCGCGGCATGCACGCGCGTGAGGTAGTAGTCGGCGCCTGTAGCCGCCTCGGCGAGGGCGCGAGCGGCGGCGCTGTCGGCGGGACGCTTCGCGAGCTGCGCGATCGCCCACTGGCGGTCCCACAGGTCGGCGTCCGAGCGGAGCTGCTGCGCCAGCCACGCCGTCGGCTGGTCGAAGGTCAGCTTCTTCAACACGTGGTTGCCGTCGTCGAACACGACCATCGTCGGCGCGCCGGTGAGCGAGTCGACGACGACGGTGTCCTCGCGCTGATCGATCGTCACGCGGCGTACGACGTCCCCGCTCACGGTCCCGACGCGCACGTCGAGCGGCATGCGGAACACTTCCGGAACGACGTAGCGCATCCCCGCGCTGTCGGCCGGGAGCGTATCGCGCTGCGTCTGGCGCACCACGAGCCGCAACCGCCGCGCGGTCGAGTCATACGCGGCACTCACCGTGAACTCCGGATAGCCCGCTGAGTAGATCCACTCGTTCCAGAACCAGTCCAGGTTCTCGCCGGTCGCGTCGAGGAAGGCCTGCCGGAGATCGTCGGTGGTGGCGTTGTCGAGCGCGTGCCGCGCGAGGTAGCGGTTGATCCCCGCCCAGAAGCGCTGCTCGCCGAGATGATGCTTCAGCATCTCGAGGACGAGCGCGCCCTTCGGGTAGATGTTGTTCGACTCGAGGGCGGCGAGCGGCATCCGGCGCCGCGCGTCGATGTCCATGAACGAGCGGTACTCGTCGACGTAGTAATCCTGCTCGGCGTGCGCGCCACGCTTCGTCGCCCAGTACTGCCCGGGCATGAACTCGGCGAACCCTTCGTTGAGCCAGCTGTTCGCCCAGTTTTCCGTGGTGACGTAGTCGCCGAACCACTGATGCGCGAGCTCGTGCGGGATGAGGATGTACTGGTACCATGGGCGGTCCTGATACGCGCGCGCGTCGGGGAGCCAGTCGACGAGCGTGGTGGCGCTCACGTTCTCCATCCCGCCGAAGAAGTCGGCGACGGTCGTCTGCGCGTACTTCGCCCATGGGTAATCGACGCCCGTCAGGCGCGAGTACACGGCGATCATGTCCGGCGTGACGTGAAAGAGCCGCCACGCGAGCGCGCTGTCGGCGTGATAGACGTAGTAGTCCACCGGCACGCCGCGCCACGAGTCGTGCACCTTCGCCAGCGGCGCGACGATCAGCGACACGAGGTACGTCGCGCTCGGGCGTTCCTGGGTCCACGTCATGGTTCGCGTGCCGCCGGCGCCGCGGGTGTCGCGCGCGAGCCGGCCGTTGGAGACGGCGACATAACCCGCCGGCACCGTCGCCTCGAGCTCCCAGGTCATCTTGTCGTTCGGGAAGTCGTACGTCGGGAACCAGAAGTGGTTGTCCATGTCCTCGCCCTGACTCCAGATCTGGCGAGGCGTGTGCGGCCGCTGCTCGATGTAGGTGAGCCCGCGGCCGTTCTCGACCTTCCCGTCGTAGTCGATCGTGAAGCGCACCGTCTCTCGGAAGGCCGCCGGCCGAGCGAGGAAGACGACGAGCGTGTCGCCGTGCCTGGCGGTCCGGAGCGGGGTCCCGCGCGCGTCCTTCACCGTCCGCACGCCGAGCAGCGCGCCGGCGTCGAGGACGACGGAGTCGAGCGCGGGGCGCAGCGCGACGAGGGTGGTGGCGACGCTGCCCTTGAACGAGGTCGAGTCCCAGTCGAAGTCGCGCAGCGCGATGCGCTGATGCACGAGGTCGTAGTCGTGCGAGCGCGTGTAGCGGTCGTTCGCGATGCGCTCGAGGTTCGGATTCCCCGCCGGCGCCGTGGGCGCGGGGCGCGGGGCGGGCGTCGGCTGCTGAGCGGCGAGCGGCGAGGTCGCGAGCGCGACGGCAGCGAGGAGGGGTACGGGTCGCATGAAGGCTGGGCTCCAACGGCTGAACTGCGATTGCACGGGCGGCGCGGACGACATGGATACTATAGCTCCGTCCGCGTCATCCGTATCGGCCCTCCGCGCCCGGCATAGGGCGCTCGCCCTATTCCGGCGCACCGCTGTGTGCCAAACATTCGTGTCGACGAAGAACCGGGCGTGTGCCAACCAATTGGCGACGCTGGTTCGGCCCTCACCCCCCGGAGGTAGTTCGCATGAAGCCCTTCGCTCGACACGCCCCGCCCCTGCGCGGACGCACCCTCGCCGGCGCCCTTGCGCTTCTCGTCGCGATCTCCGCCTGCTCCGATCGCACCGCCGTCGGCCCGGACCGGCATGCCAGCCCACGGTCGCCCTCCGCGTCGCTCAACGACGGGACGACGCCGGCCGACGACGAGTACCAGCTCACCGAACCGGCAAGTCTCGGTTCCCCCTTCCTCGGCCCCGCGGCGTTTGGGCCGCGGCTCCAGCAACTTCCGGGCGGCGCGATCACGGGACAGCCGGCGTTGGTGTCGTCCGGCCTGCCGAGCGCAGCGGGGTGCACGTCGTTCACCGACGACGTCGCCGGGAAGATCGCCCTCATTCGTCGCGGGACATGCGCCTTCACGGTCAAGGTGAAGAACGCACAGGACGCCGGGGCCATCGCCGTCATCATCTATGACAACGTGACCGAGGTGCTCCGCGGCATGGCGGGTACCGACGAGACGATCACCATCCCAGCTCTCTTCGCCAGCGCCGCCCTCGGGCAGCAGCTGATCTCCACGAACCCGGCGGCGGAGACCCTGAGCGCCGTGGCCGGTGAATTCCCCACCCTGAACCTTCCCGCGGACCTCACTGTCACC
This sequence comes from Gemmatimonadaceae bacterium, assembly GCA_013361935.1. Lineage (GTDB taxonomy): Bacteria > Gemmatimonadota > Gemmatimonadetes > Gemmatimonadales > Gemmatimonadaceae > JABFXC01. The sequence continues at coordinate 62,311 of JABFXC010000054.1, forward strand.
GCGACCACGGCGACGGCGACCGGCGTCGCCGTGCGCATTTCCATCGGTGCGACGGACAACTCGGGGTCGGCCAGCGTGAGTTGCTCTCTGCTCGACGACACCGGCAAACAAAATACGGTTCGGTCCTCGACTCTCACCGACGGCACCTTCGTCCTGCAGGACGTCATCCCCTTCGGGAGCTGGACGGTGCGCTGCACCGCGAGCGACGCGGCCCAGAACACGACCTCCGGGAGCTTCGCGCTCGTCAGCCGCCCGATGGACACGACGCCGCCGACGGTCATGGTCCCGCCCGACCTCACCGTCGAGGCGACGGGTCCCGCCGGCGCAGCCGCCAGCTTCGCCGTGACCGCGACCGACGACAGGGATGGCCCCATCGCGCCCACCTGCACGGCGCCGTCCGGGTCGACCTTCCCGCTCGGCGTCACGACGGTGAGCTGCACTGCTACCGACGCCGCCGGGAATTCAGCGTCCGCCTCCTTCATGGTGAACGTCGTCGACACGCAGGCGCCGACGATTTCCGCACCCACGCCGATCACGGTGGACGCGACCTCGCCGGCAGGCGCGGTCGTGACCGTCCCCGCCCCGAACGCGACCGACGTCGTCGGCGTCGCGTTGGCGACGTGCGGAAGTGGCGCGCCGAGCACCTTCCCGATCGGGACGACGAACGTCACGTGCACCGCCTCCGACGCCGCGGGGAACGTCAGCACCGCGACTACCACGGTCACCGTCCGCGGCGCCCCCGAACAGATCGCCAACCTGATCCAGGCGACGACTGGCCTCGCTCTCTCGCCGACGCAGACGGCGCAGCTGGTGTCGGCGCTGCAGACCGCGCTCGACGATCCGCGCAACCTCCCGCGCGCATGCCGTGCGCTGGACGGCTACATCGCGCTCGTGCGGCTCGCCTCGCGCGGGACGCAGCCGGCCATCTCCATGGACCAGGCCGCGAAGCTCATCACCGATGCGACCCGCATCGAGGCGGTGCTCGGCTGCCGGTGAGCGGGTGCCATGTCCTCGTAACAGCTAGCAACGGAGGTACGCGGGTCGGGACGGAGTTTCACGGAGCAGTCCGTGCGACTCCGTCCCGCCCGATCACGCCCCTACGCCCTCACCAACTTCTTGTACGCAATCCGATGCGGCTGATCCGCATCCGGTCCCTTCCGCTTCTTCAGGTCCTCGATGTACGCCTGGAAGTTCCCCTCGAACCAGACGACTTCCGAGTTCCCCTCGAACGCCAGGATGTGCGTCGCGACGCGATCCAGAAACCACCGATCGTGCGAGATGACGACAGCGCACCCCGCGAAGTCCAACAGCGCCTCTTCAAGAGCACGCAGCGTGTCGACGTCGAGGTCGTTGGTGGGTTCGTCGAGCATCAGCACGTTCCCGCCTTCCATCAACGTCTTCGCCAGGTGCAGCCTGTTCCGCTCGCCCCCTGACAGGTCGCCCACCTTCTTCTGCTGATCCGTCCCCCTGAAGTTGAAGGAGCTCAGGTACGCCCGCGAGTTGATCTCCTTCTTCCCCACCATGATCTGCTCCTGCCCTTTGCTGATCTCCTGCCACGCCGTGTTCCCCGCGTTCAGCGTCCGGTTCTGATCCACGTACGCCAGCTGCACGGTCTCGCCGATCTTCAGATCACCCTCGTCTGCCGTCTCCTTGCCGACGATCATCCGGAAGAGCGTCGTCTTTCCGGCGCCGTTAGGCCCGATGATCCCGACGATCCCGCCCCGCGGCAGGCTGAACGACAGTCCCTCGAACAGCAGCTTGTCCCCGAACGCCTTCTTCAGGTTCTTCGCGATCACGACGTCGTTGCCTAACCGCGGCGCTGGGGGGATCACGATCTCGTTCGCGGCGATCTTCTCCTGCTGCGCCTCGCTCGCCAGCTGCTCGTACTGCTGGATGCGCGCCTTGCTCTTTCCCTGGCGCGCGCGCGGCGACATCCGCACCCACTCGAGCTCGCGGTCCAGCGTCCGCTGCCTGGCGCTCGCCTGCTTCTCCTCGGTCTGCAGACGCGTCTTCTTCTGCTCCAGCCAGCCGCTGTAGTTCCCCTCGTACGGGATCCCCTTTCCGCGATCGAGCTCGAGGATCCACTTCGCGACGTTGTCCAGGAAGTAGCGATCGTGGGTGATCGCCACCACGGTCCCGGGATACGCCTCGAGGTGATGCTCGAGCCACGCCACGCTCTCCGCGTCGAGATGGTTCGTCGGCTCGTCGAGGAGCAGCATGTCGGGCTCCTCGAGCAGCACCCGGCAGAGCGCGACGCGGCGCTTCTCTCCACCCGACAGCTTGCTCACGTCGGCATCGGCCGGCGGCAGGCGCAGGGCGTCCATCGCGATCTCGACCTTGTTGTCGAGGTTCCACAGGTCGTGCTGGTCGATGTACTCCTGCAACGTCCCCTGCTCCGCCATCAGCTTGTCGAAGTCGGCATCCGGCTCGGCGAACTCCATCGCGATCGCGTTGAACCGGTCGAGCTTCGCCCGCTGGACCTTCACCGCCTCCTCCACGTTCCCGCGCACGGTCTTGGTCTCGTCGAGCCTGGGCTCCTGCGGGAGGTAGCCGATGCGCGTCCCCTTGTGCGCCCATGCCTCCCCCTGGAACTCCTGGTCGACGCCGGCCATGATGCGCAGGAGCGAGGACTTTCCCGCGCCGTTAGGCCCGAGCACGCCGATCTTCGCGCCGGGATAGAACGAGAGCCAGATGTCGTCGAGGATGATGCGCGAGGGCGGGATGACCTTGCGCAGGCCCTTCATGACGTAGATGAACTGTGGTGCCACTGATTCCTGCCCTGTGTTGAGATGTGAATCGCTGGGCGGAATCTAGCGGGGGAGGCGTCGGCGCAGTATCCGACGGGCCGGACGACGGGCGCCTGCAGCGCGCCCGTCGTCCCCGACGCGGCCTAGTTCGCGCAGCCGAACTCCTTGCACATCTGGTTCTTGAAGTCGTTCGCCTCACGCGCCCGCTGGCCGGCCTCGGCCAGGATCGCCGCGAACCGGTTCAGCGCCTTGTAGGTATGAAAGACCTCGATCCGCGTCGCCTGCGCCGCGAGGGCGGGGTCGATGTGATCAGTCCAGACGTCGGTGCGGTTGGCCACCTTTCCCGGGACCATCCGCCCGTCCACGCCGAAGGGCCACTTCTGCACGCTCGCGATGATCCGGTTGTTGGGACCGACCACCACGATCCCCACCGCGCCCGTGTATCCGGCGAACATCGAGTTGTTCGCCGTCTTCGTCGTCGCCGAGATCTGGCCGGTGGTCTTGTCCAGCGACGCGGTCGTCTGCATGAACTGGCCGGCGCCGAGCTTCGTGCGGACCTCCGCGTCGAGCGACTGCGCCGGCGCGCGCGACGGCCCGAGGGTGATCGCCGACGCCGCGAGCGCGAGCGCCGGAGCGATGTGTGTGAGACGCATGACTCGTCCTCCCCGATGAGTGGTGATGGGCGGCATGGCTGGCCGCCCCCTGTGGACCGTGTGACGCACCCCGGCCGCCGGCCTTCTCACCTCGCGCCGGCGAGCACGGGACACGATGCGCGGGGAGGTGAGCACCGTGGTCCGTCAGCATTCGGCGAAGCAGGTTCTGATTCTCAGTCGAGCGTCATCCCGATCACGAGGAAGATCAGGAAGCCGAGAAAGAACATCGCCGTCCCGGTGGCGGACTCCCGCTCCTCGTGCGCCTCGCGCAGCAGCTCCTCGGTGACGAGGTAGAGCAGCGCGGCCAGCCCGAACGAGAGCACCGCCTCCATCGCGCCGCCGGTGAGGCCGCTCAGTACCGTCGCCCCGAGCACCGCGCTGAGGAACACGAGGCTGCCGAGCGCCGAGACGATCGCCACCACCTGCAGGCGCGCCACGCCCGCCGCGAGCAGCTCGCCCGACAGCGCCAGGCCGACGCTCAGCTGCTCCGCCGCCTCCGCGAGCGCGAGGAGGATCCCGATCCGCGCGCCGGCCGCGAAGCCGACGCCGAGCAGCAGGCCGTCGAGGAGGAAGTAAGTCGATCCCGACCGCCGCCAGCAGCGTGAGGCCGACCGTGGCGCGCGCCTCGCCGTGCGCGCGGGTGCTCTCGTCGTCGTCATCGTCGCCACCGCGAATGCGGTCGAGCACCCGGTCGACGACGAGCATCGTGCCGATGCCTGACGCGAACCCGAGCACGACGTCGCGCACCAGCGCCCGGCGCAGGATCTCGGGAAGGAGCTCCACCGCGATGACGGCGAACACCACCCCGGCGGCGAGATGCAGCACGTGGCTGCGCGCGCGGCGCAGCGCCGGCCAGTATGCACCGGTCGCCGCGCCGACGACCGTGAACGCGACCGGGACGAGCGCATAGAGGAGGACGACGCGCAGCAGTGGACTCATTGGCGCAGCTGCAGCGTGAGCGCGAAGCCCATGGTCGGGAACCGCGCCCGATCGGTCCTGCCGACCATGGGAAGGCGCATTCGGAGGGTAGCCGACCCGGCTACTGTCCGAGGCCGATCTGCTTCATGAAGGTCATCAAATCGTAGAAGAGGTTCTCCTCGATGATCTGCCCGTTCTCGTCCCACCTCGCGACGGTGCAGAAGTCCACCTCGAACGACTTGCCCGTCGGCGGAATGTCCTTTCCGTCGGGTCCCTTCATCGGCCCGGTCATGGTGCCCGTGAAGTGCGCGACGGAGCAGGTCCAGTCGCCCTGGGCGATGAGCACCTTGTAGGGCCGATTGTCGAGATGCTGGTTCGGGAACGCGCGGAAGAAGTCGATCGCCTCCTGCCGGTGCGCCTCGATGCCGTGCGTCTCCGGTTGACCCGGCCAGCGGACCACGACGTGATTCCGATGGCGGCGCTCGAAGGTGGCCAGGTCCTGCGCGTTCCAGGCATCGTCCAGGGTCTGCATCAACTCCCTGTTCCGCGCTTCGCGCTGCTCATTGGACGATCCTTCGCGCGCGCTCGCGAGCGGAACGCTCCGATCCGGCGTGCCCGTCGATTTCGTTCCAGCCTCTTCCATTCGCATGTCGCTCTCCCTGGCGATTGGTGAATCGCGCAGCGTACCGCCGGCATCGGAACTCTCACGCCGGCAGCCGGAGACCGCCGCAAGACGGGCGCCAGATGAGGGCTCGGCGCTTTTATGACGGGGAGTGGGGGAGGCCGGGGGAGGCGTTCGCAGGAGCGATAGCTCACCACAAAACGCACCTCCCGTAACTCCACGGCTCCCTGTCATTCACGGCCGAGCAGCAGTCGAAGAGAATGCGCGTCAGGTTCGCTCACGCGCACTCCACCGCGAGCACCGGACAGGGCGATCGCGTCAGCACGTGCCGGGCGACGGAGCCGAGGCTGCCGTGAGGCGCGCAGTCCGCGCCGCGCTTGCCGAGCACCAGCAGCCCCGCGCCGAGCCGCGCCGCGTTGCGAAGGATCTCGCGTCCCGGCTCGCCCATCACCGCAAGCGCGTCGCCGTCGCCGTCCGCGAGCAGCTCGCCGAGCCAGCGTCGCGCCATCACGTGCACGCGCAGCGCGCCGCTCCCCGGAGCCACCGTCCCCGTCGCGCCGACCGGGCGCGCGCCGGGCGCGACGAGCGGGAGGCGCTGCGGCGCGAGGGACCCTGAGGGGACGACGTGGAGCAGCGTGAGCGGCACGTCGAGCTGCGTGGCGATCGCTCGCGCACGCTCGGCGACTCGCGTCGCGTCGGGCCCATCGTCCACCGCGGCGACGACGTGCTCCGGACGCGCGACGTTTCCCTCGGGAACGACGAGCGTGTCGCACGTCGCCTGACGCGCGACGCGGCAGACCATGTCGGTCTCGTGTCCCGAGTCCCACGCCGCCTGCTTGCTGCGGCCGAGCACGACGAGGCCGGCGTCGAGCTCCGTGGCGGCGCGCGCGAGCTCGCGCGAGGGGACGCCGACGCGCACGATCGCACCCGTCGCTTCCGCCCGGAGCGTCGCGGCGAAGCCATCGAGCCCGCCGCGCACCGCCGGTATCGTCAGCCGCACCGCGTGCTCGCGCGCCGCGTGGTCGATCTCCTCGTACGGGCAGCGGTCGGGGAGCGGAGCGACGTGCACCGCGACCGCCTCCGCTCGCGGGGCGACGTGCTGCGTCGCCCAGGCGGCGGCGCCGAGCGACGCGGAGCTGAAGTCGACGCCGAGCGCGGTGCAGCCGGGTGCGGATCGATGGCCTTCGGCGGCGCCGTGCGTGACGGGATCGTGCCCGGGGATTCTCGTTGTCGAGATCATTGTCATGCCTCCGATGGTGGTGCCGGAAACACGAAGAGCGAGCCTTCGCGCGAGGACGTGGCACCACCGTCCTCATGCGAAGGTCTCGCTCGGTACGCCGACCTGCTGGACCGTGCGCGGCTGCACCGCGCAGTGTTGACGACCCAGCGGCGCGGGCTCGTGGCCCGCGGAGCTACTCCCCTTCTGTCCGGGTAAGCTACGCCGCCGCGGCGCGTCGTCGCAAGCTGGACCGTGCAGCCGGCGTCAGTCGACCGACACCGTTGCCCCTGTCCACGCCGCCGCATCCGCGTCCGCGCGATACACCCGGTCGAGCGCCACGACCAGCGTCGCGCCTTCGCGGCGGATGGCGTAGCGGTCGAGGTTTCGCGTGCGGCGGCCGCTGTCGTGCGCGCCGTCGGGACGGAAGCGCGCCTTGTGCTTCGGGCAGAAGACGCGGCTCTCGTCGGCGTGCCACTCGAGCCGCGTTCCGCGGTGCGGACACTTCAGCGAGAACGCGTAGGCGACCCCCTGCCAGCGGACGAGGATGACGTCGTTCCCCCGGTCTATCGAGACGCTGTCCGCCGACGGGATCCGGTACACACGGTCGGTGCCACCCGCGCCCGCGGCGCTCAGCGGCGTGACCGCGCGCACCGCTTCGGCGAAGGCGCTCCCGGGCGCGAGCCCGATCGCGGCCATCGTCGCCGCGGCGGCGAGCGCCGCGTTGCGCAAAAAGGCGCGCCGACCCATCTCGGCGACGGGGCAGGCACCGCAGTCATTCGCCGTCGACATCGTTCCCTCCCGAACTGAGTGCGGGCGCGGGGGCGGCGTAC